>JAGQOY010000240.1 GCA_020427005.1 Planctomycetales bacterium
CTTATACAGACAGCCAACCCTTCTTGATGTTCTCAGCCTTCATGTCCACATACAGTTGTTCAATTTGCTCCAATGAGTTGCTGATCCGAACATCTCGAGCCAGCGGGTCTTTGCGATTTGGGCTGAAGTCTGTGTAGTGAATCGCGTAAGCGGGATGTTCTTCGCTAACAGCCTGTTTATTTGTCTTTAACAGCAGAAACTTTCGCACCATAGTTTCACCCTTGAGCTGCTTGGTGAAAACCTCACGGCGGATGACCTCTGTTTTAGGTAGCGTAAAGCTCGTGGCATCAGCATTGATATTGTTGACTTCAACCAACTTGCTGATTTGGTGGCATGAAACATCCAGTGTGTGCAGCGATTTGTCGTCTCGGCGACAGATAAACTGTGGAGAGATAACTGAAGCCAAAGGCATTCGTCGAATCACGCGGTAGCCTTCATTCGCTCCCTTATCATAGGCGAGCACCATGCGGTTGACGTCGCCGCCCCGCGTGGTCTGAGAAATCAAATCGAGGCAACTGATCTCGATGATCCATTCGGGTCGCACCATTTGGTAGGCTACATAATCAGAATTGACTTCAGCGTATTCACTCGCGACCACCATGTCTTTCAAATCACTGAGCATCAGTCGCCGCTGTTCTTCCGAGAAACCACCGCCCACTCTGCATAGAACCTGCAGTGAATTGTCTTCTCGTACAACGGCGACCAACAAGTCGTGAAGCAGACCTGCTCTATCGTCACTAGATTCGGTAAATCCAATGACTGCCACATCCAGTGTATGTCGCGGCTTAATCTTGAATTGTCCGGCTGTATCACTTCGGGCGACAAGACCTTCTGCATCTTCACCTTCCACCAATCGTTCAAACAAGTTGACGATCTCTTGGGGCTGGGTGACGACGTGAGTCTCTACCACCCCAATCAAAGTTCCTTTGCCAAATAGACTCTCCAGAGTCTGCAACGCATCGGCGTACAATTCACCGGCAGGTTGACCCTCTAAGCTAACAATGTCAAATGCAGCAAAACGCAATCGTTGTAGATCGGCGTCATCCTGGGGGTTTCGTGCAATATTGGAAACGTCGTGGACTCGTGGGCGTCGATCTGTGCAATGCACGTATAGCTCACCGGCGATACGTGCAGAATGAACACCGGCATTCTGCAAAGTTTGTGCGGCTTCTTCAAGCCATGGTAGACCGATACGCACTGTGCCACCAGGATTCACGCAGCAAGCCTGTCCGTCCTCCCAAACAAGCAAATTGAATTCTCCATCTACCTTTCGACTTACCAGGTAGTCAGAGGCGGGGAGCTTGGCGGATACATCCTCTTTGCCTAAAGGTATCATTCTGGCAGCAACTTGTCGGCGATACTCCTGAGCCTGACTGACGATTGTTGGATCCGTCAAGCACGCGCTATTACCTACAGCGTAACCACCAAGTTTGATTTCAAATTTGGAGCGATCGATGATATTTGTTTCGGGCATCGGAGTTGTTCCCAGTTAATACTCAAGCATCAGCAGGTGGCGGTACTTTCAGTTCCAAGTTTGAAAAGTGAAGTAGGAGTAAATACTGGTCTCCTTCAACACGACCCTCAAGGAATCCTCGGTAAGGTGTTCCGCCACGTCGCAAGATCAACGGCTGATTTGATTTCGGTCCCGCACCAAGCAGCATCAGGCAATCTCGCTGCATCAAATCCTGGGCCATGGCATACAAGAAGTCGTAAGTTAAACCATTGATGTGCTGCAGCTGTGACTTACCAGAAAAAACGAATTTCCGAATCGCCTCCTGCTTTGGAACAAAGACTCCCGACCAGCGTAACGGTGTATCGGAGGATACGTTTGTATCTGCAAGCTTTCTAGGACGGCGCTCTCGGAGGGTTCCATCGGGGTTCTTGATCACTTCCCAAAATGTCACATTGCGGACAATCCCACAGTCTTTGTCGATATAGATCCTAGATGTTTCCTTCAACAAACGCCCGGTGTTCTCAAGGTCGATTTCTTGGTCTGTATCGATAATCGTTTTTGAAAGGGCCGCCAAGTCGTCGGAGTGCTCTTTAAGTAACGTAGTCAAATCGTGGAGCAGTGTCGATTTGATGAACCTCACACCGTTAACCTGCCGACCACGGCTATCCAACCAACGTACTTGGCGCACGTTAGTCGCACTACCGAGTGCCACTACGGCATCCCGTCCAGATGAATTGCTGATGTTGATTTCAGGCATGTGGTTGATTCCAGCTGGTAGATAATGACAATTTTGGCTCGGTGTTGAGTAACAATTCGAAGTGATGCCAAAATTGGATTTACTAGGTCTTTGGACTGGCAGGCATCGTGTTCGGTTCCTAGATCATGTCAAAGCTCATTAGCTCATCTTCTTCGATGTCGAATTCGGAATGGATGTCGTCACTAATGGGCGATTGAATACCAATAAAGCCAACCGTTGTGAGTGTTCCCACGGCCAAGATCAGTTCCCCTTCTGCGCTCAGCAGTAGAAAGGCTGTGTCTGCCTCCAAGCCGCCTCGGTAGCTATAGGGAAAGGTAAAAATAGTTCCACGCTCAAGCTCACTCTTCAAGTCGTCAAATCCCGATTCGTTAGTTGGACGCAAGGCGTACACGAGCCGAATGTTGTGCAATAGGTATTGATCAACTGTGGCAGTTTCAAACAAAGTAATGGGCTTCGCAAACGAGCTTGCCACCGGCCTTAATTGTTCACCAGTTACGTCAACAGGTATCAGATCCTGTTTTTCCTGCCAAAATCCGTCTGCGTCGATCCAGCCCATCCCGGTTCCACCGCGGCTCACGATGGTGCGTCCATCGTCGGCCAGAGTGGCAAGTTCACAAGGCGTTTGCTGATCATCCAGCACTTCTAGCTCTTTGCTGCCGTAAAGACGGGTTCGATGGATCTTGTCCAAATCGAAGGACAAGGTAAGTTCGCCTAATTGAAATTGGAGTGGTTTCGCCATGCGAATTTCTCAGTCGCGGTAGAGAACAGAAAGCCCATCAAACATAGCCGCATGTGAGGCGAAGTTTCAATTCCGCCTGCCATTCGGGCAGCAGAATCTCGAGATTCATCCTTGAATTTACGGCAAGAGTGGCGCATTCGTTATGATTGATGGAATTGATACTGAACCTTGTTAGATTAGACTCAGCCAAGTCCTTCGAGCAGTCCGGTAATCCAGGAGACCGTAAGGGTTATTGGCTATTGGTTTGAATAAGTCGTGAATCGGACTCCGATGCCGATGGTGAATAGACCTTATCACACGCGGCAGTTTTCTGGCTTCGCCGATACCAGGCAAGTCCTAGCTGGGCCGTTGTCAAACATAGGACTTGCAACCAAAAGATAATAGCAACTAGCATGAAGTTCTCTTCATCGGGCTGCACAGGTAATGAATTGCTCAAGTAATCGTAGAACTTGATGGTTATCATGTATGGCAACGAGACCATATAGGTATAAAACCCGAAAAAAAAGAATACTGCTCCCAGGAAGAAGCTGAGAGAGTATGCACGCTGTTCTCCTCTTGCGAAAATGGCAGCCACTAAAGCATTGAGCAACATTCCCATGGTTAAGGTTCCCAAGGTTGCACGCCACCAAGGGTTCTCCGTCACAAAGGCCACACAAAAAAGTGCTACGATAGCGGTTGCCAACAGCAGTTGCCTTATTGAGAATCGCTGGATGTCCATACGTCTAGTGCAATAGAGGATTCGAATTGGCTAAGGTTGTCGCGCAATGCCGTACGCAGCCATGCAAAGTATAACGTCTAGTTCAACGTCCTTCGTGAAGGGTATGTTAGATGAATAGGATTTCGAAGGTTTCTTCCACCCTTCGCTTGATCGCCTGCGTTGGTATTACGATGTTAGCTCTCCAGCTACAACGACCAATGAAATCACTCGCTGCCGAAGCCTCACGCCCCAATATAATTCTGATCCTTTGCGACAACTTGGGCTACGGTGACATTCAGCCGTTTGGTAGTACACTGACCCAAACTCCAGCTTTGTTACGCATGCAACACGAGGGAAGGACATTTACTCACTTCTATGTTTCTGCAGGAGTTTGCACTCCCTCTCGTGCAAGCATCATGACAGGATGCTATGCACAACGCGTTGGCATGCATCGCAATCCACACGATGGTCAGGTATTGCGCCCCGTTTCCCCATATGGGCTGAATCCTCAAGAACAAACGGTGGCTGAAGTACTCAAATCCGTTGGCTATAGTACGTATTTGATTGGCAAATGGCATTTGGGAGATCAAGCTGAATTCTTGCCGACAAAGCAAGGATTCGATCAGTTTTTTGGAATTCCCTATAGTGATGACATGGTTGAAAACCAGTCTCGAGGTTGGCCTCCATTGCCGCTGATGATTCAAGATTCCGTCGTTGAAGCGCCGGTCGATCGCAACACTTTGACTCGTCGATATACGCAAGCGGCGCTGGATTTCATTAGTCGGTCCTCGAGTCCATTTTTCTTGGTACTCTCGCATGCAATGCCTGGAAGTACGCCCAAGCCCTTTTCCAGTCCACCATTTCACGGTCGAAGTCCAAGCGGCCCTTGGGCCGATGCAGTAGAAGAAATAGATTGGTCCACGGGACAAATACTCGACCAACTCGTGCGACTCGGCAAAGCAGAGCAGACGCTGGTGATATTCACCTCTGACAATGGAGCCCCCAATAACCCACCAGGATCGCCCTATCGAGGATCCAACGCACCCTTACATGGCAGAGGGTATTCGACAAGCGAGGCTGCCTTCCGAGTTCCTTCGCTGATGTGGTGGCCAGGGAGAATTCCTGATGCAACAACCTGTTCTGTCCTGTGCTCGACACTTGACCTGTTACCTACGTGGGCATCTTTAGCAGGAGTCCCTAAGATTCCAGAAGTCGATGGCTATGATATAGGTAGCCTAATGGTAGACGATGACCACGAACTGGAATCTCCCTATGAAGCTTTCTTCTACTATGAGCAAGATCAGTTGCAAGCGGTCCGTAGCGGCGTATGGAAACTATTCCTGCCTCTAACAAAATTCGAACGACATCCGCATTTTCATTCTGGGCAACCAAACGCAGCATTATTGTTCGACGTCGTTGCAGATCCTGGTTGCGAGAATAATCTTGCTGCTCAAAATCCGGAAATCGTAAGCCGTCTAGCTGAGCTAGCGGGGAATGCGCGACGTCGTCTAGGAGACAAAGATCAACCAGGAACAGAGCAACGACTGCCTGGACATATTACAACGGCTCCTCGTCCCCAGCTTTTTTCGAATCCGTGAGCGATCAATAATGACTAAGTTGAAAGTGCAATCTGCTGCTAGACATATGGCATTTCTTGGCTCGGTTTTTCTGAGCTGTTTGTTTGTTTCACAGTTGCACGCACAGAAGGTGCTGACAGCCAGCGAATTCGACTTTGTCCTGGGAAATTGGAACGTGCGAAGTACCGAACAAGGGGACGTAATTGCACGCAATGAATTCACTCGGCATTCTCAAAATGGCGCGATCGTAGAGAAATACCAGCGTGGAACGACCTATCAAGGTATCGGTTTACACTATTACGATCGTGAACAAGCCAATTGGCGGCAAACTTGGACGGGCAGCGATGGTGGCAGCGGCGAATTTATTGGGGGCCTCAATGGAACACTCATGCGCTACGTCGGAACCATGCGCAATGCAGATGGCAAACCACAAGATGTGCGAGGTTCTTTTGAGCCCATCGATCAGGACCACTTCGTGCAACTTGGAGAAATATCTCATGATGGTGGGCAATCGTGGGAAACTCGCTATCAGTTGTTCTACGAGCGCGCAACAGGCCAACAGGATTCGGCCGCCAGGTCAGCCATAACCTTGGTCCTAGAAATTGATCGTGTATTGGCGCATCAGCGAGATCGGATGTCGGAAACTGTTCCCCTAGCATCGGCCGTGGAGGCATATCTAGTGGGCTTGAATGCTATCGACTATTCGGCATGTCCGCCAGCCTTTGTTGAAGCTTTCGCAGCACATCGTAAAGCTTGGGAGCAGAGCATCGAGTTCTTCAAACAACATGCAGTGCTGCGAGGAGAAATGCACCAATTGTTCGACCAAATCCGCCAACAATCTGAAGAACAGAAGTCCCAACTGGATTTGCATGTAACCTCCATCATGGATACATGGAAAAGAGTGGAAGCGACCTCTAATGCAATCCAATGATCTGCGATTTGAAGCACACTACCTACCATTTTGATTTCACACCTGGCGATAAGATATGAAACGTCTGTTGATTTGGGCTTACCTAGCGTTGACTGGCCTTTTAGGCAGTCACGCTAACTCCGAAACGAACCGAGAATCACTGGATTTCGGTGATTCGCTGGATATCGGTTCAAGGCGTGAACTTTTCGTAGACGATCGGCTCATTGAGAGCATGACCGAAGGCATTACCTGGGAATTGGTTCAACCGCAACCATGCGAAGTTGTGTTGACAACCGATGCGCCCTGGGAGGGGAACACGTCAGCCTATTACACAGTCTTGCGGGATGACGATCGTTTCCGGATGTATTATCGAGGCTCCCATTGGGATAATCAGAAGCAACAATCGCCACATCGAGAAGTGACCTGTTATGCCGAAAGCCAGGATGGAATTCACTGGACCAAACCTGCTCTAGGTCTATTTGAGTTTGAGGGCTCGAGGGCAAACAACATCGTTTTGGATGGTCTGGGAACTCACTGCTTTGCAGCCTTTAAGGATCTCAACCCGGCTTGCGACCCATCGGCGCGTTACAAAGGTATTTCGCGAGGGCGTCCAGTCGGTGAGAGAGGTCTGTACACCTTTCAGTCCGCAGATGGATTGCATTGGCAACAAAGCTCAGCCCAGCCAGTGATAACAGAAGGCGCATTCGATTCACAGAATTTGGCCTTTTGGGATTCTAAAAGCCAGGTGTACCGTGAATACCATCGAACGTTTGTCGACGGTGTGCGAGCTATCATGACTTCTGACTCCAAGGACTGGGCGAATTGGACGTCACCAAGATTACTGGAATACCAAGCAACGATTCCCGCTGAGCATTTATATACCAACGCAGTACAACCATATGTTCGGGCACCTCATCTGCTTCTTGGATTCCCGACAAGGTATCTTCCGTCACAGGGCCAACGTGTGGAACCAACCTTGATGGCCAGCCGCGATGGAGTTCACTTCTTCCGCTGGCTGGAACCGGTCATTCCCGAGGACGCTCCGCAAGATCGTCGAGGCAATCGCAGCAACTATATGGCATGGGGAGTTGTTGAATTGGATAGCCGTCCCAATCATTTGTCTGTCTATGCGACGGAAGCTTATTATGAAGGCCCTGACAGCCGAGTGCGCCGATTTGAATACCGCAAGGACGGCTTCGTAAAAGTGGCTGCCGGTGATCAAGTTGGCGCATTGATCACAAAACCAATTCGGTTTTCCGGCTCACGACTGGAACTAAACTATGCTTGTCAGAAATCCGGGCAACTTCGAGTAGAACTGCAAGACGCTCGTGGGCAGCCGTTACCAGGATTTTCGATTGCAGAATGCGAACCCCTGAAAGGAGATGCATTGGCTGATAGTGTTAAATGGAATCAGGGATCAGATGTTAGTCGTTTAGCCGGACAAGTCATTAAAATTCGATTTGAATTGCAGCGAGCAAACCTTTATGCCTTTCAGTTTGTGCATCCCTGATGATGTGGTCTCGTCATGGCAATCTTAGTAGTCCATCGAGCGGAATGGGATTCGACTCCCAATCGCATTGAGGTCATACTGTACGACTGCTGATAAGGAGTTAACTCAGCAACAACGAAATCTCAATAATGATGGTGCCAAGTCCATCATCATTGAAGCATGCGGGCCACAAAGCCCGTTGTGATAACAGCCAAAGCTATAACAAGAATGGCAGCCATAATTGCCGATGCTTCAATTAATCGCTCTTGCAAATGTTGAGGTTCGTAGCCAGTTCTGCTTGTGGTCGACCAGTCTTGACGAATCATAATTGCTGTTCCTATGCACACGCGAAATGATTGCGACGCACTATTATTAGAGTCTCTGGCGAGTTCCCACAGCAAGCAAATTCCCTAGACGAATTCCCACGACTTTGTGAAACTTTGCACATGCTCTGGTAAGCTACGTAAAACGTAGGTGTTGGCCATTGTTTAGGGACTAATGTAGACCTTTAATTCAAAGAAGATTCAGCAGACAGTTCTCTGGAAAAACGGAAATTTGGACAAATTACATCCATGTAAAAAAGGAATGGAAATTCCATTGACCTCAGATTCCTCTTCCGACGAACCAGACTTCACAGCTGCCAGAAATTCGATTGGACAAGTATATGCACAAGTCACTCGCGCAGCCTATCTCGGGCTGGTGGTAAACTTGTTGCTGGGAGCCGTAAAGCTTATCGGCGGCGTCGTTGGAAGCTCGTTTGCATTGATCGCTGATGCAGTTAATTCTATTGGCGACGTGGTTACAACCGTGGTAGTCCTTTTTGCCCTGCGAGTTGCCCAGCGTCCAGCGGATGCCGAGCATCCTTACGGACATACGCGAGCGGAAGGGATTGCTGCTTCAAACGTCGCGCTGCTGGTGATTGTGTCGGCGATATTCGTTGGCTGGGAAGCTATTCAACGTTTCAACAGTCTGCACGACATCCCTCCAATTTGGACGCTATGGATTGCAGGTGCCAATGTACTTATTAAGGAGTGTCTCTATCGATACAAAATGCGAGTCGGAACACGCACGAACTCCGCAGCCATTATTGCCAACGCTTGGGACCATCGAAGCGATGCATTCTGCTCACTCGCCGTTTTAGTCGGGTTAGCGGTAATTCGAGTCGGTGGACCAGCCTACGCAGGAGCGGACGAGATCGCGTCTTTGATTGTGGCACTAGCCATTGTGTGGTCGGGGGTACAACTGTTTCGCTCCAGTGCCAGTGAACTCATGGACGTGCAAGCCGAGCCCGAGTTTGTGGAGAAGATTCGCGCTTTGGCCTCTTCAGTTGATGGGGTCAGACACGTCGAAACCCTCTGGGTACGCAAATCCGGTCTCGAGTTTTTTGCCGACATTCACGTTGAAGTTGATCAGAATATCACTGTGGCTGAAGGGCACCAGATAGGACATCGAGTCAAGGACAGGCTGTTGATTGCATTTCCGAATTTACGGGACGTTCTTGTCCATTTAGAACCGTATCCACATCTGCATGCTCTCGTATCGCTAGATGAGCCATCGTCCCGAGAATGAAATACATTCAACCCGCAGCTACTTTTTTGGTGAAATGATTCAACCAGAGTTAGCAGAATGAAATGGTAGCGCGCGCCATCAATTCTTCATTATCCGCCCTCGGCGAAAGGGGTAACCAAATGTGAATTGATGTTCCCTTGCCTACAGTTGAAGCTACTCTAATATTGCCTTGATGACAACTGACGACATATGAATGAACTAGCAGGCTGCTGAAAAAGTATCCCGAAGCGTCAAGCGTCAAGCGTCAAGCGTCAGCGAGGGAATGTGCCCAGCCCCTCGTTGACCGGCTTGTTGCTTTAGTGCGGTTTGTTGGCAAGAGCTTCAGAATTCCCCCTACCCCCGCGCAGACGCGAGCCTTGGG
>JAGQOY010000241.1 GCA_020427005.1 Planctomycetales bacterium
TGTCTCATTGGCGCTGAACCCGGACACCAAAATAACTTGAACGATTACCCAATTTGGAAAAGTGGACACTGACATTCAATGCATTTCCACCTACGCGACCAATCCCTAAAGACAAGAACTTGTCGATGCAGTTGTCGCCTATCGCAGCGAGGTGGAGGTTTTTCATCTCGAAATCCGTTGGTGGCAAGATTGGAGGTCCGACAGTGATGTCGGACCAAAACTCTGCTTAGTAAGCGACACGTTTGTAGTAACGCCGGGTGGCCAGCGGATGGTCACGCATTACTTCCAGATGGGCGCTTAGCCGTTCCAACAGCGTTGCCATCATTGCCGGCGAAATCAACGCTCTCATCTCGTCCGAAAGGTTGCGAGGGGCAAAATCACGTATGTCTAGGACAGTGAGACGGTCCGTATACTGAGGCGCAAAGTCGGCAACTCTCTGAGCGAGGCCGTCAAGAGCGTCTTCACCGCGAAAGAGAATTAAACTCACTCCCTTTTCGATTAGCTCCAGTGGACCATGGAAAAAGTCTGATGCATGCACAGGACGCGTACGAATCCACTGCATCTCTTCAAGGATACAAGTGGCGTAGTATAGAGCTTCCGGCCACATGTTCCCGGCGCCCGTGAACATATGATAGTCCGAACTAGCAATTATCTTGGCAAATTCGTTCGCTTTCGGCTCAAATGCGCGCTTGGCTTCAAGAAGAGCATCAGGAACCGATTGGAGTTCGTCGAGGAGAGCCTCGTAGTTGTCGATTTCGCCGCGAACTCTCATTACAGAAAGGGCGACAAGCAGCGACTGAATATAGAATGACTCAGATGAAGTGTCATCTTCTGCAAAGTTTACCAGCGCTGGATTACCACCCAAGCCGAGCGGTGTGTCAGCGTGTCCGATCAAGGTAATCAGAGTGCAACCGATCTCCTTCAGCCTCTCGAGCATCGCGACGCTTTCCTTTGTGGTTCCGGACAAAGAAGGCATTACGACGATCGACGTGTCCTTTAGGTTTGAACTGCCAGCGACAACAAGTTCGGCTGGATAGTCCTTAAACACGGGAAAGCTTGAGTTGCGATGCATCAGTTGGACTGCGGGTTCCATGAGATAAGCAACGCCACCCGTCCCAAGGAAGAAGAGATTGTCGGCTCCGTTAGCGATTGCTGTGGTTATCGCATCATCTATCCGCGGAGCGAGCGAAACGGCGCCACCCTGAATTTTTAGAAAGCGTTCTTGGTCGAAGTTGAACATGGTATTTCCTTTTGTTTTGGTGCCCGACTGGAGCGAGTGGTATCGGTCATCAAGAGATGATTAGTCTTTTGGGTATTTGCGGATGTAAAAAACTATTGGACGTTTATTTGAGGAAAGCGTTGATGCGAGCCATCAATCTCTCCTTGCTGTCCTTTAGGGCTTTCCGGCGGTGCTGAAGTGCTTGCGCGTCTGTCCGAAGACGCGTCTCCATCTGATCAACCACCTCGCGCGTGGTCTCAGGCGCGGGACCTCCCGTGACTTTGCGACTCGCGACAGCCAGCGTGGGATCTGTCCAGTGGCGAAGGGCGTCTTCACTGATGTCGAAGGTGCTACCGACTTCCGCTTTGGCAGCAGTGTTCAGTATCTCAACTGTCAGGCCGGAAGCATCTTCGCCGCGAGCTATTGCGAGTTGCACGGCGCGGCCGACTATGTGGTGGGCTTCGCGAAAGGAAACGCCGTGTTCTCGTACCAACCCGTCCGCGATATCCGTCGCGGTTGAGAAGTTCTCCGAACAGCGCTTCAGCAGCTTTTCTGCATTGGGTGCGGCCGTTTCAAAAACAAGCTTCAGTAGTGGAAGAGCGTCTGCAAACCGAGCGAACGCCGGCCACGCTTCTGTCAGTCCTTCCCGTGCGCTATCAAGACCAATCGAATAGTTGGAGCCTTTAACCGCTGAAAGGACGCCTGAGAGCGCACCAATACTACGGCCTGCCTCGGCTCGGAAATATTCCAAGGGAAGCATGTTTTTCTTTTGAGGCATTATGGAGGACGTGCCAGCCAGGCTGTCAGGGAAGCTCAGCGCATTGAACTCCCAACTGGTGAAGACGTAGAAATCTTGAGCTACGCGTGATGCGAGCACCTGGAAACTGGTCACAGCCCAGAGCAACTCAGTAACGAAGTCCCTTGATGCGACCGCATCCAGCCCTGGTGCTGCAATTTTCTCAAAGCCCAATAGATCGGCTGTAAGACGACGATCTATTGGGAATGACGTCCCTGCGAATGCCGCCGATCCGAGAGCACACTCATCTGCGCGCTCATAAACACCACCGATGCGGTCGTATTCGCGTTCCATTCCCCGCGCTACATTTGCTAGGTAGTAACCGAATGTGATTGGCTGCGCCGGTTGAAGATGAGTGTATCCGGGCATGACGACTTCAGCATGAACCCGCGCGGATTCCAGGCATGCGCGGCGTACTTCTGAAAGGGCTTCAAGCAGGTCTAGGGACCAGTCTCGAACTGCCATTCTATCCAGAGTTGAGCCTATGTCGTTGCGACTACGACCCATATGAAGCCAACCAGCCTTGGCTTTGCCAATAACTGCTCCAAGCCGATTTTCGAAGGCAAAGTAGCTATCTTCAAACCGTGGATCGAGATCGACCTTTTCAGGCCCCTCCTCGCGGATTTGACAAATGCCTTTGAGTATTGCGACTGCAATTTCTCGAGTGATGAGCTCACGGTCAGCGAGCATCAGGGCATGTGCCTCATTCAAAAAGCACATCCTTTCAAGCGCTAACTGATCGAACCCACGCATCGGTGGTGCGTAGATCGTTCTGGCGACTTCTGGTGCGGTCGCTTCAGCGAGACGGGAACTAACGGAGTTTTTCATGTAACCTGTCCATTGGCATTGATCTCTCTGAGAGCATCATTGAGCTTGGTGATGCCATCCACGCGCGATGCTGCCTTCAGGAGCGGTAGAAGTCGTTCGGCGTGCTTCGGGCCTGATACTTGGCTAAGGCAATCGGTCCATTTGCTATCCAACTCTGCCGTTGACGTCGGTTGAGATGTGCTGCCCGGGGCAGCGATTCGAGTCGCCCTGTCCACGGATCCGTTCACGCTCTTGATCTGGAGATGAGCGCCCGTTGCGATTCCGCTTGGCCCTTTCGGAAGGTCATCAGTTGGAACAATGACGATACGTTCCATCAGGTCGCGCACTGATGGGTCTGACGAATCCCCTTTAGAAAAAGCTCCGGGCCCGAACGCGCTTAATCCAAGTTTTCCATGAACAATCGCGAAAGAGACGCAATATGCGAGCGAGAAACGCGCTTCATCTCCGGTGGACGGCATCTCTTCCTGGAGAATTTTGATGGCACCAGGGTCAAGGCAGCATTCGACTTGCTCGATTTCCTGAACAGTGTGTTGTTTGCGTAGATCCAGAGCGAGCTGGACCGCCGCATGGGTTGCCGTGCAACTTGGAAAGATCTTGGTCACAAAACCGTCAGGCGGAAAGGACTCCGGTTCTTCCGGTTCCTTCTGTGGAAACTCGCCTGAGAGGGAAACGCCCAGGCCCTTGCCACCGGTAATAGCGCCTGGGCTTGCAAGCCAATCAGCTTGTGCGAGGAGGGCGCAACGCAGTCCCGAAGCTGCGGCCTGACCAACCTGAAGAGGCTTACCCATTCCGCCGAAAGCGCCCCGCCCGCCGGAGGCGAGGGACGCGGCCAATCGCATGGCCTGAACGGTTTGATCGGCAGACAATTCCATGCCCTTAGCCGCTGCCATGGCAGCACCAAATATACCAAGTACAGAAGTCGGGTGCCAGCCTTTGGCGTGCATTTTCGGATTCCACGCCGACCCAATAACGACCATCGCCTTGCATCCGGCAATATAGGATTCAACAAGTGAATCGTGGTCTAAGCCGACCTGCGCCCGGTTCGCGACGGCATAGGCTGCACCAAGGGACGGCGCTGAAAGGTGCGCCATCGCCATTTCCGTTTCATCATCATCAAAGTCGAGCAAATGCGCGCAGAAGCCGAAGTGAAGAGCGGCATCTACGGGATGCGCCCAAGCTCCAGTGCCCAGCAACGGGGAATACCCTTTCTGAACTCGGTCGGAGGTCGCCATAGTGTCCAGGAGCGTTTTGCTTCTCGCATCCCTGGTGGCCGCGACGGCAACAGCAACAGTGTCGCATATCGTTGTTTTCGCGTAGTCGCGCTCTTTTCTCGTCACGCCATTCGAAACTAGCTCCGAGAACAGGTTTTCCAGAGTGGACATGTCCGAGCTTTCAATGCTTGTACTGAATGCCATAGTGATCACGCGCTCGTCTGGACATGAGCTTCAATGTCTTTAATTTTTGATTCCAGTTGCGCGTCTTTTGCTACACCGCGAAATGGTCGCTTGTAGTAATCTTCAATGCGATTGCCGATCATCGAGATAAGGCTGCACAGAACAAAATAGACTACCAGAATTGAACCATAGACGAGGTAGGCTGGGCTCCCTCCTCTCATGATGGTGGTCTGTTCAATCAAGATTTGGCCGGTACGCAAGAGTTCTGTCGCTCCGACAACAGCTCCCAAAGAGGTCGCTTGAACAACTCCAGTCAATAATCCCACGTAAGGCGGTATGATCACCGGCATGGCTTGTGGAAGTACGATCAGGAGCAAAGCCTTAATAGAGCCGAAGTTAAACGAGGTCGCCGTCTCTCGCTGTCCGTTGCTAACCGACTCTAAGCCAGCTCTGAAGATCTGCGCCCCGTTGGCACCGCCCCAGATCGAAATAGAAATGCAGGCCGACCAAAACGGGCCAAATCCGAGTCCGATCAAAGGAAGCATGAAGTAGACCATGAGAACATTGACCATCAACGGAATGTCTCGAAGAACTTCAACAACCCCATATCCGACGGTTGCAACCGGTCGCCACTTGGATCTGAGGGAGGTTACAAGCCCGATCGCAACCAATGTGGTCCCCAACATAACGACAACCGCCATTTGTAGGGTTAGGATGAAACCGGACAGCAAGAATGCGCGATATTCATAGAGCAACGACAACGGTCATCTCCCAACATAAGGTCGGTTGAGTCGACGTTCGAGCCGATGCCCCGCCGCTGAAACTAATAAAACGACCGCGAGATAAATCAGGCAGATAGCGAGAAACATTTCGGTCGACCGAAAGTCGTAAGCGATTCTGTCAACTGCCACGAAAGTTAGTTCGACCAGCCCAATCGCCTGTAGATAGGCCGAGTTTTTTATCGTCGCCACGATAGTATTCAAGGAGGAGGGAAGAGCAGACCGGGTAGCGATAGGAAGAACAACGAACAAAGTGTGCTGCCAGCTTCGAAGGCCAAGAGACGCAGATGCGTTCTGAATTTCTTTCCCAACAGCGCTTAGTCCTGCGCGAAAACTCTCTATGTGAAATACGCTTGCCCATACTGTCAGTGCGACTACGCCCGACCAAAAGGCGGATAGTGTCAATCCCAAGCTTGGGAGCCCGTAGAAAATAAAGAAGACCTGTACCAAGAATGGGGTGCCACGGATAAACTCTACATATCCCGCTACTGGGAAGCTCAGGATCTTGTGATCTGCAACGCGAAGCGCGCAGCCTATAGCTCCAACAGTGAGAGAAAGCAGGATCGCCAGAAAACTTACATAGATGGTTACAACAAGCCCATCTAAAAGGTCGGGGACCGCTTCCCAAATATATCCCCAGTCAAATGCGGGCATGCGTGTTCCAGTCCTTATTCAAGCTTTAATTTCGGAGCGGGCGGGGCCGCGTATTCGCGGCCCCTTTTCGGGAGGCACTCAGATATTCGGAGGATCCTGGAGGAATCCGGTTTTCATGACGTCGACGACTGCCGGCTCTTCGACGAACTCCGGTATAACCTGCTGGTAAAAGTCTCCGTTTTTGAGTTCGTCGAGCACTGCGTTCACGAAGGCTTGCAGTTCCGGTTCGTTTTTCCGCAAACCGATGCCGTTCACGCCCAAGTCGAGCCCTTCTTCAACAACCCGCAGATCGTCGTAGTTCGCACCAAGGGTGTAAATAAGGCCGCCATCGCCAACATAACCGTCAGCCCGACCCTGCTGGAGTGCTTGAATACAATCTGCGGTGGTGTTGAGTTGAGTCATTTTCACGGACGGCATGTTTGCCTCAAACCATTTCATTTGCGAGCCGCCCTTCACGATCAGAAGTGTCTTGCCTTCCAGGTCGGACAGCTGTTGCACTGAGCTACCGCTCGGCACGAGGACGTTTGATGTGCCCCAGAAGTAAATGTTAGAGTAGTCGACCACTTCCTGTCGCGAAGCCGTACGTCCCAAAGTCGCAAGAATAAGATCGATCTTGCCTGCGTTGAGTGCGGGAATGCGGGACTCGCTGGTCACACAGGAAAGCTCAGCCCCATCTTCAGATCCAAAGGCGTACTCACCGATTTTCTTGGCCATCTCGACCTCAATGCCAATGTGGCCGCCGCTCACATCGGTAGCACCGAACGGCGGAGCATCACATTTGACGCCAATTCGTATTTTGCCTTGCGCTTTTATGGATTCCGGAAGCGGTGGCAGATCTTGGGCAGAGGCATTGGTAAACGCCGTGCCGCTGGCAAGAGCGGCGAGGAGAATCAACCTGCTGATTTTACTTAATATGGTTCGCATTGTATTTCCCTTTGTTTGGACTGTTTGCCTGTCGGCTGGGTTTGGCGACGTGTCGCCTTCCGCATGAACAATCATCGGGTTCAGTGCAGAATCTGGCTAAGGAACTTACGAGTTCTCTCTTCCTTGGGATTGTCGAAGAAATCCCTAGGTTCCGCTATCTCAACGATGGCCCCATCATCCATGAAAATGACTCGATCAGCGACTTGCTTGGCGAACCCCATTTCATGAGTGACGCAGATCATCGTCATTCCCTCCCCCGCCAACTCCGCCATCGTGTCGAGAACCTCTCGCACGAGTTCGGGATCCAGTGCCGACGTCGGTTCGTCGAAGAGCATGATTTCCGGCGACATGCACAAAGAGCGAGCAATCGCTACGCGCTGCTGTTGTCCGCCGGACAGCTGGCTGGGGTACTTGCTTGCTTGATCGGGAATCCGCACTCGCTTCAAGTAGTGCATAGCCCGCTCTTCGGCTTCTGATCGCGAGAAACCTCGTACCCAGCGTTGCGCAAGCGTACAATTGTCCAGAATTGTCAGGTGCGGATAGAGATTGAAGTTTTGAAATACCATTCCAACTCTTCGTCTGATTTGGTCGATGTTTCGCCGGTTACTATCAACGGCAATTCCACCCACCTTGATCTCGCCGGACTGGTATTCCTCCAGGCGGTTGATGCACCGTATAAGTGTCGATTTGCCGGAGCCTGACGGGCCACATACGACCACTTTTTCCCCGTCATGGACGGTGAGGTCGATGTCTCTCAGAACGTGCAGAGCGCCGTACCACTTGTTCACCTTACTGAAGGTGATGCCAACGTCTTTCTGTATCGGCCCGTTCATCGCTCCCCCTGTCGCGCTCGGCTGAACCGTGCACTCTACTTGTTTGACAAGTTATGACATTGAGCAGTGGCTACTGTCAATGCAATCGCCTCGAAATCGCCGGCGTTTCCTTAACCTACTCTTTTTGCGTAATAAAATCTGCTGTATCCCCTTGTCATCTTTCGCTATAATGTCAGACAAGTAGAAATCCGTGGGGTCCGGATTGACCTCGGAAGGCGCGAGTGGGACCGGTGAGGGATTGGTAGTTAGGCTTCACTTTCAAGCGCGAGAAGTGTTACGAACCGCAGTTCGTGGAGCGGACATGCGATAACGATAATCTCGTTAGGTAAGGCGTCGGCTTGGCGACAACAGCCGGGAGGCAGACGAACGGTGGAACAAGTGAAAAGTCGCGGAATTTCACATCTTAGAGAGTCGATCTTGGAATTGATCCGGGACAACGGCCTCAGGGTGGGGGACAAACTTCCATCGGAAATGGAAATGACAGAGCGGTTTAACGTCTCGCGACCCACGCTACGAGAAGCACTGAAACTGCTTGAGATGGATGCTGTCATCGAGGCACGGCAGGGGAAAGGTAGGTTCTTGTCAGCTGGCGCCGCTTTGTCGATCGCTCGCCCGATTACGAAGTTTGAGAGCGTCTCCAGACTCTTGGAAAGCCATAAGCATGTCGTTGAAACCAAGGTGCTCGGCTTCGGAATCGTGCATGCAGATACTGACACGTCAGCTGCACTTGATGTAGATGTCGGGACGCCATTGGTTCGCGTCGAACGGCTTCGCCACGCCAAACGTGAAGCACTCGTTTATTCGCTGGACTGGATTCCCCAGCACCTTTTTTCGGAAGGCGATCCCAGTCAAATTGATTGGAAAGGATCAATCGTCAATATGCTGGCCCAGCTTAATCTCCAACCAGTGGCATCGACCGCTATTGCAACCGCAACTATGTTGCCCGATGCTGTAGTTGGTCTTCATGGGCTAACCGATTTCGGCCCTGCGTTTTTGATCGAGGAGACATGCTTCACAGTCGCAGGGACTCGTGTGATTTTTGCAAGAGACTACCACCGTGGCTCGGCATTTACGTTCAGCTTTGTCAGAAAGTAGGTTGAATTCGGGAGAAAGCGAAAGGCAGTGCTCCTTGCGTCCGATAGCTCGCAACGAAGATTGTGTCATACGTCCACCAGCAAAGATTGGTTGGTTCTAGCAGTTCCGGGTCAAGGAGCATCGACCTAGGGCTCCGCGGCGAACCGCTGCACAGTCGTCATCTCGAGGCGCGGATCGGCGCATTGCTGAATGAGGTCGACGTCGATCATTTCATAGATCCCATTAGGCGTTGAAGGCGATGACGAGAGGCACACCGAACAGCGACGCCCATGCCCTAGCGCTCGCTTTCTGGATCGGGACGATGTTGGTGTCACCGGTCCACCAGCCATTGCCTGTCGCCACAATGACATCCGGCCGAAACAGCATGGACTGAAGGATCGGCCACACGATGAGCTGCTCATAGCAGATCAATGGCGCGATCGACGTCCCGGCAAATCTGCCGGTTGGATTGCCGAAGAACTCCGCCGATGCGCCCCCGGGTGCCCAAGGCCGCCACATCGAAACCGGCACCGGCATGCGCTCCCGGTAGAGGACCCTCGCCCCCTCGCCTGTCAGCTCGATCATGACATTGTCATAGCCGCTCTCGTTAATGACAACGGCGCCGCCGGCGACGGCGACATCGAGGTCGGCGAGGTTTCGGGTCCAGAGGCGCCGGGTGGTCGGTGTCCAGATCCCGAGCGCGCTTTCGGGAAGAACGATCGTAGTGGCACCATACTCTACTGCGCGCCTGACAAGCGCGATCGTTGCCATATGTTGAGCGTAGTCGGCATGTTCGCCGGCGACCTGGTAATCGAACGTCGTGTCAATTCCGACCCATCCTTCCGGTGGTTCGGAATCGGTCCAGGTGGCCGCGGATAATACCCACGCCAAGCTGATTGCGACGCCGGCGAGCGGCCAGGCGCGTGTGGTCATCG
>JAGQOY010000242.1 GCA_020427005.1 Planctomycetales bacterium
GGGTTGGGACGGTTTATTCCTGCCGCTCGCCATATATATAGAGAGCCGGGCAGCTCTAGGTCCGTGCAACTTGCGCCACGCTAGTCGAGTAGTTTCTCAGATTCTCCCCTTGGGCGTAAGGCGGGATAGGGCTCGCCTAACAAGTGAGACGCAGTTTCAAGATAAGGCGCCTTGGGAAGAAACTCACCGTCGCTTTCTGCAAATGGCGGGGAACTATGGGAGACCACTAGCGGCAGCGAGGACGGCCAGCCCAGTTCAACCTGAAAAAATACACGGACCTGGGACCCCTCTTGCCAGAGTTGAAATTCAATCCCTCACTAACGATGTTGCCAAAACTTTGCTTATATGGAAGCGGAAACGAGCAGTTGATGTAAAAAAGCTTTATATTCACCTGTGCGTAGAAATCTAATTGTCTCACTGTGGAGCGGTTGTAATTCCGCAATGCAGTCGGTCGAAGCGTATTGAACGTGCGTCATAGTTGGTTAATGGAGGTAGGGATAGTGTTTAGGGTAAACAGCAGATTCGGGGCAGTAATCGCAGGTTCTGTCCTGGTTATCTTCTTCAGCATTCTTACTGAGATTTCAGCAGCGAAGGAAGTTGTGCCTCTCAAAATCGGAACGCCATGTCCCGAATTCCGGCTGCCAGGTGTCGATGACAAGATGTATACGTTGAAGGATTTCTCGGAATCCAAACTTCTGGTAATCGTCTTCACGTGCAACCATTGTCCGACTGCGCAAGCGTATGAAGAACGTGTCATTGAACTTCATAGGAAATATCATGAGCAGGAAGTGGCGTTGGTAGCCGTTTCACCCAATGATCCTCTGTCGGTTCGCCTGGATGAACTTGGCTACACTGACTTGGGAGATGACTTGGACGACATGAAGGTCCGCGCAAAACAACGCGATTTCACGTTTCCGTACCTTTATGATGGAGAAACGCAAGAATTCTCAACCAAGCTGGGTGTCTTGGCCACACCCCATGTTTTCATTTTTGATCAGCAGCGCATCCTACGGTATGCTGGCCGGATTGACGATAACGAGTCCGGGGAGCCAAAATCTCGAGACGCCCAGCGGGCGATTGACGAGTTATTGAGTGGGAAAAGTGTGTCGGTGCCCGAAACGCCGGTCTTTGGATGCTCCACAAAATGGGCTGACAAACAGTCCTCCGCCGAAGAGGCGATGGCAAAGTGGAACAAGGAAATCGCAGAACTTTCTGCTATCAAACCGGCAGATCTCAAGAAGCGATTGTACGAAAAATCTCAGCGATATCGACTTGTAAACGTGTGGGCAACTTGGTGTGTTCCATGTATCGAAGAACTGGATGCCCTAGTCGAAATGCATCGCATGTATCGCAAACGCCACTTTGAACTGATTACGATATCTGCGGACGACAAGGGCCAATTAGCCAAGGCTCAACAGGTTCTACAAGACAAGCACTGTTCGGCTGCCAATTATCTTTTAGATGCCGAAAGCCGAGATGATTTGTTTGCGACAGTAGACGATCAGTGGAAGGGCGCCGTACCCTACACGCTACTGATTTCACCGGAAGGGGAGGTCGTGCACCGCATTCATGGAGAATTGGACGCAGTAGAACTCAAGAGGGTCATCGTAGATCATATCGGGCGGACTTATGCCAGTCGCGTCGATTTGTAGTAGCTTCGATATTAAATTTCTAGTTGGATTTTTCGGGGCTACTGCAAATCATTCATCCGCCTACGACGTTCTTCGGCCAATGAATCGATAATTTCACTCATTTGTAATCCCTTCGCTTCGCAATCTGATAGGGGTGCCTCATACGCTGCCATGTCCGCTTGCCCTGCGACGGATCTTGGGGAGGAACTGTACCTGACGCCACTTTCCCCTTCGCCGCCCGCCATGCGATTCAGGTAGTTTATTATGATGATGACATCGGTGGGTGTTGCAAATTCGTCATGGTCTACATCCAGGAATTGGGATGGCGAATAAGGCGTTCGATCCCTGAGCACGAAGACAGTTTCGCGATTCAGAAAATTGATCAGTAGTAGTGCGTCAATCGGAGTTATGACGCGATCCCCGCTTACATCGAGCGGTTGAAACGCATTATGATGTTGGCGACGAATTCTATCTCGGACATGCCCCTCCGGAATTGTCACTACTTCGTCCACCACTAGGGAAAGTTGGACAGTTTTTTGGCTGAAGCTGCCCAGTATTTCACCGTATTGGCTGCTCGATCTGTCACATTGTCATTTGGGCAAGCGGCAGAAATAAATCTACCAATCCTAACCCGAAGCGTCAGCGAGGGAATATACCCAGCCCCTCGCTGACGCTAGCGCAAGCGAGGGACCGAACAAGAATCCCTCACTTACGTTTCGGGTTGGGACGTTTATTCCTGCCGCTCGCCTTGCAACAGCCAATCGCTAACATGAGCCTGGCTTGCTTTGTTAGTCGTGGTTCGTTCCCGCGAACCAATTGGCTTTGTGTTTTGAGTGAATCCGTTCAAGTTCGCATGAGATGCATCAGCTGCCGCGAGAACTTTTCAAGTGCACGAGCGCGATGGCTAAGTACAGATTTTACTGCTGCTCCCAATTCGGCAAACGTAAGGTGATACTCCGGGATTTCAAACAATGGATCGTAGCCAAATCCTCCCTCTCCACGGTACTCGCGTATAATTCGCCCATGGCATCGTCCTTCCGCTTCTATGTAGATCGTTCCGTCGGGTGCTGACAGAGCGATTGTGCAAACATAGTAAGCCCGTCGCTGATCATCGTCGGAATTGCGAAGCTCGTCGATGAGCTTTTCATTGTTGCGCTGGTCGGTCGCACCAGGGTCCGAGTAACGAGCAGAGTGAATTCCAGGTGCGCCACCCAAGCTCGGTACGCAGAGCCCAGAATCTTCACCTATGGTCCAGCAACCTAAATGAACTGCTTGTTGGCTGGCCTTTAGGCGCGCGTTTTCAATGAACGATGCGCCTGTTTCTTCCACCGTTAACGGTTCTGCAACTTCAGCCAACGATTTGAGCTGCAGTGGGAGAGCAGATAGTAGCTGTGTTAATTCGCTAAGTTTCTTGGCATTGTGAGTCCCAACGACTATATGTGTGGGAGCCATCTGGCCAGGCAGTAGGTTTTGAAGAGTACTCATGATGACATGAGAATACCGACATGCCTTGGCGCGTCAATGTGTGCCCTCCGAAACCCAGCTCGGTGTCTGACTGAATTATCGCCCACCGAGTAAATTGCGACCGTAGATTTTCGAGGTTTCGGGCCTTGGAACTGGAATGGGTTTGCCTTCGGCATCGAAAGGAATTCGATCAAGCGAGTTCAGACTTTGACCACGGCTAATGGCTCCTGTGGTAGGATCCCGAGCTTCGACGATTCGGTAGCCGCACCACTGCTTCAGAATGGCCAGCATGGCAGGATTGTACTGAAATTCACCACCACGATATTCTTGTCCTAGATTGTCAAAACTACCGATGGTAACGTAACTTCCAAAGCGATCGTGGAATTCGTAGGCCTCTTCCCCTTTCTTTCGAAGGGCCACTGTTAACTTATGAGCCTGTTGAGCAGCAGCATCGAGAGCGTTCGAAATGCTGCTGTCTCCTCCATTGTTCGTAGAAGTTGCCATTTGAACTCGCCCAGTAAACGAAGCGACTCGCACGGTATACCGACCAGGGCAATCCAGTAGGGAATGCTCGATCCAGTCTTGGTCGTTTAGCTCTTTCACAAAATCATCGACTTTCGGAGTTTCAAAAAAGTCGTCGGGCAACAGTGGGTTTCGTGTAAGAAACGCAGCTCCCATTTTACCTTTCTTACGATTTTCGTCTCGGTTCTCCGACCAAACGACTTCGCGGTATTTTTGCACTACCCAATTGCTGCTGCTCTTCGTTGTTGTCGCACTCTCAGTTTCGCCCAAGGATCGGGGGTGAGAATAACGGATGGTGTCTAGGGTCTTTTCGATTCGTGGATCTTCGTCGGAAGTGTATTCTCCAACCAGGACTGCAAAAACGCTTTCCGCTTCTCCGTTAGCAAGCTTTACTTCGTAGCGCCGAGTTGTGCCATCCAGTTCAGTGCGAACATTTGAGTGGCGTGCGAGATTCGAATTGGGGTCCATAGTCTTATGCATAACGAAGCTTGGTAAATCCAGCGTGCCTCGAATTTCATGAGCTAGAGCTACCGCTTGGGATTCGGCTTCCGGGCCAGATAAGGTTACGGCCAAAATCATCCATGGACCATGTTCGGGGCGCAATACGAGTTGATCATCAGAGACGGTCTGCTTCTTGCGAAACATTGTGCGAAAGAAAGATGGAGGTTCGGCCGACACGTACGATGGGAAGGCAACAGCCAAACAAAAAACAAATATCAGGCTTCGCGTGAGGCTTGTGTTTCGAAGCATTCTAGCCATCTCCTATGTTGCTACGTGCATCTTCATTCTTACCAAAACCAGCTTGAACCCACTCGCTAGTGCCTGCACGTTGGATGAATAACTGGGTTCAGATCGTTGGGCGCAAGGGTGGTAGAGCCCGACCTACGTCTCTAGCTGTACCAAAAATGCGAGACGTGGGGCGATATCAGATCCTTAGAAAAAACTGACAGCCGGAGTCAATGGTTAAAGGGCGATTGCTAGCTTTACTGCCGAGGCCGACTGTTAGTCTGTGCCGGTTAGGTTACGCGTGCGTCGAATGTTGGTTACACCTGCGTTAGGTTGCCAATTTTTCGCGGAAGGTTTTTGAGGGTCGTGCCGATGACAGCTGTCGTAGGGGAAACTCCGCATGTTCCCTTGCCAGCAAATTTGCCAAAGAAGAGGAAGACCCTGATGTTGTATTTCCCCAAGCTTTCAAAGAACGTGAAACGCAATTTCTTCAAGACGGCTCTACTGGCAAGCGTTGTTGGAGGGGCAATTGGAGGGGCAAACTCCATTGTCAATGCTCAACAGATGCGTAATCCGCAGATTCCGGTAAACGCTCAAAACAATTCGGCTGTCGGGGGGCAGTTTTCGATGCCGGCTTTGGCTGTGCCCGTCCCAAATTCAGCCACCACGAGCCGCAATGATACGCAACTCAAAGTATACGATGTTCCCATCGATATGGTGGGTGCGGTTGGGGCTCAACTGCAGATTCAGTACCATGCTCAACCTCAGGTATGTGTGACCACGGAACCCAGCACGGGCAAGCTCATGGTGATGGCTCCTGCCTTGGTGCAACAGCAAATCGATGCAGCGGTCACTGATTTTCTGCGCAGCAACAACAATTCCCCTGCGGCAGCACGTATGGGAACAGGAGTCAACAAGCAACAGACCTATCAACTTCACAATCTCAGCTGGCGAGAACTGGAAGATGCGATTCAACGTTTAGCTGGCACTCGGCTAACTGTCTCAACTGATCGCAATGGTGAAATCGTCAACTTGCAGATAGCCAATAGCATCGGTAATTCGGATGTTCTGCAAATCGATCGTCGCCAAAATGCAGTAACGCTGATTGGAGCCGGTGCCAGTTTAGTGGGGTGGCAGCATGTTGTGGGTGCGTTGGATCAAGGGCAAGCTGATGTTCACACGTCCACACATATTGTTCCCCTGGGACCAGCCGAGCCGCGACGCGTGCGCCAAGCCGTGCAGCTAGTCAACGCCACCTATCAGCAAGAGGGGGCTGAAGCTACTGCCGAAGTCGATTTGAACGATAATTCCCAGGCAATGGCCATAGGCACGATGGAAGACCTCAACAGCCAAAGTGGACTGTTCGGAAACGTTCAAATCGAGTTCCTTGACGAGATCAATCTCGTGATCATACGCGGAACCAAAAGGGACGTACAAAGAGTTCTAGATGTCATTCAGAAGATCAAAGAACAAGCAGAGCAAACGCAGCCTGAGGTTCGAGTTCACAATCTGCAAAACGCCAATGCGCAAGCAGTTGCTGATTTGGTCACATCGCTATATGAGGAAATCTATGCCCCGCGACAGGGACCAGTCAGTATTACAGCCTTGGGGCAGCCCAATGCATTGTTGCTAATTGGGCGTGCAGAAGTTGTGACTGCTGTGATTGAGCTAATCAGCAAGATCGACCAGCCGTTGGATCCAGCCAATCAGCTACGTGTGATACGTCTCGTCAATGCCTCGGCAGTCGACGTCGAGACACGCATTCGTGAGTTCTTTGTTGAAGATCCTGGTCGGGCCGATGATGTTCGCGAAGGACTCGGGACTCGCGTCAAAGTACTGGCCGATTACCGCACGAATTCATTGATTATTCAAGCCGCACCGCGCGAGATGGTGGAAGTACAAAAGCTGATCAATCAGCTGGACGTGGAAGGTACAACGGCCGAAAGCACGGTACAGATCTTCCCACTAAAAAACACGCTTTCGGCAGACTTGCAGGCTGTAATCCAAGAGGTCATTACCGGTCAGGCGACAGCCGCTGGAGCGGGGGCCAATACAGCGACGCCACCTAGTGGCAAGTTGACGATCGTGGGGCGAGATGGAACACCCTTTGAGTCGGGAATCCTGGCCGGTGTTATCGTTACCAGCGATGATAGCGTTAACTCATTGGTCGTGCGTGCACCGGCCAACAGCATGCCCCTGATCGCTGAGCTGATACATCAATTGGATCAGTTGCCCAGTGCCGAAGCACGTATTAAGGTCTTTCCAATCACCAATGGAGATGCGACTCAGTTGTCGGTTACGTTGCAGCAACTTTTTGGACTTCAGGTTACCGCTGGACAGAGCACAACTGGTGGTCTTTTTGGACTCGGAAATTTGAACCAAGCCGCACTGACAACTGGCGGAGAAGGTTCGTTGGTGACTTTGAGAATCACGCCTGACGTTCGTACGAATTCGATCGTTGTAAGTGGATCGGAATCGGACCTATCCGTTATCGAAGCCCTTTTATACCGCCTAGATGAAGAAGGTGTGATTAGTCGACGTAACGAAGTTATATGGTTACGCAATGCAACTGCGAACAACGTCGCCACCGCCTTGAATACCTACCTGCAATCTCAACGGCAGGTTAACCAGCTGTTGGTTACGACTAATCAGGCGATCAATGTGTTTGAACAGGTTGACCGCGAAGTATTCGTGGTGGCAGAGCCTCAAACCAACAGCCTGATTGTTAGTGCGACTCCACGATACTTTGAATCCATTGTTGCGATGATCGATCGCCTAGATCGACGGCCTCCTTTGGTCGCCATTCAGGTTCTAATCGCAGAAATCCGCTTAGACGATCAATTCGAGTTCGGCACCGAGCTAGGAATGCAAGATGCGTTGTTATTTGATCGCGGAGTTGCAACGGGTGGTACTCTAGCAAGCCCGGTATTGTCGACGACAGGAACTGCGTTTACTCGCACTGTAACCACTGGACAACCCGCCAATGTAGCCGGTCGAGCTCTAGGGTCTTTCGGTATGGGGACAGCAAGCTCGTCGCTAAACTACGGCGGATTGGTTCTATCGGCAGCCAGCGAGTCGGTGGGCATACTCATGCGTGCCCTGCAAGATGCTCAGCGGGTCCAGATTCTCAATCGTCCCACAGTAACGACCATGGATAACCAGCAGGCAACCACGCACGTTGGCTCACTCGTTCCCAGAGTTTCTGGTGTACAAGGAGCGACCGGGCTAAGCGGTACACAGACAATCGTGGCAGACGCTGACGTAGGTCTTATCCTAAACGTTTTGCCCCGCGTGAACCAAGACGGTCTAATTACTATGACCGTCGAGATTCAGAATTCTAGTGTGGGATCGTCAGAAACTGGAATACCAGTAGGCTTTGGCACCAATGGCGAAGTCATACGCTCTCCCATTATCAATATCACTGAAGCACAAACTACGGTTAGCGCATATTCTGGTCAGACAGTGGTTTTTGCAGGTCTAATTAGTAAGTCTCGGGGCTCTTCCTCACGGCGTATTCCCTGGCTAGCAGACTTGCCTCTGATCGGTGCTGCGTTTCGATTTGATACAGAGAACGAGATTCGCAAAGAACTACTTGTTGTGCTGACACCTCGATTGGTACAGACGGATGAAGAATACGAAATCATCAAGGAGGTAGAGTCCTCGCGCATGAGTTGGTGCTTGGCCGATATCCTTGAAATGCATGGTGATGTGGGTCTCTCAGGTGGTCATGGATTGTGGGGACCGGCTCGCGGAGCCATTATCTATCCCGACATGCAGCCGACGGTTGTGGATGATGGTACCAAGCGATCAACTGGGTCGATTCTGGAACCGATTTATCCAGGAACCCCGAACGAAGATGGAATTATTATTCAGCCCTCTTCTCCATTGCTAATGGATGTGCCAAGTGCATCCTTAACGCCTCCACCTGTAAAGACAGTCGGATACCAACAGTTTCCGGTCAATCCACAGCCCCAGATACCCGGAAGAGGGTACTAGTCGGTTTATTGGTCGCGTTTACCAAACTCAATTTCCGAGAGCGATTTCTTGGAGGACTGCACCATGCATTACAAGTCGACCTTAACATTGATTGCTTTGATCTCGATCGCAGGTTGCAGCACGTTCTCAAAAGAGAAAAAGAGTAGCTCTGCAAACTCGAATTGGGGTATCAGCAAATTGTGGAAGAAAGAATACGAACAGCCAGCCAAAATGGTAGCAGTTTGGACACCTGACACGTACACAGTTCCAGGTCAGCCGATCACTCGGGGATTTGGCGGTAGGATATACTTCTATAATGATCGTTCGCAGGCGATCGCTGTGGAAGGCGAGCTATTTGTATACGGCTGGGAAGAGAAATCCATACTGCTTGGTACGCCAAAGGCCGAGGCGGACAAGACATTTGGCTTTACGTCAGAGCAATTCACAGAACACTATAGTCCAACAGATCTTGGTGCATCCTATAGTGTTTGGATACCGTGGGACGAAGCGGGTGGCATTCAAAAAGAGATCACCATAATTCCCGTATTCAAGATGGCTGATGGTAGGGCAGTCCAAGGTTCACCCAGCAAGCTGGTTCTGGAGGGAAAGTCTCCACTGGATCCGGGGTTCCTTCAGGCTCAACAAGTTTCGTATAAGTCCAGTACCCAGCCTACCAATCTGTTAGGAACACTGCGTCCTGAAAATGTTTCGAAGGTTCCCATGGCAACCGGTACAACCGAGATTGCTCTGCCAGGAAATGCCGGTCGCCATTTCCTGCAAAATCAATCGGCAACGAATTCGGCAACCACCAGCACGGGAGTTACTGTTGGTGGGGCGTCAACTCCTGGAATGCCCGAGCGCTCAGCTTCAACTGCTTCTGTAGTTGGCAAGCACGTTTATGAGTTAGGTACGGCTCCCATTCCTAGGAATACAACAGTTCCTGCCAATTCCCAATCACCGGAAGTGCCGAACCTAAAGCTCCCATCGACCTCTCCAAGTCAATCGCTTCCAGCGACATTTCCAAATCTTCCATCTCTGCCCACCACCGTTCCTGGTTTCGGACCCGATGGAGCGATTACCAGCTAGCTCCCAAGTCTAGCTTCAAAAACTTACCTCC
>JAGQOY010000243.1:0-6789 GCA_020427005.1 Planctomycetales bacterium
CGTAGGCTCAAGTACCGAAGTTATTTTTCCCGCGTTCCTTAGTACTCGTACTCCTAAGCGACACTTACGAGTTGGGATCGAGCACGAGTATGTTGTACGATTTCATTGAGTACGAGTGCGACTTGTTTCTTTGTCTTGCGTGCAGTCTCCATTGCCGCTGGGGCGATCGATGCCTTTTTGACGACAATGATAACTATCACTTTGATCGCTGCGTGAAAATCGGAACCGAACCGGAACTCAGAGCAATTGCTCATTTCCTGCTGCGAGGAACAACGCCTGTTTCGTAAAATGTAGTCACGTAACTCGTATCAAAGGTCGAATCCAACGATCGCAGCTTGGCACCAGTAACATCAAACTCGATGTAGCTCTCAAATTTCGTGGCAGCCTGCGTTCCCAAGTGGGCAACGTGCGATACCGTCCGGAGTACGACCGAGTGATGACGGGGAGTAATGTACATTCGCGGCTCGTCTACTCCTAACAACTGAAAGCAATTATGAAAACAGTCAATTTGCCGGCCGAGTGATTTCAAATCGTAAAGTCCGCTCCAAGCCAGCCGATCAGGATTACCGTTGATCCACCACCGCAAGTTGGGAACAACTTGCGCATGATCTCGTGACAACAAGTCCGCGCGATTGAGCACGATGGCTTGCATGGCCACGTTAACAGCTGACATGGGATCAACTGCAAAATGATGTTCTGTCAGAGCGAGCGGTTCGGCACCCGAATACAGCATTGCCGACCTTTGATTCAGAATATTCGCCAATCGTTTCAATACACCGACCGCTACTCGCTTGCGTCCGTACTCAATGTTGTGAATCGTGCGCACGCTAACGCCCAGCATGCTCGCTAGTTCTTTGCGAGACAAATCCAGATCCTGCAGTTGAGAAGTCAACATGCCTGGAATGGTATGCATACTTTTCTTTGATGTTGACATATGTGTACTCGGTGTCGTGTGTCGTTCCGCTTAGTACAACGCGTGGCCATAGCATTCCCAAACACCAGCGCCGCGGTCTTAGAACCATCGCAGCTCGTGAGTATCTCAGCTGGCGACTAGGCCCGACCGGCTATCTCGTTGTATTCACGGTTGAAATCGACCAATCAATTGTTCTGCTTCCTGATGCAAACATTCGATTTGGATGCGGTTTTGTCCGTTCTTCGCCCACTCATCCGACTCGTCTAACTGCTGTACAGCTCGCTGCAGCCATTGTTTGGCTTCTGTGTGACGACCCGAGAGTTTGTTGGCGATAGCCAAATCCAAAGCATTCATGCCGGCGTACACAACATCACTCTTCTCGAACTCTATGGTCAACAATTCGATCGCGCTGTCATACTCTCCTGCGCGATATAAAGCGCGAGCTAGACCATAGGCAACCCAGTTCTGCTTCTTATTCTCAAACGCACGTCGCGCCATAGCTACTAGCTTTTGAGGATCTTCGAGCCGCAGACGGTCTAATCCGTACATTCGGACGTCGGCATAACCGCTATCTGCTTGCATGAGCTGCACGCATAGCAGGTGGTATTCGTCTTCCTTGCCCGCCAACAGTAGTAGTGGTGCCATATAGATGAAACCGGCAGTTCTCTCTTTCGACAATTCGATAGCCAGGTTGGCATCCAATTCTGCTCCTTGCCAATTACGGGCGCGATAGTAGGCTATGGCTGAATCATTCCACAATTCCCAATCGCTTTTTTCCGGATGGACGACGAGTTTTGCAGCAGCTCGTATATCGGTCAGTGAATCTTCGACGCGACCGTGATCAAGATGCCAGCGGGATCGTCTGCGGAGAAATTGCGAATCTTCGTCATTGTCTTGATTAAAGTATGCGCGGGTCATCTCTTCTCTATCGGGACCTATCAAATCTCTGGCTTCACGATCGAGGTTTCGAACCATATCGGGCGTTGGAAGAGTGAACAGATTACTAACTTCTCGCTCCTTGCAGCGCTGTAAATAAGCTTCCATTTCCACTTCGTAAGCGGTGTCAATCAACGCTGCCGCCTCATCCTCACGCCCTAGTTGCCACAAAGACATTGCAGTAAATGGTCGGTTGTATGAGTCGTCATCCAACGAATTCAATAGCTCCAGCGATGTGTTCCAGTCGCCTGCGCGAAACACAGCCCAAGCTAAATGCTTTTTGGCACCCATGTCGTTGGGGGCAAGCTCAACAGCTCGGCGTGCGATTTCGAGTGCAAGCTCAGAATCACGAAGCTCCATTGGCCCAGCCGTCAGGTATTCAACCATCCAATGCAGTTGACCGTCTTGAGGGCAATGCGATAAGTAAGCTCGTAGTAGCCCAATAATGTGAAGCCCCTGCACATCCGCCTCGGTGCGGTGGCGAAACGAGTCCAATCGCTTCAAAGCCACCACGCGACTGGCCGACTGCTCCGCCTGATTCTTAATATCATTCATAATCAAGTCCCGAACAGGGAAATCAGATTTACCCTTCTCATTGCGTAGCAACAGATTTGTTACAAAGAATTCGGCCCAAGCTGCAATCGCAGTATCTCTTTCCGTCTGAAAAGCATTTGCTTTCGAAGTGTATGCTTCGACAAGCTTTTGGCGCTCGATAGTTGAAAGCGTCTCATCTTTCTGAGCAGTTTTCGCGCATTCCTGAAACAACACTGCAGGTCGAGCCAAGATTAGCGCAGTTCGTTTGCCCTCGTCAAGTTCTTGCCGAATCTTGACAACGACTTCTTGATTGACAAATCGAAACTGCGGAAACTCATGACTAAACGTACTACAGGAATCAGGGATTTGAGCCAGGGTCTCTGCCGCGGCGACGTGGTCGCCTAAGTCGACCTGCAACGCGGCTTTGGATTCAAGAAAGGAGGCTATTCGAATTTGCAATGCTCGATTGCTGACATTCGCATCTGAGAGCGCAGACAGCCGCTCGCTCATTTGTTCAACCACCTTTTGCGATTTGTTAAGATCGCCGTTGGCGGATAGCTGATCGATGAGTGCAGCTCCCGCAGGGAAGTAATCTAACCAAGCCCTATCGTCAACTGCTGCTAACTCACTCAACAGCTCAAAGCGTCGCCAGTACAGGTCGACTGTGGCCCTAGGCAATCGAAGGTATATCGCATTCTCCAGGGAATAGGTAATGCTTTGAGTAAGGTTGAATTTGGACAGCGTATCATCTGGAAAATCGACCACTAATGATTCCAAAATCTCTATTGCGTCACGCAAGTAGTTTTCAGCTACGGACCACTTGCGATCTTTATGGCAGGTCACCCCCAGATTCAACAGAACGTCTGCGCGAGTCTCTCTACATTCCCTGCTGTCGGGCCGCTCTTTCAGCAGCTCGCAGAGAATAACGTCAACTTGTCGCAAAGTGATTTCTATTTCGCTATACCAAAGATCAGTACTGTGAACAGCTGTTATACTGTCAGCCATCGCCAATCCGTATCGAAATTCCCACGAACGTGGGTCTCGCTCGAGTAGCTGCTCGAAAATGCGTCGAGCAAGCATCAAGGCGCTTTCGGAATCGGTTTGCAGTCCGACGCTTTTAAAACTGCCACTGAGTTCAAACAACGCCTTTCCGTACCAATGCAGGTCATTCAAGGATTTGAATTCGACGGACTTTCCCTTTTCGAATGCTTGAGCGGCCAGCTTCATTTCGCCCAATTTTGCAGCAGCGTTGTTGATGTAGTGCTGAAAACGCAACATCGCGACAGAAACAAGGATGTGGAATTCAGGCTTGTCCGGATAACTCGCGGCCAGTGCACCTGCCTCTTCACTCAACCGCATAAATGTTGCGTTAACTTCAGTAATCTGTCCCAGGCGAATTTGAATGTGCCCAACACGCTCTAGCGCCCGCAGCCGGTCCCATTCGAGCTGTGGGTCGCTGTTCGCCTCCGCCGCAAACTCTTCGTAGAAGCGCAATGCCTTTTCAAGAAATTTGCGCTGGAGATCCGTGAGCAAACCCTGCTCTGACAACCATTCCTCTGCCACCTGCGTATACATTTCATCCACGGCGCTGCGGGCTAGTTGCAGGCGTGCTTTCTCCCTAGCCTCCGCTCGTGTTGCTCGCACAGCCTGCCATGTGGCAACACCGATACCAACGATTAACCCCAAAGCAACCACCGAAACTGTCAACAAAGCTGCATGATGACGCCTAGCAAGCTTGGACAAGCGATACCAAGTGGATGGCGGACACGCCATAACTGGCTCGTTGTTCAAGTAACGTTCGACATCAGCAGCAAATGCACTTGACGACTCATAACGGCGATTGCGGTCTTTTTCGAGGGCCTTCATGACGATCCAATCGAGCTCTCGGGCGAAGAACTCGCGGAGTTTACGTGGATCCTGCTGTCGACACTCGGCGATGGTCGAACGAGATTCGGCGTTGAGCGTGCTAATCATCGTACTGGGCCGCGGCGGGTCCTGCTCGCGGATGATGCGTCGCATCTCGTCGTAACCAGCTTCCTTGAGGGTCTTGGAATCGAACGGAGTGTGACCAGTTAACACCTCGTACAACATGGCTCCCAACGAATAGACGTCGCTGCGTGTATCAACGTCAATCACTCCCAAGCCCACTTGTTCGGGACTCATGTACAACGGAGTCCCAATCATCTGCGAAAATTGCGTATAGACCGTCTGTTCGGACAGTTTCTGATGCAGGGCTTTGGCCACACCAAAGTCGATGACTTTGGGTACCGCTTCATCGTCGATTTCCGCCACCAACACATTGGATGGCTTCAGGTCGCGATGGATGATGCCTTTCTGATGGGCGTGCTGTACGGCCCGGCAAACTTTCATGAATAACTGCAAGCGCTGAGTCGTTGTCAGTTTGTGGTTGTCACAGTACTGAGTGAGAGGCAAGCCTTGTACGAGCTCCATCACGAAATAGGGCTGACCTGACTCGGTTGATCCGCCATCGATGACGCGAGCAATATTGGGATGGTCCATCAGCGCCAAGGCTTGCCGCTCGGCTTCAAATCGTGCTACCACGTCCCGCGTGGACATACCAGGCTTGATAACTTTTAGAGCCACCTTGCGACGCACCGGTTCGGTTTGTTCAGCAACGTACACGACCCCCATGCCACCCTCGGCCAATTGCTCGCGCAGCTTGTAGTTGCCGATGCGCGTACCGGGTGCAAATCGCAATTCAGCCGTCTGACTCGAAGACGGGTTTGAAGCCGATACGTGCTCCGTAGCGGCAAGGTTAGCCGCAGCACCCCCTAGAAATGCTCCGGCAGCTTGATGGGCATTCAACAGTTGTTCCACTCGCTGGCGGAGCTCTCCATGATCAGCGCAAATCTGATTTAAAAACTGCTCGCGTTGCTCGGAGGATTCGAGCTCGAGAGCCCGGTTGAAAATCGTGTGAACATCGGGCGTATTACTTGCCATAGCAGCAGTCTCCGGAATTGTGGGCTACTTACAGTGCTCCGTTTGCGCGCCTCCGAGTGACAGCCAACGACTAGAATTTTGCGAAATCGGAAAAATTATTCCGTAGCGGTATCGGCATGTAGTGCTTCAAACAGCCATGCACGGGCATATGCCCAATGGCGTTTTGCCGTCCGCGATGAGATGCCTAATACCGCGGCCGCTTCGTCAAAGGACAAACCTGCAAAAAACCGGAGCCTGACGAGCGAAGCACAATCCTGCCTTTCTATCGCCAGTCGCTCGAGCGCCTCATCAATCGCCAAAAGGCTATCGCCAGGTGCGTCCGTGGCAATTTCAATCTTGCTCAGATCAACTCGCTTGAGCGCACCACCCCGCTTGAGTCGACGCTTGTCCCGGGCGCGGTCAATTAGAATACGCCGCATTGCTTCTGCAGCGGCCGAAAAGAAGTGATTGCGGCTGTTCCAACACTGCGCAGTCTGGACATCAACCAATCGCAAAAAGGCTTCGTGGACCAGAGCCGTGGCTTGGAGAGTGTGATCTGGAGACTCGGAAGCCATTTTTGCTGCAGCCAATTTCCTTAATTCACCGTAAACCAGTGGCAAAAGATCGTCCGCAGCCTGCTGATCACCGGCTTCGATTTTCGACAAAATGCGCGTGACGTCGTTCATTATGGAATCGAGAACAGTTGCATGAAACCTATCGAAGGGAGACTGAAACGTCGTGGCATTCTAGCCGTCCGCTCTCCCGATTTCCATACGGTAAGTTCAACACGTGCTTGCTCAGCCCTGTGACACTTGGTTGGAAAACGAAATCCATCCAATTTTGGCGTACGACGATGGCCGTGACACTTAGAATTTATGATCACCGTAGAAGCAACGTCTAATCTTCGGACTTTGGTCCCCCTTAGCTAATGGCTGTGCCAGAGATTAGCTCACTCATCGCGAATGAACGCCAGCCAGCATCTTCTGTATCGCCGAGGTTCAATAGGAACTTACATTATCAGGCCTGAGCGAAATGGCGTAGTTGTTCATGGCTCACAAAAGTCGCTTGGACAAATCACTGCTGACCGAGTATGGGTGCGATGTGCTATCCGCAGATACTGCAGTGCGGCGCATCCAAGTGATAGTCTCTCACAGAGGCACAGAGGCACGAAGGACTGTTGAAAAAAGAAATTGCGACGCTAATGACCTATGGCAGTTGGATCCAGTTGATCTGATCGATTGTATGTCTTTGATTGACTCATTTCGTACTCAGGCATCAGCCGGTAATCGTACTCCCGCTTGAAGAGTGACTGTTCCCGGTCGAGTGCGAGTGCGGGCACGAGCACCATGGCTTTAGGTGCGAGTACGATTGGAGAGTTCGCCTTTTGAGGGCTCACAAAAGTCGCTTGGACAAATCACTGCTGACCGAGTATGGGTGCGATGTGCTATCCGCAGATACTGCAGTGC
>JAGQOY010000243.1:6934-9427 GCA_020427005.1 Planctomycetales bacterium
CGTACTCAGGCATCAGCCGGTAATCGTACTCCCGCTTGAAGAGTGACTGTTCCCGGTCGAGTGCGAGTGCGGGCACGGACACCATGGCATTGGGTACGAGTACGATTGGAGAGTTCGCCTTTTGAGGGGCCAGCCGTCGGCAGCGAACTGTTGCACGATTGCATGCCGCCAGCACGTGTTAGCTTGTTGGTATCCGAACGGACAGTGTTCTACCTAGTCGTATAGGCAACGGTTTTGCCCCATTTGCCAATGTGATCATACTTATTGAGACTGTAGACCCACGGTATTTAGACTGTACACGCGATATTGATGATTTGTATTTGAACTGGCCGTGGAGTCGGTATAAGTCATGGTTACAAGTGGCTGCGTCGGAGTGTCGCTGTATTGTAAATTCTGGAAGATGTGGCGGCCAAAGGGGTTTTGCGGTGATTCAGGTAATTTGGCAATGATCTGTCCGTCGCGTTCGATAAGAAAACCGGCCAAGCCACTTTCCAGATCGGCCTCGGCCTCCCATCGAAGCTGGTTGCCGTTGATTTCTATGTTATAGGGTGCTGATGGCGGCGTATCGTCTGAGACTTGCGTATCGCGCACGTATTGCAACCATTTATTGGCGATTGCTTCATTGGGCAACCAGGCTTGGGTAAGCTGGTCCCCAGAGTACTCAGCGATTGGCCTGACGCTGGTTCCACCTACCTCGCCGAGCCATCCAATAGAACTTGGCATAGAGCGCAGCTGACTAGTATCGTCCGATGGCAGTCGCTCTGTCAGGCAAGCATCGATCCAGGGAATTGCCAAATAGCGTTGGTTACCACACTCGTGGGCTGTCATAGGATCGATAGCAACACCTATGAGGCCGCCGCGCTGTCGTATGGCCTTGAAAAACGTCTGATTGGCAGGCCAGACACTTGAAAATCTTCCATCGGTAACTGATACACCTTCCTTCGTTCCCAGGTTGCACATGATCGGTACTTGCAAGACGGCGTCGTTGAGTTGATGAGATTGAATTCCAGGTCGAGACGGATCGGGGGTGAGCAACGGAACACCCGATCGCAACCACGCGGCTGCCACTTTTTCCGGGTGAAGGAGAGCCATGCCACCTGCCCAGTGTCCACCTCCGCTGTGACCCCAAAGTGCCCAAGGGACCTGGCTTAGTTCGGGATGGCCGCTTAGCGCGCCAAGATCACTCAGGGATTGCTGAAAGGCCTTGTCAGAGCCATTCCTGGGATCACACCAAAGTTGGCAATCTGCACCTTCCGGCTGCTCGTAGGACGGCCCCAGGAGCGCACAGGAGTGCTTCTTGGCCAAGGCTTGCCAATGCAGGTCAAAGGCGCCTGTTAAACCTGATTTGCACGATCCTTCGCCGCAGCCATGTTGGTGAACGATCACACCACGCAACTTCTTCAAACCGTCGGGTACCCAGAGAGTGTAATTGACCGCATAGGCCAAGCCGTCATGATTGTCTCCGAGGGCATACCTTATCCGGAAATAAGGTGGCTGAGCATCTGGGAAAATATCGTACGGAGGTTGCTGGGCATTGAGGTTTGTTGAAGCAAAGCACCATGACAGGCACAAAATTGCTACCGAGAAGTACGAGTTAAGTTTGTTCATAGGAAATCCGCAAAATATAGAAAGCAACAGGCCCCTATCTGGACAGGCCCTGAATGTAGGTTCATGCTCGCTACTCATTGTAGCACCAAACATTTTGCATCGTTTGTAAGTAGTTGAGTTTGCCTGCGGTAGAGTTTTGCTAGGGCATCGCATTCTTTACGCTGAACAAGTTCGGGCTCTCTTCGCTTGCTCTTTTGGGAGTGAGCTTTTGAATGACGGTCCATTTCTCAACGGCTTCGTGCACGGGCTGACCCTTATTTCACAACCACATTCCGCTCGGCTCGCGGGACGAACTTGACGTGAACCAAAATGCAATACAGGCTCTAAAAAGGCAGCCGCTTTCTGAACGACGCTTTATCTCTAGACTTTGCGGGGTACTGGACTTTGGATGTACATAGTTGCAGATCCAATCGACAGTCAGCATAATGGCGGGTCAGTGATTCTACCTGCCAAAAACCCACCCATAAGGTTTCTGCGATGAAAAAAGTATCCTCAGATCGCCGCGGTTTTCTTAAGTCGGCTCTAAGCGCTTCTGCACTGACGATCCCATATGTATGGTCTGCCAAGAATTCGTATGGGAATCAAAGCAAAAATGATCGTCCTCGAATAGGTTGCATTGGCGTTGGAAGTATGGGAAGTGGTGATGCGCGTGAGCACAAACGATTTGGCGATATCCTAGCAGTGTGTGATGTCGACGCAAACCGAGCTGCTGCGGCTAAAGCGGATCCCAGGATTGGCGAAGAAAAAGCCGATGCGTATGGTGATTACCGGCGTGTGTTGGAGCGAGATGATATCGACGTGGTTAGCGTAGTAACGCCTGATCATTGGCATGTAAAAATCGCCATTGAGGCCCTTCAAGCTGGCAAACATGTCTTTTGCCAAAAG
>JAGQOY010000244.1 GCA_020427005.1 Planctomycetales bacterium
AGAGCAACCTTACTTACCGGGCAGTATCCATTTCGCCATGGCTGGGTAAACCATTGGGACGTTCCACGTTGGGGTGCTGGGTGCCATTTCGATCCACAGCACAACGTTACGTTTGCCCGGCAGCTGAAGTCCGTCGGATACTCCACATGCATTGTTGGGAAATGGCAAATCAACGACTTTCGAGTCCAGCCGCAGATCCTGCGCGAGCACGGATTTGATTTTTGGTGTATGTGGTCTGGATGGGAAACTGGCAATCCACCAAGTGGAGAGAGATATTGGGATCCATTTGTTGTTACGTCAGAGGGGTTCCGAGGCACAAAACATGGTGAATTTGGCCCCGACGTTTATAACGCGTATCTTTTGGATTTTATCGAACAACATCGCGATGAACCTTTCATGGCTTATTACCCAATGGCCCTAACTCACGGTCCGTTGGTGGCGACGCCACATGAGCCTGATGCTAAGTCCACCATGGATAAGCACTTGGCGATGGTCCGTTATACTGATTATCTGATTGGTAGACTCACTGCAAAGCTGGACGAATTGCATTTGCGAGAGAAGACTGTGTTGGTGTTTACGACCGACAATGGTACTTCAGGGGGCATCGAAGGACACATGGCAGGTCGTGTTGTTGATGGCGGCAAAGCAAAGTTGACCGAGAATGGACCGCGGCAACCGTTTATCGTGAGTTGCCCAGGTTCCATTCCTAGTGGGACTATCACTGACTGCTTGACCGATTTTACGGATCTGATGCCAACATTTTGTGATTTGGCAGGCGCGCCCTTGCCGACCGATCAAACAATGGATGGACATTCATTGGCGCGGGTTTTCTTTGGCGAAGAAAAAGACGGGCCACGAGAGTGGATAATGGCGATGGGATTCGGCCCGGCCAGATTAGATGAGGCAGGCGTTCGCCCGGTCAAGGACTTTACGGAGCGGGTGATTCGTAACAAGCAGTTCAAGATACATGTGAACGATCAACGCGAAGTTATTGCGATGTTTGATCTGGTGAATGATCCAGCTGAAAATACAAATCTACTTGAAAGTGACCAGCCGGCTCATCTGGTGGCCTTACAGCAGCTGACTACTGTTTTGGCTTCCTTTCCTGTCCAAGATGGTCGTCCCCGGTATGAGGCGCTGCCTCCTCAGCCCTGGGACATGAAGCCTCCTGTGCAAAACAATCGTTCAGGTCGTAGGCAGAATTAACCAGACGCTCAATAATTGGAATTCGCATTGGTAAAAGTAGGATTGGTTCCAGCCTGTCTCTTGCTGAAGGGCTGAAGGGCTGTATAGCTGGCAGCTTATGCTACCGAATATCTGTCAATAATCGTTGAGCGACTTTAAAGCCAAGAATGGATTCGCGATTAGTATGAAAGTAGAGACAACTAACGAGTCAGGAAAAAAATGTTGTCTTGAGAATGTTGCTCTGTATCAAAAAGGAATTTAGCAAGAGGGTTGTTATCAAAGGCTTTTAATCCCTCCAGTACACATTGTGCGTTCAACTGTGCACCAGCAAACGATGTGTGCACGCCTTGATCGGCGAACAATGGCTCCACCGCGGACTGCCCCATTTCGTCATACCTCAGTGCAATACGTTCGTACAAATCGATGAACAATATATCTTGTTGCTTTGCCACTTCACGAGTCCAATCGGCATGTCCATCTTCGTAACGACGAATGGCATTTCCTTCCCAAGATTTTCTAGGGATGAGGGAGCAAAGGATGGGTGTGGCGTGTTTATCTTGGATCTCCTGCACATATTCTCGCAGGTACGCACCGAAGGACTCCACTGTTTCCGTGACGCCATTAGCTGTATCGCGTATCTCGGTGTTTGTTCCAATCCCTCGGAGCGCTCCACGTTGCCCATTATCATTATGTCCGAACTGGATCAAAACGACGTCCCCTGGCTGAAGCATATCAAGGACAGGTTGCCAGAATCCCCCTGTTCGAAAAGTCCTGGCTCCAGTGCCTCCCATAGCTCGATTGACAACGTTGAGTTGCCCTAGGTCAAAAAAGTTCTGCAAAGGGTCTCCCCAGCCAAACTGATCCAGCTCACCGCGTCCGCGACCGGTGCGGACCGTCGAATCACCAATTAACCAAAGCGTAGGAAGTGACCGGTCCGAGGGAAAGGGTGTGTTCAAGAACCTTTGCTGACTAGCCTCATTTTCTCCACGACTCACTTTTGGAATGAGAACGTTGGAAGGGTCCGCCCGGGGAACCTTTTTGCCCTCGTTCGACAACCAAGGTGACCACATTTCCTCTCTCAACGCCTGAAACCCATGCACGACAAATCGCGCATTCAACAACGCTCCTTCGTCGCTCGTATGCGTATGATCTCGAGGAAACAAATTTGCAACATGTTCCGGGCCAGCTTGTTCGTAAACATCCGCAACGATATTCGTTAGATCGATAAAGGGTACGTTTTCAAGTTCGGCCAATTCTCGGATCCACTGACCGTACCGACCAGAGCCTCTCTCGACATGACCATCCTTCCAGATGTTGCGAACGGTGAGCGATAGTAGGATTGGTTCAGCTCCCTTGGCACGCGTATCGGAAATCATTCTCTTGAGGTACCAACCAAACGTATGCACAACTTCTGGCCGCTGAGTCTGTAAATTATCGATTTCGCGAGACTCATCTCCTAGACCAGGCAAAGACCCTCTGGCTCTCTGCGGGTCGTTAATGCTTCCTCCGTCGTTGTGGCCGAATTGAATTAAGACAATATCTCGAGGTTGCAATTCTGCGGCAATTGCATCCCATAATCCCTCCGTAATAAAAGTCCGACTACTTCGACCGCCGCGAGCACGATTGTCAATCTGTACTTTTTCGGGTTGGAAAAAAGTCTGAAGATGCCGTCCCCAACCGCGCGCTCCTTCAACTCCACCAGCCGCTGTAGAATCACCTGCAATGTAGATCTTCGGTAAACGATCCTCTTCAGCCCAAGACTGTGCGCCGTAGAAAATGCTCCAACAAACAAGTATCATCCAAGGACAAACGAAATGCTTCACGGTGCTTTCCCATAGAGCCAATTTTTTGGTAACGAAGCGACGGCAATTATTTGCCCCATGTTACGATCATGGATAGTCAGTGCCAGTTGCGGTGTGGCTAGGACTGGATGCGAATTCTCAAGTCCTTTACCGTTCCGGCAGTATAGGATTTCTGTAACTCTCTGAGTATTTGGCTTTTGCGCATACTGAGTTCTTGTGAGATCGCACTATCGGAAACATAGACCGTTAGCACTCCACGAGTGATATTGCCCATATGACAATGCTGTGCCAAGGAATCACCTAACAAGTTTTGCCAGGTTTCTTCCAATTCACCTGCGGAACGTATTTCACCGTAGCCTTTTCGAGCCATCAGCCGTTTGACACAGGCGCCCATAGTTTTGGGTTGATAGCGGCTTGGGCGTTGTTTTATTTGCGCCAGATCCCATTGCTCACGTTCTTCATTGGATGGCTCCTGCATCCGAACCTCCTAACTGCGTTTCCATATTATCTCACGAATCATCAATCACATATTGACAAGCGAAGTTGAATCATTGAGGTTCAAGGAATAGCGGCAGCTTGCTTTTCTGCTAACCACACCGGCAATCCAGCTGGCAGCCCTGGTCGATTCTTGCCAGTAGCGCTAAGGTAGGCATCCCGCCGCAAAGCCATGCGTTTGATGGCATTTGCTATGGCTTCAGCACTTGGGTAGTTGTGCAGGATTTCATCCGGTGCGCCTAAGTCTTGGAGAATGGCTTCAGCTACTAGGGCATGAGCTTCGGATCCAAAATGAACTCCGTCTCCGGAGAAGGCAAACTCAGGATCATCCAGTTGCCTTTGCTTTCGCTCGCCCGTAAGTTTGGAAAAGATGTTGACTACTCGAACGGCATTCATGGGGTTCTCGAGAATCCAATTTGATTGTTCCTCGATTACCAGATTGTATTGTGGGTAGGGTGCAAAATAAGCATAGCGTCCATTCTCACTGGGCCCCAACTTGTTTTTGGCCGCAACAGGTTCAGGTTCGAAAGGTGGAGGAGTGAGGACAATTAGTTCCGCTCCTGCGACGCGAACGGCCCTAGCAATTTCAAGCATGCCAGCTTGGTAAGCACCCATGCGTTGTGGGGAAGGTTCATCATAGATTCCATCGTTCATTCCATAGCAAGCAAATACGACTCCAGGTCGCAACATGGTTAAGACTTTATCAATACGTTGATGAACGCATGGTCGTTGGAATGGATGGTCCTGTTCTGAAAGTCCTGAGGCCGTTTCTGAACTCACCCCCAAGTTGATCAGTTGGCAATCAAAACGTCCTGAGTTTCGCTCTTGTGCTAGCCATGCATCTAGAATTGCAACATATTCTCCGCGATGCGTATTGGAATCTCCCAGAAATACCCAAGGAGATTTTTGCTTCAAATTCTCCCACAGACTGCCGTTGTCATCGACTACGACAGTATCTACGACCTCCTTGGGAAGCAATTGATCTTGCCCAAAAGCTGCGGTTGAGAGGGGCAAGATTAGAAAAGACATCAAGCTTCGTACCAGAGCGTTTGCAATGGGGTGGACGGTATCAACACGACCGATTCCTGCAACCATGTTTGCCTCTTAATAGTTAGTGGAAGCTCAAACGACTACTAAAAGCTGACTTATCAAATTGGCCAACGACACTAATTATGACGCCCAGCCGAGTATACCACAAACACGTGGGCCCCAGCGAATACTAGGTCACGGCGTTGCAGAATCTATAGTTTGCTTTAAAACATGTGGCTATGCCTGAGCGGGAAAATTGGCGAGTCGGGATTCCGTCAGGTTGTTGAGCACATCCCGCGGCCAGTATCAATCACTTCGTATAAGACTGAAAAGACTCAATCATGGCAAAGAAGACGATCGCGGACGTAGATCCCAAGGGCAAAGTTGTGCTTATGCGAGTGGATTTTAACGTTCCACAAGATGACTCGGGTGCTATTACAGATGACCGACGAATACGTATGGCGATGCCTTCGATAGAATCCGTTGTAAAGCGGGGCGGTAAGCTAATTCTGATGAGTCACCTTGGGCGCCCAAAAGGCAACGGCCCGGAACCCAAGTATACGCTTGCCCCGACCGCCAAGCGGCTGGGTGAATTGTTGCAACAAGACGTGGCTTTTGCGAGTGATACGGTAGGTGCCGATGCTGAAACTAAGGTCGCCTCCCTGCAAGAAGGCGAAGTCTTGGTTTTGGAAAACGTTCGTTTTAACGAGGGAGAAAAGACTGGAGATGCTGGCTTTGCAGCTAAGCTAGCAGGTTGGGCAGATATCTACTGCAACGATGCCTTTGGAACGTGCCACCGTACAGATGCGTCGATGTTGGCAGTACCGTTGGCCATGGGGAGCAAGGACAAAGTTGTAGGCTTCCTAGTGGCCAAAGAAATCCAATATTTAAGTGACACCATCTCGGCCCCAGAGCGGCCCTTTGTAGCGATTCTGGGAGGTGCCAAGGTCAGTGACAAAATCAATGTAATAAATAACCTTTTGGGGATTTGTGATAAGGTCCTCATCGGTGGGGCCATGGCCTATACATTTTCATTGGCTAGAGGAGGGAAAGTCGGCAAAAGCTTGGTTGAACTTGACAAAGTCGAGTTGGCAAAAGAGCTAATAGCAAAAGGGGGCGACAAGCTCGTTTTGCCGGTAGATACACATTGCGGAGACGCCTTCAGCGGGAATTGCAACAAGCAAGTTGTGGCCGCTGGTCATATCCCCGACGGTTGGGAGGGTTTTGACATTGGCCCCGAAACGGCCCAGCAGTATGCGGAATTACTTCATTCTGCCAAAACGGTAGTCTGGAATGGCCCCATGGGAGTCTTCGAGATGCCACCTTTTGATTCTGGGACGAAGCGGGTCGCAAAAGCCATTGCTGATAGTTCTGCCACGTCGATCATTGGCGGTGGAGATTCTGCTGCAGCTATTGAACAACTCGGGTTTGCAGACCAAGTGACCCACGTCAGCACTGGCGGGGGTGCTAGCCTATCGATGCTGGAAGGCGAGCGATTTCAGGCAGTCGACGTTTTGGACGACAAGTGAAATTGACCATTTGAAGGGTGCGTGAGCGGGCAGCAGCAGGCTGTTAGGGTGTGGTGATCGTCGCAACGCCCAATTATTACGTACACATATTTTATTGGTGGCCGTAGCCAAATGCGCTACCAAGAGTAGAATCATTATTTAAAATTGATGTACATAGACGATACAACCGTTAAATTCCGGTTGCAGATGATTCTTCTGGTTTGCCCATTGTTTGCATAATGCCATTCAATCCCACCGGTATCCCAAAATCAGGCCAGCTAAGAATCAAATCCGACATCCATTCTTTTTTCTCTCATTTTGCTTCAGCAATAGGCTCGTTTTGAATGTCCAACGGCACTCATCAGGCTACAGCCGCCAAGCAGGTCCAAGTAGTTACTGGAATCACAGTTCGTTTGGTAGGGGATTCTGGCGACGGAATGCAGCTCCTCGGAACGCAGTTAACCAACACTTCTGCCTTATTAGGGAACGACATTGCAACGTTTCCCGATTTTCCAGCGGAAATTCGCGCTCCACGCGGCACTCGAGCAGGCGTTAGTGGTTTCCAGGTGCAGTTTGCCTCGCACGAAGTTCATACCCCAGGTGACACACTGGATGCCTTGGTGGCTATGAATCCGGCTGCTTTGGTGACCAATATCAGTGATCTGCGTCCGGGTGGATTGCTAATTGTGAATGAAGAGAGCTTTGACGAAAAAGACCTCAAGTTGGCAGCTCTTAGTACCAATCCTCTCGACGAGCCATGGGTGGAAAACTTTCGGTTGGTTAAAGTCCCCATGACCAAGTTGACTAGAGCAGCGGTTGCCGAGGTAGGATTGAGCATGAAAGAGGCGGATCGATGCCGCAACTTTTTTGCTATGGGGCTAGTCTATTGGTTGTATGGCCGAGACATGAGTGCCACGCAACGATTTATTAACGCCAAGTTTTCAAAGACTCCTGAGATTCAGTCTGCCAACGAAAAAGCTTTGAAGGCGGGATGGGCCTACGGAGAGACGACGGAGTTGCTTGGCGTTTCCTATCAAGTGGAATCTGCGAAGCTTCCGCCTGGCAAGTACCGCAACATCATGGGGAATCAGGCTTTGGCTTGGGGGCTTATGGCTGCGGCTCAATTGAGCAATAAGGAGCTTTTCTACGGAAGTTATCCGATAACGCCCGCCAGCGACATCCTTCACGAACTTTGCCGCTACAAGAATTTCGGCGTCTGCACAGTTCAATGCGAGGACGAAATTGCGGCCGTATGTTCAGCCATAGGTGCATCCTACGGAGGCGCTATGGGTGTTACGACAAGTAGCGGGCCGGGCATTGCCCTAAAGGCAGAGGCCATGGGTCTGGCAGTGATGATGGAATTGCCGCTACTAGTTATCGATGTACAGCGTGGTGGCCCTAGCACTGGTCTGCCGACTAAAACTGAACAAGCTGATTTGCTTCAAGTTCTTTACGGTCGCAACGGCGAAGCTCCTCTACCAGTGATTGCCGCACAAAGCCCAGGTGACTGTTTCCATGCGGCCATCGAAGCGTGGAGAATCGCAACGCAATTCATGGTGCCTGTTGTTATTCTGTCGGACGGATACATTGCGAATGGTTCCGAACCCTGGTTGATTCCAGACATCAACAGTTTAGAGAAGATCACAGTCACTCATCCGACTGCCAACGCAGATGGTAGCAAGTTTCTTCCTTACTCTCGCAATGACTTGTTAGCACGACCGTGGGCGATCCCTGGAACTCCAGGTCTAATGCATCGTCTTGGAGGATTGGAAAAGCAGGATGGGACCGGCAATGTCAGCTATGATGCTGATAATCATCAGAAGATGGTCCATCTCCGGGCTCAGAAAGTGGCTAACATTTCCAAAGTAATTCCTGCCCAAACCGTAATGGGGCCTGAGCGAGGCGAGTTATTGGTGTTGTCATGGGGTGGTACTTATGGAGCGTGTCTCACGGCTGTTGCTCAAGCCCAAAAGGCAGGCCGCAGCGTAGCTCATTGCCATTTGCGGTACCTAAACCCATTCCCATCCAATTTGGGTGAATTGCTTGGTCGCTATGATTCCGTATTGATTCCCGAATTGAATTTAGGGCAACTTCGGATGCTTATTCGTGCACGCTATCTAGTTGATGCGATCGGTTATAACAAGGTGAAAGGCAAACCATTCACGGTAGGTGAGTTGGTTGAGAAGATTGAAGAGCTGACTTCACCTCAAACCGTTCCTGCCAATGAGAAATGCGTTTGAGAGCCTCATTTGTTGCGTTGCAATTGATTCTGAGGCACATGCGAAGCTCACAAATGCCAAAATAGATTATCAATTGCCGTAGTTATCATTCCCATTTTTCAACGATTCATACAGACTCCCACCATGTCTAGCCAATTGCCCGTACTTACAGCTAATGATTTTGCAAGTGACCAGGATATCCGTTGGTGTCCAGGTTGTGGGGATTATTCGATTTTGGCGCAGATGAAGAAGATGCTGCCAGAGCTGGGCTTGCCGCCAGAGCAAATCGTATTTGTTTCTGGAATCGGGTGTTCGAGTCGTTTTCCATATTATATGAACACGTTTGGGATTCACAGTATTCACGGTCGAGCTCCTGCCGTGGCAACGGGCTTGAGAGTAGCTCGACCGGATCTGAAGGTGTTTGTTATCACAGGTGACGGCGATGCACTGAGCATCGGAGGAAATCACTTTGTGCATCTGTTAAGACGAAACGTAGATGTGACCTTGGTACTCTTTAATAATCGCATTTACGGACTAACAAAGGGTCAGTATTCGCCAACTAGTCTCGAAGGCGCGGTTACGAAGAGCACACCCATGGGAGCTGTGGATCATCCTCTAAATCCGTTAACTTTGGCCATGGGAGCAGAGGCGACATTCATTGCGCGAAGTGTCGATACTCACATTAAGCACTTAGCGGAAACTTTGTTGCGTGCGGCTAATCATCGTGGGACTTCGGTGGTCGAAGTATATCAGAACTGCAACGTTTTCAATAATGGCGCATGGAGCTATGCACAAGACAAAGCAACTCGCGAGGACACCACTCTGGAACTCGAACACGGCAAGCCCATGATTTTTGGAAAGCAACGAGACAAGGGAATTCGGCTCAATGGTTTAAGGCCTGAAGTAGTCGATTTATCTAAGGGCGATGTCTCTACGGATGACTTACTTTTTCATGATGAACAAGCGGATGCAACTCTAGTCCATTTGCTCGCAAAAATGCGCAAGCCAGACTTCCCAGAGCCAATCGGAGTCTTCCGTGATGTGTCATCGCCTGTATTCGAAGACGAAGTACGAGGTCAGATGACAACTTCGTCT
>JAGQOY010000245.1 GCA_020427005.1 Planctomycetales bacterium
CGGTTGGAGCGCGGAATATACCGGATTTGGAACATCATCATCAGTTGAACTACTGATAATGTTAACCCCGCTGAGGTGGCATTAAATCGTAGATAGGTTCAAGGTTTGCTGCTGTTCGCAATGCCGAATACCGAGTTGAACGTCGTTAGACTTATACTCTCCGTGGGCTCCAGAATGTATGTTCGGTGGCTCCAAAATGCCAATTGTGTCGGTCAGCAAACAACTCATCGCTAATGCTTCAAGCATGGGTAGGTTTAGAATCGGTAGATCGATTCTAATAAATAAGCACTCACCATTGAATTCACTATGTTGATAGCCACCACGTTGTTAGCGTTTATTCTAGTTGGCTCAGTAGCTGGGGCTGGTGATCCAGCTATTCCTGGGCACCACCCTTTGACACAGAACCAAGCAGGGAGCGTGTTGATATCGGAATTCCGTTGCTATGCTTGCCATACCGGAAAAATGCAAAGTTCTGTACCCATGAAAATAGCGCCGGACTTATCCGAAGTCGGAACACGGGTCGCATCGGAGTTCTTGCAGAGATTTGTTGAATCACCTTTGACTGCCCATCCTGGGACGACTATGCCGGACGTGTTGGGCTCACGAACTGTGTCTGAGCGGTCGGCGATTGCGAAAGCGATCACACATTTTCTGATCGCCCAATCAACCGGTACTCCTCTGGCGGAGGCAGCTGGACCGGTCGATCGGCAACGAGGCAATGAGCTTTTTCACTCGGTTGGATGCGTCGCATGCCATGGTCCAAGAGATACAACTTATGCCGCAATCCAGAATTTCCCACGCAATTATCAGGAGTTTGAAGAAGAGGGAGATGTGGCTCCCGAACTGGCTCTCCGAAGTTCCACCAAACCAAACGCTATTCCTCTGGAACACGTCGCTGCAAAGTATACCGTTGAGTCCCTGAGTGAGTTTCTGTTTCAGCCGCTGCGAGTTCGCAGAGCCGGACGCATGCCTGATATGAAATTGACACGTGCGGAATCACTCGCCATTGCCGGATATCTTGTTGGTGAACAAACACCCACTGACAAGGTCTTTATTCCTGACACGGTTTTGGTGGAGACGGGAAAAAGATACTTTCAAGAGTTGAACTGCGTGGCATGCCATGCCGTATCTGGAATGGAAGCTGCTCCGCCAATTGGCCCCTTGGAAACAGCGGATCTTACGCGTGGTTGCATGTCGAGAATGACGGATGCAGCGGCGAAGAATATTCCCAGTCCGATATTTAATCTCGAGCCTGCTCAGCGCAATGCAATTGCTGCAGCCATCGGTGACGAACAGACAGATTCGGACGAGATCGTTTTAGCAAAAACGCTAACAGCATTTCGTTGTATCGCTTGCCATGTACGCGATGACTACGGCGGAGTGCACGAGTCTCACAACCTATTTTTTCAGGGAAATGAATTGAATCTTGGCGATGACGGCCGCATCCCGCCGCCTCTCACCTTGATGGGATCCAAGCTGCAGCCAGCTTGGATGAAAAAAGTGTTGTTCGATGGTGAGAGTGTTCGCCATTATATGTTGACGCGAATGCCGCAATACGATGCGAAACAATATGGTGAAAGCGTTCTCCAGAGGTTGCCCGAACTCTTCAGACGGCTAGATGTATTGAGCGGTCCAGAGTTGAAAATTCCAACTTCAGAACGTCGTAACGAAGATGAACGCCAGCACGAAAAACTGATACGAGCCGCAGGACGCGAGCTACTCGGCGACAAGGGAGCGAATTGTGTCGCATGTCACAGCTTCAATGGAAAAGCTGCGACAGTGAATCAGGGCATCGACCTACTTACAAGCTACGAACGACTTCAACCCGCCTGGTTCTATCGCTATTTAATACGGCCTGGTTCCTTTCGGCCGAGAACGGTCATGCCAACGGCTTGGCCAGATGGACAGAGCGTCTTTACAACGATTCTAGAAGGTAACACGGATCGTCAAATTGCAGCAATATGGTATTACCTATCACTTGGCACTTCAGCTGCAGATCCACCTGGAGTTCGAGCTGTGAATACCAGGCTAGAGGTGGGAGACCAAGCCGTAGTTTATCGTGGTCGCAGCCGTATCGCGGGCTTTCGGGGCATTGCAGTTGGCCTGCCGGAAAAGATGAACTACGCATTCAACGCCGAAACTGGAACGCTGTCCGCTATCTGGCAAGGAGACTTTGTTGATGTAAATTGGAGCGGTCAGGGTGCGGGTGATTTCAATCCGGCCGTGCAACCAGTTACTTTGGCTCAAGACGTTTCCTTTGTCATGCTGGCAGAGGACACAGAACCTTGGCCAGTGTTGCCGGTAATGACGAAAGAGGCTCCGACCAATCCCGACCCACTCTATCCCAAAAACGTCGGCTATCAATTTCGAGGCTACTACCTAGACGAATCCTCAATACCAACTTTTCAATACCGAAGTGATGCCATCGAAATTGAAGATCGATCGATCGCGATGGGAAGCAATCCGCAGCAACAAAGGCTCAAGCGAGAATTGCATTTTGATTCTCCCAGTCCGCAGATCGTCTGGTTTCGTGCACTGACAGGTAATATCAGTATCGAATCCGAAAGGGACTTTCGCAATGATCGCTTGCGGCTTCACATTCCTGAGACGGACACAAAAATGCGATTGATAACTAAAGAGCCGAGATTATTTGAGCTGTTGCTGCGACTGCAAATACCTCAAGGAAAATCCTCCATGGAGTTGCAGTATGAACTGCTCACGAAGTAAGCCAATACGTCTCTTTTTCGTAGTCGTTTCCGTTTTTTTGGGGAGCGTTGTCCATGTACGTTCCGAAGATGTCGGCGAGCGTTGGGGAACTGAAGAACGTGAAAGAGATTACTATCCGATCGTGAATATCCCATTGCCGAAGGATACGGTTATTGAGGCGGGGGCAATTGCCGTGTTACCGGATCGGCGAGTCGCAGTTGGGACTCGACATGGCGAAATTTTCTTAATTGATGGCATTGATGCAACCAAACCGCTCCCTTCTTTTCACCGCTTTGCTTCCGGACTGGACGAGATATTTGGATTGACATGGAACGACGGTGCCTTTCGAGTTACTCAGAGCTGTGAATTGACTCGGGTATGGGATTCAAACGGAGACGGCATTGCAGATCGTTTCGAGACTATCTCGGACGCATGGGGTTATGCCAATTATCACGAGTATGCCTTTGGATCGAAGCTAGATGCTGCAGGTAATCAATTCGTGGCTCTTGGTTTGTCTGCATCCTACTACTCACATGCCTTAAACCGTGGATTTATCATGAAGATCGCGCCGGATGGTGCGACGACAGCATTTGCCAGTGGTCTACGCAGCCCTGCAGGAATTGGATTTGACGAACATGATTCGCTGTTTTATGTAGAGAGTCAGGGGCCATGGAATTGTTCTTGCAGCTTGAAGGCTGTGTCGCCCAATAGTTTTCATGGGCATCCGGCTAGTTTCAACTGGTATTCATATTCTCCTGAATTGGGCCCAGTGCCCGAGATGCCAAACTCGGGCAGCCGCATTACCATCGAGAAAAGTCGTGTAAAACAACTTACTCCCTATGCCGTGATTTTTCCCTACATTCGCATGGGGAGGTCGATTACTGCTTTTACTGTTGATCGTACTCGAGGAAAATTCGGTCCTTTTGAAGATCAGATGTTTCTAGGCGATTATACGCAATCGATCCTAATGCGCGCGACGACAGAGAATATCAACGGCGTGTGGCAGGGAGCCTGTTACCCGTTTCGCGAGGGCCTTTCGACGGGCATCCTAAACGTTGAATTCACGCCTGGTGGCAGTTTGTTGTGTGGCGGCACGAATCGCGGCTGGCCGGTCCGAGGTATAAAACCTTTCGCCCTTGAACGGGTTCAATGGAGCGGTAAGATGCCTTTTGAAATGAATCGTATCACGATCGAGCCGGATGGATTCAACGTGACCTTCACCAAACCACTTGAACCAACCGTGGCGAGTTCAGCAGAGGCCTACACGATTACCGCTTTTACGCATCCCTATCATGCCGGCTATGGTGGACCTGAAATAGAACAGCATCGACCAGGAGTCAAATCAATCACTCTCGCCGACGATGGTTTATCAGTACGAATCTCTATCGAAAAGTTAGAGCAAGGTTTCGTTTATGAATTTGACCTAATTCGGCTGCGCTCAAAGGACGGAGAGGAACTATTGCACCGCAACGCTTTCTATACGGTCAATGCGATTCCGGATCGATAAAAGACGTAAACACAGGGGACATTTTTGACTTCAGCTACACCGGCAGAAATTCAAAATTATTTCAACCACGAAGCACACGAGGAGCACGAAGGAATAGTTTGACGCGCTCAACTTTTAACGCTGGTTATCTTGATTCAGGGTATCGGCCATTGGAAGAGACATTTGTCCATCATGAACTCATTTCTTCGAAACTGGCCATCGGCAGCCCAACGTCCCGTTCGGCTCACGGGACGTACCGGCGATCATCCAGTTAATCCGGTATATCCCTGTCAAACTTCGTGCTTGCCAGGCATCTCGCAACACGCTTGCAGCGGGTTGGACCTTTGAGTACTCTTAGCGCGCACCTGCAATGTTTTGAGCTGCCGCGGGGGCGTAACTTCCTTCGATCGACTCCAACTTTTCATAGAGGGCTCTGAGCTCCGCCACCTTCTCTGGGAATTTTTCAGCCAGATTTTGTTGCTCGCCCAAGTCCGTGTCCAGGTCGTAAAGTTCTTCCACTTTGGGGCGATTATCCTCGACAGCGTAGCCGTAAAACTGAGCCTCGGGTTTCAGATACTTCCACTTTCCTTGCCGGACTCCTGCACCGTGGAAGTAAAAGTAGTCTCGGCCAGCTTCTCGAGTTCCGAGCAATAGATCGGTTTGGTCGATTCCGTCGATGTGGCGATCTGTGGGAACAGCAAACCCTGCGAGCGTTGCAAAAGTTGGTAGAAAATCGATGGTTGCAAAGATAGCGTTTGACTCCCTGCCTGCTGGGACCTTGCCCGGCCAGCGAACAATGCAAGGCAAGCGATAACCGCCTTCGTAGCAGGATCCCTTGCCATTTCTCAGCGGACCGGAATCACCCCAGAAGATTGCACCTTCCGGATGCCCTTTTTTCTTGGCTGTGTACTTTTCTTGGTTCCATGGGCCATTGTCGCTGGTGTATATAACAATCGTATTGTTCCGCAGCCCAAGTCGATCTAATTCATCAAGTAAACGTCCCGTTTCGTAATCAAATTCCGCGACGACATCCCCATATAGGTCACCGGCGGATGTACCACGAAATCGCTCTGAGGCACCAATGATCGTATGCATCATAGTATGCGCAAGATAGAGCATGAATGGTTTGTTTGGATCGCGTTTGTCGTTCAGCCATCGAATGGATTTATCCGTATAGAGCGAGAGCAAACTGCCCATGTCGCGAGTGGATCCGGCTACCTCATTATTCTCATGAAAATCGACCTTCCCGCCATCATTGGCGCCAAGAGGGCCAAAGTAATAGTCAAATCCCTGGGAGTTTGGCATACGCTCGATGATCGGTTTGCGATTTGACACGTCCCACTTACCCACGCAGGCAGTTTGGTAACCCACGTCGCGGGCCAACTCAGCAAAGGTTAATTCATCGGCCGGCATGCTCCAACCACCGCTACGAATTGGCTGACGACCGGTCAATAGTGCCGACCGAGAAGGGCCACAAACCGTTTGCGAATAGAAGGAAGTGAAACGCGTTCCTTCGTGGGCTAGTTGATCGAGGCGTGGCGTCTTGTTTATTTTATTTCCATAACAAGCCAAATCGCCGTAGCCTTGATCATCCGTGAAGATGATAACGACATTCGGTCTATCTGCGGCATTTGATTGACAGACTAGCAAAACCAGGAAAAAGAAACACAAGTAACAGTTGGCTAGTCTCATAAAAGTTCGCCCTGTGGAAGTTGCATAATTCTGATGACTACAGGCTATTGGATGTGTATCTCGAGTACAACTACCAACGATGGTAAATATTGAGCAAAGACAAAATGAATTCGCGAATCGTGAGAACCAAAGTACTGTTTTCGCCCCTCTGTCTGAACCTTTTATACAGTGGCCTATGCCTGTCGTCGCTCACTCCGGTAATCGCTGACGAAAAGCCGAACACGCAAGATTCTAGCAGCACTCGAATGCTTGTCGGTGAGTGGTTGCCGCAGGACGCTCACCGGATAGACTTTTCAAAGCTCCCGCACGTTGCTTCCGAACACATAGTGATTAGCGATGTAAGGAGCTCGCAAGGAGTCAATCAACACGCCTACCTCGCTTTTCACGATGGTCACTACTTCGCGATGTGGAGCGATGGTCCTGGAGTCGAAGACCGAGTTGGTCAAAGGGTTAGTTACTCTACCAGTCTTGACGGTTTGAGTTGGACGCAGCCTCGCTACCTTACACCCGAGCCACCCAATTCGGGTCCTGATTCTCCGCAATACGGCACGCGGTCCGAAAAGGGTATGCGATGGATTTCGCGAGGGCTCTGGCAGCGAGATGGCGAACTGCTGGCACTTTGTGCGCTTGATGAAGCCGCTGGATTTTTTGGTCCAAGTCTAAAACTGCTCGCTTTCCGATGGAACGGTTCAGGGTGGGAAAGTGCTGGATTAGTCGCTGACAATGCGATCAATAATTTTCCACCAAAGAAGCTTGCGGCTGGTGACTGGATGATGTCGCGTCGTACGCACGATTACAAGAAAACAGGCGTGCAGTTCCTCGTGGGTGGGAAAAAGGCAATTGACGATTGGGAGGCATTTCCTGTGCTAGGTTCAAGCAATGTATTGAGCGCCGAAGAGCCTTTTTGGTGGACGCTACCTGACGATCGGCTTGTAGCACTTTTTCGCGACAATCGTGGCAGCAAGAATCTATATCGTTCCATTTCAGAAGATCAAGGTCACACGTGGACTACACCTGTGCGGACCAATTTCCCCGATGCTACATCGAAACTGTTTGGACTTCACCTGTCTGATGGCCGGTACATATTAATCTCCAACAGCAATCCCCGTGCTCGAGATCCTCTCACGCTCGCCATTAGCTCCGATGGGCTTACGTTTGAAAAACTAGTTTGGCTAGTGGGATCGCGACATGTTGATTACCCACATGCCATCGAGCACGATGGGAATCTCTTCGTTTCTTTCTCAGGGGGAAAGCAGTCCGTCGAAATACTCAGAATCAAGTTATCTGTACTCGAGCAGATCACGATGCCAACATCCATCGAGTTATTGGACTAGCAGGCTGGTGAAAAAGTAACCCGAAGCGTCAGCGAGGGACTGGGCACATTCCCTCGCTGACGCTTTTTGAAGTTGCGCTTTTTCGATGCTAGCAAAGAAAATGGTATTGCAATGAAGTGCGGGTTCACCCCATGTCTAGTTCATTGAATTCTCACCTTTCACAGGATGAACCCACAATGATCATCGTCGCTGAAACCGCCGCTTCGCTCAAGGGGTTCTTATCAGAAACGATGTTGAATCAGTTTGCGCGAACTATGTTGCTTCGGTTGGTACTTGCTTTCATCATGCATCGTGGGCGAATGAGTTGTTCAGCGGCCGCAGGCAGTATTGCCTCAAAACCGATCCATCGGGGCGAGCTTACAAGATTCATGGCACGCCCTCGATGGCAGCAATACGACTTCAATAATCCACTCGTGAAGTTGCTGATTGCTAAAGAAACCAAAGGTGGAGTATGGCTGTTTCTGATCGATGCTACGATGGTTAGCCAAGCTGGGAAGAAGACTCAGAACACGTACAGCACGGGCAATCGCGGACGCAATCCGGCTAAAAAGCGACGTTACAACAAGAAGAAGGTTGTCTACAAAAAGGTCCATCATTTCACTTTTGGTCTTTTGATTTCACCATCAGGCATCCGTATCCCGATGGAGATCCCGCACTACACGCAAGAATACTGTCAGGCCCACGGCATCCAGCACCAAACAACGGCAGAGTCTGCTGCGCATATGATTCATACGCTTCCGTTGCCCGCAGGTGCGGAAGTGGTTGTGCTTGGTGATACAGCTTATGATGCAGAAGTTGTGCGAAAAGCGTGCGACGAAAAAGGATACACCTGGATTTTTCCTGCAAACCCTGAACGGGTTTATGAAGGTAAAACGGGGCAACGCCCGAAACTGCGTTCTCGTTTAAAGGATTGGACGAGTCTGTCGCTGAAGACTATCAGGCTTCGAGCGTCTACTGGGAAGTACGCGAATTACCGTCGGCTTTCCAAGTGGCGTGTTGGGCCGAAAACGAAACCTCGCGTGTACTACGCATATCAGGAACTACAGGAAGTACGTAGCGTTGGCAGCGTACAGATTGTGTTTTCGACAATGAAACCAGACTTGAAAACAGCGATTCCAGACGACGTGAAGATTCTGATGACGAATGCGGTGGACATGAGTGTGACCGAAGTCATTGAGCTTTACTCACTTCGTTGGCAGATCGAGAACTACCAAGCAAGATGCGTCGGAAGACACCTCTTGTATCTGCTTGCCGCCTGAGAAAAATGGGTTTTATCGCGTCAGCACCCAGCCGCTTCTTATGCTAGCAAACTGGGCGCAGCAACGACTTCTCACCACTGCCACGGATTCGATTGACACAGGAGGTTTGTCATGTCCAGACCAGAAGTCCCCCCCCGCGCCTACCTGCTCAACTAACAGCGCAGACGAATCGTCAAGCGCGGACAGTTCGACTGAACGATCTTTGGCATCAACTACCCGAGAGCCAAAGGCAAGCAATCGTCGATCGACTCGAAACCATGCTCGCGGCACAAATACCTCCTCGTCACAAGGAGGCAGCCATGAGTAAGACAACTGCGAAACCGAAGCCATGGAACGCGTCGGATCGCAATACGCAATCGCCCGGGCAAGCCCTTCCGAACCTGCTTTCCCCCAAACTAAAGAAGATTCACTTTGATCGATTGGCCATAGTGTATGTTCGACAGTCAAGTCCTCACCAAGTGCGAGAGCATCGCGAATCGACAGCCTTGCAATACGCATTAGTTGATCGCGCGATTGACCTTGGATTCAACGCTAATCAAGTTACTGTTATCGACGAAGATCAAGCGCAAAGTGGGACATCGATTATTGCTCGCACCGGATTTCAGAGATTACTAGCGGAGGTTAGTAACGACAAAGTTGGGTTGATCCTTGGAATTGAAATGAGTCGCTTGGCAAGATCGTGCAAAGACTGGCATGCGCTGCTGGAGATCTGCGCGATCTATCAGACACTTCTATTGGACACTGATGGA
>JAGQOY010000246.1 GCA_020427005.1 Planctomycetales bacterium
GCCAAGGCTGAAGGGAAACTTATCTTGGGCTTGGGATGAAAGCCTTCACTAAAGGCAAGTTGCAATTCGGCACGCCGCAATAGTCTTTCCCACAATCGAGCTAAGTCTCGGTGACTTAGCCAACGGAGATCGCCGCATTTAGAAAAACGAATTCGGACGCGAGTTTTGCTCATGAACTAGACTCCCAACACCATTTCCGGGAGTAGCTCGGCAAAACGAGATTGTAAAAAGCCCTCAACCTCTCGGGCCGTGCTGAACTCCAAAGCACGACTAGCGAGTTGCTGACAGTCTTCCAGCGTAACATTGCGAACTGCATGCTTTACTTGAGGCAAAGCTGCAGGTGGGGCGGAAAGAGTCCGGACACCCATGCCTACCAGCAGCAGGGCATAGGATGGTGTGGAACTCATTTCGCCACAAACACTGACCTCGACGCCACGCTGGTTGGCGACATCCACAGATTGCTTTATCAGCTTCAAAACTGCGGGGTCGTGTCCGGCATATAGATCAGCTACAAATTCGTTGCAACGATCTACAGCTAGGGTGTATTGAATAAGGTCATTAGTACCGATGCTAATGAAATCTACTTCCTGAATAAAATGTTCGAGCATGAGGACTGCGGAGGGAACTTCAACCATCATGCCAACAGGAACATTTGACGGAATTGGCGCGCCTTCTTCGGCAAGGTCATCAGCAACTTGGCGTAGCAGCATGCGGGCGGTGCGCAATTCGTGAAGCGTGGTTATCATCGGAAACATGATTCGGAGGTCGCCGTGATTCGCAGCCCGCAATATGGCTCGCAATTGCGTTCTAAATAGCTTGGGGTGTCGCAAAGAGAGTCGGATGCTTCGAAGTCCCAAAAAGGGATTCATTTCTGGATCAGCTGCAATTGATTGAGCTACCTTGTCAGCCCCCAAATCGAGCGTTCGTAAGACCACGGGCAGACCATGCATTTCCGTTGCCACTCGGAAGTATGCTTCGTACTGTTGCTCTTCGGTGGGTTCGGTTTTGGAACCCAGGTAAAGGAATTCAGTTCGATATAATCCGACCCCCTCAGCACCGCGTTGTTTGCAAGCCTCGATTTCATTTGGAAATTCAATGTTGGCCAACAAACTAACTCGGATTCCGTCTTGAGTTTCTGCTGGCAGATCTCGAATCTCACTCAACCGTTCCGCATTGCTTGATCGAGCCGCAATGCGCTGGCGAAATTCGTCCAGTACCTCCGTATTGGGTTGTAGGATGACACGGCCGTGGAAACCATCAACAATGATCCATGAATCTTTCTCAATGCGATGCAGAAAAGGACCAACGCCCACGACTGCCGGCAGCTCAAGGCCCCGGGCGACGATGGCGGTATGGCTGCTACCTCCGCCTGCCTCTGTGCAAAAACCTATTACGAATTTGCGGTCCAAATTGGCGGTTTCACTGGGTGTCAGGTCATGACTTAGGACAACCGACGGTTGATTGCTGGTGGTTGACGAAGTGGGTTGGCCGCCAAGTGCCTCTAGCAGCGTACGTTCCACATCACGCACATCCGAGGCACGTTCGCGCATCATCGCTGATCCAATGCGGCGGAATGCTTGTGCGTAGCGCGTCAAGACCGACGAGATGGCAAACTCTGCACTATAACAGTGTTCGTCGATCAACCGAAACCATTCGTTATGCAAACTGGGATCCAGGAGCATTTGTTGGTGGGCCGAAAAGATGGCTCCAACATGTTCGCCAATTGTAATGGTAGAGTTTTGACGATGCTGGTCCAGACGCTTGCTGGCCTCAGCTATAGCGGCCTGCAATCGTTGAGTTTCTTTCGAGCGATCTGCGGAATCTATTTGGGAGCGAGTAATCCTGTAACCTTCTCGGTCAAGGATCAAGACCTTTCCAATGGCAACTCCTGGTGAGACCGCAATACCTTGCAGTTCGAGCATATGGGCTTATTTTGCATCCGTGTTTCCCACTCACTTGACGATTGAACGCTTTGTTCCTGCTATTGCGCATGAGTGGTAATCACTGTAAAAGGGTGTTTGCTATGGTGCATACACAGGCTGAAGTCAATCATCTGACCGACAGTTCAGAGTGTTGTCACTCGTGTTCCAAAAATTCTGCACTGGTGGCAAACTCAGGGTCTAATGTGGACCATTTCCTGGTGAAGCTATTTCTGCACTGAACTCGTGGAATCCCTGGGAAAATAACTCAGCTAGAGCAGCCAGAGCCAAACCGGCATCGGGTCCGTCGGCGACTAGCCGTATCTCGCAGCCCTGTGTAGCGCCCAAGGTGAGAATTCCCAAGATGCTCCGGCCATCAACTATTTGGCCGTCCTTTTCAAGTTCGATCCGGCACTCGAATCGTGAAGCGGTACGTACCAGCAAATCCGCAGGGCGCATGTGAATGCCCATCGGATTAGTGACAGTAACTACTTTCTCGAGCCTTGATGGCATGAATGTTCACGCTGTTCAGAAATGATCAACAGTTTGTTGATGAAAACGGTCAGGAATGCGTCGAGACGTTGGGTTGCCGTTCCCTCACAGTCCTGGACTTGAAACAGTTCGTCTCTCACGACACGAACTGATTATTGTCCGCCTCTTCTAGAAGTTGGACGATGTCATCTGCCGACTTGCTCTGTTTAAGGAATCGACAAAACGTTTCGTCCCGCAGTTGTCGAGAAATGTTCTCGAGGGCTCGCAAGTGGTCTCCAGGTCGGTCTGGAGGGGAAACTAACAAAAAGAATAGCTGGACCTTTTCTCCATCCAGGCTTTCAAATTCCACACCATTACCGCTGACACCCACTGTTCCGACAAGTTTGTCAACGCTGGGATGCTTTGTGTGAGGGACTGCGATGCCACGGCCAATGCCGGTGCTGCCAAGTTCCTCACGTTTCATAATGGCACGGATAATGTCATCTCTGTCACCACTTTTAACATCGCCGGCGGCAACCAGGGAATCGACTAGTTCCGAAACGACTGCTTCTTTGTCCACCGAAACTAATTCTGCCCGGATGGCACTCACACTTACAAAATCAGAAAACTTCATTGAAAAGTAACCTTTCTCGAATGATTCTTAACATCGCTCACCATCCAAAAGCAAAAAACATCTGTAAAAACGCTTGGGATTGGTTGAACGAGTGAAAGCTGCATTGAATCCATATGTACCTATAGCTAACTACACGTAAGCTAGTACACGTAGGCTAGTATTGTTTTGCCCAGCAGTCGTGTTCACTCTGCTTGGGGCATATGTTTGACACTGGCTGCCTTGTGTCCCGTCAGTTTTTCTTTGTGCTTGCGGAGCTGGGTCTCGATTTTTTGAATGGTACCGTCCAGGGCTGCCAACACAGTTTGGGCGGCTGTAGATGCGACAAAATCGGGAGAATGTTCCGCAGAAACGTTCATTTCTACGTGTGGCTCGTCCTGATGCTGCAGGTCTACCGTCACTTCGATACTGTTGACACGGTCAAAAAGGCGACGCACCTTTTCCGATTTTTCACGAATAATCTCTTGATCGTGAGCAGTTAACGTTCCATGACGAGCTGAAATGTTGACTTGCACTCGTGGGACTCCATGTTGCGTGCGGTTATGAATAGCCTGTGTGGGCCTAAATAGCAGTTAATTAACAATTAACCCTGAAGAATGAGCTAACTCTGAATATGAGGCTAGCCCATTTGGGGGTGTTTGTATTGGCGGTTGCTGGATGGTAATTGTATCGTTGACTATGAAGCACGCCAAATACGGGTTTGTCGCTAGGCGACCAAATTTGCCTCACTTATCTCCAAAATTGTGTATTTGATTGAAAATCGCGGTGAATGGATCAATTCCACCTTATGGTAGCATTCGGGATTCCAGTATAAGTGTCCGCGGAAATGGACCTTTCTACGTACACTATACAATGAATTCATTCATGACACCGGACAAATTAGCTTGTTTAGTGGCAGTTGTACTGGCTAGCTTGACGCTCATTAGCATGATGCGACGCAGGCAAGCTAAACTGATGAATTTAATACATGAGTATATCAGTGGGCAAACTGAATGGGCTCGCAAACGTGCCAAGGCAGTTCGCATGGCCAAAATGGCTGCTCGCAACAAAGAAAAACAGGAAAGTACCCTGAAAGCTCTGTTAGCAAGAAATCCAGGTGTGCCGGACGAGGACGAGAACAATTTGACCGCCGCAGACATTGCTGAGCTAAAGGCGTTTTCATCTGGACTAAATATCAAACGTTAGAAGTGGGCTGGGTGCTTTCGTCTGTTGGTGAGGCCCCTTTTTATTGGGGGAAGCTATAACTGTTACTTTACTCCCTGCGTTGCCGCTGACTTCGGCGATTTTGATCGAGAGAAATAATATCTATGACCAACGGGCCCGTCCCCAGACGACTGTTTATTGATACCGTGGGCTGTCAGATGAATGTTCTGGACAGCGAGATGGTGGTGGCTAGCCTGCGCCGTTTGGGATATGAGCTAACTGATAGTCTCCTCGAAGCAGACACCATTCTTTTCAATACTTGCAGTGTCAGGGAGCACGCCGAGGAAAAAGTTTACGCAAACCTGGCCAAGCTCAAGAAAATCAAACTTGACCATCCAAGTAAGACACTTGGCGTAATTGGTTGCATGGCCCAGAAAGACCAGAAAACCGTTTTCGAACGTGCACCATTTGTTGACTTAGTGGTTGGTCCCGGGCAATTACATCGCATTCCAGAATTGTTGCACAATATCGAAAGCGGAGCTGGCAAACAACTTGCGGTGAGCCTTTCGAGGCGTGCTGGCTCCCAGGAAGACATCCGGCGCAGCCACGAAACGTTTGATCCATTGCGCGACCCGACTATGCGGCCGACGCCGTTTCAAGCCTATTTGCGCATTCAGATCGGATGCGATAAGTTCTGTTCATATTGCATCGTGCCGATGACGAGGGGACCCGAGCAAGGTCGTGCTCCAGGTCTCATTGTTGCAGAGGCACGCGAATTGGCTAATCAGGGGTGCAAGGAGATCACTCTGCTTGGCCAGACCGTAAATAGTTACCGCTTTAATGACGGTGGCAAAACGGTTGAATTGGCGGATCTGCTGTCAAGTATCCATGATATTGATGGTATTGAGCGCATCAAGTTCGTCACCAGTTATCCGAAAGACATGAGTCTGCGGTTGCTGGAAACGGTTCGCGATTTACCGAAGTGTTCACCCTATTTGCATGTTCCGGCGCAGAGTGGTTCCGATGTTATCTTGAAACGTATGAAAAGGGGCTATACGGTCGCAGAATACGATGAGATGATGCATCGGATCCGAACCATTCTGCCCGATGCTGCTGTATCGAGCGATTTTATTGTCGGGTTTTGCGGCGAGTCGGATAACGACTTTGAGCAGACTGTAGAGTTAGTAGAACGCTGCAGATTTAAGAATAGTTTCATCTTCCAATACTCGGTCCGGCCAGGGACCAAAGGCGCTCAATTGCTTGAGGACGATGTGCCTAGCGAGGTTAAAACAAGTCGTAATCAGCGTTTGCTTGAATTGCAAAATGCGATCAGCCAAGAAGAGAATCTAAAATTCTTGGGTTCCAAAGTAGAAGTTCTTGTAGAAGGTCCAAGCAAGGCGTCTTTGAAACGAAATGAGGTTGGGCCTATTCGGCAGATGATGGGGCGTACGCACTGCGATCGTATCGTTGTGTGGGAGGGGAATGAGCGTCAGGCGGGAAACCTGGTGTCTGTGTTGATTCACGATGCCAGTAGCCACACACTATTTGGTACGATTGAGACCAGGCAATCCCAGCCCGATGTAGTTCAGTTGGCCTACCGCGGTTGATCCATGCCGAGTTGGATAGAGGATCTTCGAGTGGCCAACTTTCGAGTTGGCGTGCTGGCTGAGATTCCTAGCTCAGAACCTCGAATGCAAGAGTTTATTTCCAGCCTGCTCGGCTCGCAGTGAACGGAATTAAGCGGGAATCGTTGTTGTGGTACCGGGCCACAAAATGTTTTTGCAAGCTTCCTTTTTCTCGTTAGCCCTCTATGGTAAAGGCATGGTCAGAACGCATTGATCCGGTAGTCGCTTGGCTTAAGTGGCCCAGCGCGGCACTGGCCGCATTGGCATCTCCACTTTTAGCCTGGGCGCTCGCAAGATTGCTTTGGCGTTGCCTGATCGGACCTTGGCTGTTGTTGCCTTTTGTTTCCGGCGGCCTTCTTTTTTTTATTGTTTGGCGACGCTGGCTCGGCAAGTCGCGATGGGGAAAGGCACTCATTACGCTTGAACATGAGATGACGCACGCACTTTTTGCCTGGTTAACCTTACATCCAGTATTGAGCATGTGGGCGAGCGGAGATGAGGTGGGGCACGTGCGGTTCCGAGGTCAGCCCAATTGGTTAATTGCTGTTGCACCATATTTTTTTCCCACAGCGGCCTTATTAATGTTCTTGATAGCCTTTCTAATGCCTTTTCAGGGACTGCCCTGGCGAAGTTTTTTGCTTGGTGTGGCTCTCAGCTACCACATTATTAGCACCTATCGCGAGACGCATCGCGATCAGAGCGATCTTAGGTATCTGGGAACACTTTTTTGCTGGTTATTCCTCCCAGCGGCAAACTTGGCGGTTTTGGGATTTCTGCTGGCCTATGCACACGGTGGGGCAGATGGAATTCATCAGTGGTGCGTCGACGCCTGGGAGCCGGTGGCCATTGCCAACGAGCGATTCCAGCTCTTCAACTCCTACGGCAAATTGGATTGACGACTTTCTGGCTCTGTTCCACCGATTGAGACAACTGCATTTGGAAACTCACATTCCTAACGCTAAATTAGTCACGATTTGCACTACCTCTTGCTACGACGAGTCTCACATGTTGCCGAAACTGCCCCGAGTTGTGTCGGATGGTCCTTTATCTCAGGCGTCCGCAGAATTGTTGCATGGCAAAGTGGAGTTATTGCCATGGGAAACGCTTTTTGGCCAGGTCGATGAAACCGTAGTGGGGATCTACACCTTTGGGCATCCCAGAGTGGATGCGAGTATGTTGGATCGAGTACCGAAGTTAAAGGTGATTAGCAATTACGGTGTGGGAGTTGATCACGTGGATTTGGAGGAGGCAAAGCGAAGGGCAATTCCGGTTGGAAATACTCCCCGAGTCCTGGACGGTGCAACAGCTGATTTGGGGTTTTGCTTACTGTTAGCCGTCGCAAGGGGACTTCTGGCTGCAGATCGGTTTGCGCGAGGCGACGAGTATGTGGTCGGCGGACGCAAGCTGCCATTTGCGCGCGAAGTGCATGGCAAGGTGATTGGAATCATAGGTCTGGGGCGTATCGGACGTGAAGTCGCCAAACGCGCCCGTGCATTTGATATGGAAGTCCTGTACCACAATCGAAATCCGCGACCGGAGGTTGAGCAAGAGTTAACTGTTACTTATACGGCCTTGGATGAATTGCTCATGAGATCAGACTTTGTGGTCTTATGTGTGCCGCTAACAGATCAGACTCGCGGTATGATTGCGGAGTCTCAATTTGAGTTGATGAAGCCAACAGCAATTCTCGTCAATATTGCTCGAGGCGGTGTCGTAGATACTGAGGCACTTACCGAAGCGCTTTTGACATGCAGCATTTTTGGAGCTGGCCTGGACGTTACCGATCCCGAACCGCTACCCCGAGATCACCCATTGTTGAGTTTAGAAAACGTGGTTCTGACACCTCATATCGGTAGCGCCACGCAGGATACGCGGCAGCGCATGTCGGAACTCTCCGTTGAGAATTTGTTGTTGGGGCTTGAAGGCAAACCACTGCTGCATCGTATCGTGTAAAATAAACGCCACTTGGTTCTGCTCCCACCTCGTTACGGACCTACCACCCATGAATTACAAGCCCCAATTGATTTGTCTAACTGTCGCGTCCTGGATCCTTTTTCCCATGCTTTCCCAAGCAGAGAATTGGCCTCAATGGCGTGGGCCCGGGCACAATGGCATTTCAACTGAAAAGGGCATTCCCACCCAGTGGAGCACCGAAAAGAATGTTGCATGGAAAATCTCCATGCCCGGTCAAGGTGGCGCAACGCCGGTTGTTTGGGGGGACCGCCTGTTTGTCACATCAGCTGATGGCGATGATCTGGTTCTCATTTGCGTCGATGTTACGAAGGGCAATGTGTTGTGGCAACGAAAAGTTTCCAGCGGAAACCAAGATGCTCGTGCCGGGGAGGGGAATTCTGCCTCACCCTCGCCAAGTACTGACGGTGAACATGTGTGGGTATTTTTCTCAACCGGCGTGCTAGCTTGCTATGACTTTGAAGGGCATGAAAATTGGAAATGCAACGTTGCCGATCGGTTTGGAAAAATCGATATCCAATTCGGGATGACGTCTACCCCGGTCCTGCACGGAGATGCACTCTATTTACAATTGATTCATGGCGCTATGGTACGCGATGACAATACGCGGACTGGGAAAGTAATCAAGCTGAATAAGCTCACTGGCGAAACAATTTGGGAAGTGGATCGAGTGACCGACGCGCAGTTTGAATGCAAACACTCGTATGCAAGTCCTTTTCTATACGATCATGACGGAGTTCAATTCCTGGTAGTACATGGAGCCAATTGCACCACCGCACACAGCTTGCAGACGGGTGCCGAGTTGTGGCGATTTAGCAATCTCAATGGTCCGACAGATATCAATCCAGGTCGCTATGACCCGACCTTCCGCTTTGTGGCATCTCCCGGCACGGCCAATGGAAAAATTATTATTCCTACGGCCAAGGAGGGACCGACCGTAACGCTCAATGTAACTAGTGATTCCAGCGGTGAATTGAGTCAGCAACCCAGTAGTATTGCCTGGAAGCTGGATAGGACGCCTGATGTGTCTATACCGTTGGCTGTCGACAATTTAGTGTATTTGCTTCATAAAGATGGTCGGTTGCAATGTGTCGATCTCGCCAGTGGGCAAGAGAAGTACTTCGAACGTACGCATTCAGGTCAACACCGATGTAGTCCCCTGTATGTAGACGGTCATATAATCTATTGTGGTAGTAAGGATGGTGTTTGTACGGTGGTCAAGGCGGGGCCGGAAATGCAAGTTGTGGCCACTAACAATATGGAAGCACCGATCACTGCGTCACCCATCGTTGCCAACGGCACACTTTACCTGCGTTCTTATGACTATCTTTACGCTATTCGTGCAAATTAGAGCAATCTTCACATAAGAGTAGCGTTTTTTCGCCCATTTGATCAATGATTTCCTTGAAAACACACGCTATGCGTC
>JAGQOY010000247.1 GCA_020427005.1 Planctomycetales bacterium
GATTTTTGTTCGGTCCCTCGCTTACGCTCTGACGCTTCGGGTTAGGATTGGTAGATTTATTTCTGCCGCTCGCCTTATCTCCCTGGTGATCCACCAATTCGTTGAAAACACTCGCGATACGTAGGTGCGACTTACAGCAAATTACTCGCACTGCGGTCAATTATTCTGCCAAGCGGGTTATTCGTAGTTGTCGGTCGTAATGGGCTGTTGCAACCAGCAATCCGTCGCTTGAAAGATCCATATCACGTGCTAGGGAGGGTAGCTGGAACTTGTGGATTGTCAGATCTTGATCGGCGTTCCAAAAGAGTAGAAAACCACCCGTGCTCCCTCCACTAACTCCCATCAGCGTACCGTCGGACAGGAATTGCAGTCGCCACATGCCTCCGCCCGGAATGCCTTCGGCAGTATGACTGCGAAGCAACTGTTGATCTTGACCTGAAAAACGCAAAGTAAGCGGTTCGTGTACTGCGCCTAAAGGGTTGGTTGATTTATGCAAACCGCCAGCAGCGATTTGAGTACCATCGGCTGCTTCCGCCAACGCGCGTACTCCTCCGAAGTTCACTCTTTGCCCATCGTTGTAGGAATGCAAGGGAGCAGCATCGAATTTCGCCAGCGGTTCAGCCTGATTGCAATCCCACAAGAAGAGTTGGCCTTTTAGATCGCCCGACAAGAATCGGGTGTTGTCCGTCAGAAACTGAACGCAATACACATTTATTTCGTGTTTGTGCCAACTTGCAAGCTTCTCCCCAGAGGACATGTCCCATAAGTAGAGAGCACGGTCGTAACCACCGCTGAGCAGCTTCGTGCCGTCTGGGCTAAGTGAGATGCTGCGCACATAGCCTTGGTGTGCATTTACCTGGCGAATCATACTGGGTTTTGCCGCACCGACATCCCACCAAACAAGGCGCCCGTCTCCTCCGCTGCTGATCGCCAGGTTGCCGGTGGGTTCAATGGCCAATGTGTGTACCCAACTATCGTGGACCAGCGGCAATTCGGTAACCTCCCCGTCCGCCAGGGAGAATTTCTGCAACAGACCATTCTCAGCAGAAGTCAGTACAAATCTTCCTTGCGGATCAAAACGACAAGCCAAAAGGGGACGAGCATAGGGCCAGGTTTGTATGACGTGCGCCTTGGTAATATCCAACATCTCGAATTAGCTCGCATCTTAGATGGTTTCAAGTTAGAACTTTCCAGATTGGTTCAGCAGCTGGATCAGCTAGAGGCATTTCTCGGCCATCGACCAAGAACGAATTGCTGGAATCAACTCCCACAGCGTGCAGGTAGGTGTGGAACAGCTGCGCGTGGTCGACCTGCCCGTCGGTAACTTCAGTTCCATTTGCACTTGTTTCGCCAAAGGCTGCCCCGCGAGCAATATTGCAACCAGCCATGACGATGCTCCAAGCTTTCGACCAATGATCTCTTCCCATATAAAGATTGATATTTGGGGTCCGTCCAAATTCCGACATCACGATCACGAGTGTATCTTCTAACAAACCTGAATCTGCCAAATCGGCTATAAGTGTTGCGAAAGGACCATCGAATTGCGGAACCAATTCATGGTGAAAGTCGAAGTTTTCATTGTGTGTATCGTAGTTGCTGTGCATGACCTGCACGAATGGCACGTCATGCTGTAGGAGCCTGCGGGCCAGTAAACAATGCCTTCCAAAATCATGTTTGCCATAGCGATCTTGATCTGCAGGGCTTTCCTTTTCAACGTCAAACGTTTCACGTTGCTGCATGAGCTGAGCAGCGGCTTCGTAGCTGTTTAAAAACGCATCGGTCATAGTCGAGCGATGTTGCGACGCGAAGTTTTGATCTACCGATCGGCGAAACGCATGGCGTCGCGTTTCGCTATCATCGTCGATGCCGTCGGGTAACACGGTGTATTGCGGTGGTTTGCCATTGCCGAGGGCGACGCTAGAGTATTTGGGGCCCAAGTAGGCCGCATCATTGCCTCGGCCTCCACCTCCCCACGGTACAATTCGAATATGTCCTGGCATTGCACTGTTTTCAGGAACCAATGACTTGGCTGCAACTGCGCCCAGTTCGGGATAGTTGGCTGCTGCTGATTGGCGGCGTCCTGTGAGCATCATATAAGCCCCTTTGCCATGATCATCTTCGCTTGTGTTGACTCCTCGAAGTAAGCACAGATGATGCATCTGCATGGCGGTTTTGGGTAATAGTTCACTAATGTGGATGCCCGGCACACTGGTAGGAATTGCCCGAAATGGACCGCCAGTTTCCGTTCCAGGTTTGGGATCCCAGGTTTCCAATTGGCTTAGGCCGCCATGCATGTTGAACAACAGTATGCGTTTCTGCTGACGAGAGAGCCTTTGGGCAGCGAGTGTCTCGGCCGCAGCACACTGCGTGAGCCCTCCTATCCCAGTAAGTACCGCGGTCATGCCCAGTCCGGTAGTCAAAAAACTTCGTCTTGCAATAAAATGTTCTACCGAATCACATGCATAGTTTGGACGCATGATGACGGTCCTTGTTAATTAAGGAAGAAAACGGAATTCCGCGCTGGCCATAAGTCCCCATACCAATTCTTGACACAAACGTGACCGGTCACTCGGCTGCTGCAAAAGGTACTGTTCGACAGTTTGTATCTCGTCGCCCGTTGGTTCACGGCACAGAATGCCTCGGTACAGAATGAATGCAGATTCACGTTCATTTGATGCGGCAACCATGCGAGCCGTCACGTTATTTCCAGAGGCGGCGGCCCACGAGAAAATGGCTCCTCCATTGCTGGCATACAAGGCTTGATCAGGCGTAGCAAAAAACTCGCGTTGCGGTTGCCCAGCACCGGCGCCATACAAAGAGATAAAGTGGTTGATATTCCCCTGCAACTCCGCACGTGCTTTACGTATCGCCTCTCGCTTCCTGGCATACAGAAAATTCGGATCTTGTTGTTGTGAGGCAGATGCCGGAACGGCTTTTTCCAGTTCTGCCAAATGTTTGTCTACATAATTCTTGTAAACATTATTAGTTGCTAGGAAAGCCCAGCCAATTTGTTCTGGAGATAGGGGGCGAAGTTGTGAAGAAGAAAATCGATTAGCAAGTGTTTGACGAATTACGTCGATCTTGCTGGCACCTAATTGTTCAAGGCTTTGTAATTCTTCCTGCATGGATGCGATTTGCTCAGCTTGGATGGTAGCCCGCGAATTTGCCTTGGCGAGCTGTGACTCCAATTCTGAAAATGCTAAGTTGCGCGCATCAAAAAGAGCTCGGTTCTGCTTGGCGATGCTCTGAGCATCGTGGAACTCCTGTTCAGCATCAATGATCAGTTTGTCAAGTCTCTTGCGGGCCAGTTGCATTTCATCGATGGCGGCTTGGATCCTGTCAGGTGTTTCTACTAATGAAACCACAGCAGTAAGTCGTGTTTCCGCATCGGCCAGATGGTGGCGTTTGCCTTCTAGTTCGGCAATGTTCTGTTCCTGAAACTGCAATTGTCCATTCATGGATTCGCAAATGGCTTTGGATTCGTTCAGCTGCTGCTTCAGAACTGGCTGTTGAGCGAGCAACCCAAGGATCTCCGTTTCTAGGCGTTGGTGGTTCTCTTGTGCCTTGGCTACCTTGGCTTGTGTCTCTTGTGACTTAATCAGCACATCCTGAAACTGAGCTAACGCAGCTTGCTGTTGGCTCTCGCGCTCTGCGCAAGCGAGCAAGAGGCTCGCCCGTTCAAAGTCAGTTCGCGTCTCTAGGATTGTGTAGGAGGCGGGCTGGAACCGTGAATTGGCTTCTTCCGCCGAAGATTGCGACGATTGAAGAGCTGTCTTTTTTTGATCTAAGTTCTGTTGAGCCGCTTGAGCAGCATTCGTTTTTTCAGCTACGGTCTTTTGTGCTTGCTCGATGCTGCTCTGAATAGTGGCTAGCCTTGATTTAAGCAATTCAACCGCAGCTGCCAACTCACCATCATCTCCGATAGCTTGCAATGCTGTGGCGCTGCTAGTAGCCGCCAATTCTAACTTGTTCAATTTGTCCTCAGCTTCTGTGAGAACGCGCTGGGCAGTTTGCCTTTCCGCGTCCGCTTTGGCGTATGCCTCCATAGCTTGAACGACTGCTGTTCGCTCAGTGTCGACATTTTGGAACGCCGACAGACGCTCCGCTTGTAATTCTGTTGCACCGTTAAGAGCTGCTTCAAAATTCGCACGACATTGACTGCGCTGCTCTCGGAGATTAGCTACTCGTTCGGTCCCAGATGCACCTTTTTCTTCTTGACTACCCAACGCAAACAATTGGCCAAGCCAACTTGTCTGCATGTTTTCAATAGAATCAACATCGAATTCGCTGTAACGGAAGGCGTCCGTCATGACGAGTGAGTGTATGAACCGCCGTAGGTCGAACTGCTCATCCACCAACACTTTGGTAATCACATCCAATAGGTCTTCATTGGATGGTGGATTGCTACCATGCTGAAGGTCCAAAGGCTCAACGATGCCACGAGCGAAAACTAATGCCCATAATCGGTTGGCTAAATTGCGATTGAATTCGTTTACTTGGCCATCGCGAATAGCCTGGGCCAATTGTTCGCGTCGACTATGAGTGGGGTGGGCTGGCATCCCGTTGATGCCGTCCGAGTATTCCTTGCCTGGCATGATCCAGGGTTGAGGAAATTCTTTATCTCCAAACAAATGGGGCAGCACGCGATGCATTGTGCCGCGGTTAAATACACTTTCAAAAGGCGCATCCGATACTGATTTTTCCGCCACTACCTGGATTTTCTTTTCTCCGTCAGCGACCTCCACTAAATGGATTCCAGAAAAGAAGGCCAGTAGACCCTGATAGTCAGTTTGCAGGTAGGAATCGATGGCCGGATGATTGTGGCATTGCGAGCACTGGATGTCACGCCCAAAGTAGATCCGAGCCACGTCGTTGGTAATGAGGTTAGGGTCTCCTAAACGGTCAAGCAGGAAGCGTGCAGAGGCACGCCGACCAGGTGCACCGTCGGCTACTAAAAGATCAGCCATCAGTTGGTTTAGCGGGCGAGAGGTGGCCAATTGATCTCTTAGCCAAGCTAACCATTGCTCCTGGGGCACGTGAGTATTTGGGCGGCGTTCCATGAGCATAACGTCTAGCTTTTCGGCCCAATGTTCGACAAATTCTGGTCGCCGCATCAGTTCATTTACAATGATCTCATAACGTCCCTCTGTTTTACTTTCAATAAAGGCATTTAACTCATCGAGCACGGGAGGCATGCCTATCAAAGTAATGTACAACCTGCGCAACAGAATTCCATCTTGTTCCTGGGGTGCCGAAAGAGAGTTGCCTGCGTGTGATATGCAATCGTTAATTCGAACGACTGAATCATCAGCCAATGCAAGTTGTTGAGCATCCCGGCCGTTGACAAGCACCGCCCAGAGGAAGCATGCGATAGTAATTGGCCATGTAGTCTCCTGGAACATCGGAGCCTCCGGCAAAGGCGTAAATGTAGTGAAGTCCCTTGTTTGGAAGACGAGGTCCAAAAACTTATCCCTAGTCCTCTACAATGTAGGAACGTGCTTGGGGACCATTCCTAAACTGCTTCTAGTTTCACTGCCTCGCAATGCAATTGCAACTAGGGAGGAGAAATGAAAATCAACGCGGTCCCGAATGCGCCTGCGGCAATCCATCGCAGACTTTGTAGGAAACACTTCGGTCTTCACTTGACGCTGGCCAAGCGTCTTAAAGTGGCTAGGTTGATCTTGTCCCAGTCTTCACCGCTTGATTCGTCGGTTCCTTTGGCGGTTTCCAGATACATTGGCAATTTGCGAAACATGGCGGAACGAATGAATCGCTTCATGCCGTCCTCGCCAATTGCACCCAGGCCAATATGTTCATGACGATCAACCCGGCTACCGCATTCCCTTTTGCTATCATTAATGTGAATAGCATGAATTCTCTGCGACACCTCATGTTTTTCCAGTTCCGTCAACATGGCCTTAAGGCCAGAGGCTGAGCGGAAATCGTATCCGGCGGCAAATGCGTGGCACGTATCGAGGCAAACTCCCAAATGGGGCGACGAAATTTCCCTGATCAGCCAACCAAGCTCCGAAAACTGCCAACCTAAACAGGTTCCTTGGCCCGCCGTATTTTCAAGCAGCAAATTGCATTTCTTAGGTTTTACTTGCTGGATGCACTGTTGCGATGCTGCAGCGATGCGTTCTAGTCCAGCTTGGGGAGTTGAATCGGTGTGAGCGCCTGGGTGTACCACCAGCCCTTCGATTCCGAGCAGTTCGCAACGTTTCCATTCGATAACCAGAGCATCAATTGATTTGTGCCACAAGCCGTCGTCAGGTGTCGCCAAGTTTATGAGGTAGGACGCATGAGCAATGGGGTTAGAAATGTTGTTATGCTTCAACGCGTCTTTAAACAGTTCACAGTCCTGTTCGGTTAGCGGCTTGCATTTCCATTGGTTATTATTTTTGACGAACACCTGAATCACATCACAGCCGACCTCCCTGCCTCGCTCGACGGCCAAGTGCATACCTCCAGCAATCGACATGTGTGATCCGAAACGATACCCCATCCTTAGCTACCTTCGAATACAGAAGAAAAGAACTTTTATAAGGACAATTTCCTGTCAAGATAATGATGAACCAAGGCCTAACGTTATACAAGTGGCTCTTAATGCCTCGGTCGGTAGGTCGAATCAAATCAACGTGATAGCCGGTGCAATAGTTCAGGTTCAAGCTTCTTCGTATTGGTTTCTACTACGAGTACTTGGAGATTCGAGTAGTGATTAGCTGTCTTTCGTGTTCCGATTGAACTAATGGCAAAGCAGTTTTCCAGTGTTGTACCGCAGAGTCGGGCTGGCCAAGCTGAAGCAATAGGTCTGCCCAAACGCAATATAACAGTGGATAGGAGTCCAAACGCGTATCTTGGGAGAGATTTCGCACGATTTCTAAAGCTAATTCCAATCGTCCGAGGCGGGCCAAAACAATTGCTCGATTTAGCTGATGAAGAGGATTAGGATAATAATGGTTGAGTAAGCGATATTGTCCTTCAATTGCATGCCAGTTTGTTTCTGCATACGAACGGGCTACGCAGTGTTGCCAAGCGATGCTGGCTTCGAAGTGGAAACGCGATAGGTCAGTCCCCTGTCCACTGCGCAGTAACCAGTATTGGCCAACCCGAATCATGTCTTGGTCCCAACTGCTGCGATCTTGATCGTCGAGCAGCACCGGCGTTCCACTGGAGGTAACGCGTGATTCGAATCGAGCGGCATGAAACAACATTAGTGCCAAAAGTGCATAGGAGGCAGAATTTCCCAAAGGATGTTCACACAAAATGTGGCATAAGCGGGCGGCATCCTCACAGACGTCTATTTGGATAGCTTCTAACCCACGTGTTGTGCTGTAACCTTCATTGAACATCAAATATAAGACGTCGTGTACGACCTCCAAACGTTTGTCTAATTCATGGCTGTCCGGAAGATCAAACGAGAGTTCTAGATCTTTCAATCGTAGTTTGGCACGGTTCACCCTTTTCTTGGCGGTTTCCGGTGGAATCAATAAGGCTCTACCTAACTCTTGATTTCCAAATCCGCAGAGTAATTTGAGGCAGAGCGCCAGCTGCGAGTCCCTTTCCAATCCGGGGTGGCAGCATACAAAGATAAGGCGCAACAGATTGTCATCAAGCTCGTCAACGATCCAAGGCGGCTCGGCTATCAGATGAGACTCAGACAACAATTCCTTTCCTGCCAGGATTTGCTGTTCTAGTCTCTGATGCCGCAAGAGATCAATCATTCGATTTTGGGCTACGCGCCGTAGCCATGCCTGTGGCTGTTCGGGAACTCCGCGCAAACGCCAAGTCTTCAAGGCGGAAAACATGGCGTCTTGCACGGCATCTTCGATGACGTCAATCATCCTGACCCCAAACACACGAGTAAGGCCAGCAATTAAGTTGGCTGACTCGTGACGGAACATATGTTCCACCAGCTGTTCCGAACTGCTACGCGAACTCATCGGGGGCACACTCGCGAAATAACGGCGTTGCGACCATACGCTGGTATCTAATAGTTACCTCCCATTCCTACGAAGCTGCATCGCAGATTTCCGCAATTTCGCGCACCTCGACAAGTCCGCCTGAGACGAAGATGGGACATCCCTTTGCAAGTTCACATGCATGGTCATAATCGCGGGCTTGTATCATTGAGTAACCACCCACCAATTCTTTGGATTCTGCATAGGGGCCATCTGTTACAGAACCATCTTTCGTGACTACTCGACCCTCGGGAGTCAGCGGGTTCCCCATTTCTAGGACCCAGCCAGCAGCCTGGCCACCGCCTAGCCAATCAAACCACTTTTGCATGTGCTCCTGCATTTCATCAGGGCTCATTTCCGGAGCGGTCCTTGTAATAGGGTCGCGATAGATGAATAGGAATTTTGCCATTTTGATTGCCCTTTCGTGAGGAATTCTCTCTTTCAAACCAACTGCGTGTTGGTCTTGTCATGAGAATGACGAATGAGAAAAGCGTTTTGGGACAGGTAGAAAAAGAAAGTTCCCAAAAAGCTGGTTACCGTACGGTCGCCTGAGAATTGTCATTCCGGCCTTGGTTAATCCTGAATTCCGGCGTTTGGGATGTTACGGTTTGGTCCCTGCGTCGGCGGGAATATTCTTCGACGATATGTGATACGACAGCCAATCGTCGACGCAGGGCGTGCCTGAGAATTCGCCAAACGACCTATTGCGTCATCAACACAAAAAACTGGGGTTGGAGAAATAGCGGAAAAAATCGGATTCTATTGGGAACCAAGGAGGATCCGATGAACAAAAAGTATATCGTACGATTGAGCCAGGATGAACGACAGGCTTGTCAGGCTGTAGTTAAGAAGCTGAAGGGGTCGTCGCAGAAAGTAAAGCGCGCTCAGATATGTAGTAGCCAGTACTTGATCTGACAGCTTTTGCCCAGATTACGCTCTGGGCTGTAAGAGCTGGTCGAGCATTTCTGTCTCTGGAGTAGCCAAAGACCTTGCAGGCCTCCGACACGTTCCCTAACCTTCCGCCAGCTTGAGCATTCCGATCTTGTTCTTAATGATCTTCCGTTCGTTCGTCATATCTGACACTCCCGTCCTGCGAGGTCGACCGCCGGTTGCTAGCTTTACTCCGGTCGCT
>JAGQOY010000248.1 GCA_020427005.1 Planctomycetales bacterium
CTCAAGAGCTTCTTCGAGTGCACGTGAGGAGCGGATCCGCTTTATGATCCCATAGAGGATCACAGATGCAAGGATACGTGGGGGGATCGGCGGCTGGCCACGCTCCAGCACATACCGGGCCTCCCAAGCCTGCCAATCCAGCCCCTCCATAATCTCGTCCAGCAATCGAACTACATGGTCCGATGCTATGACGTCATCCAACTTTTCTGGAAATAGCACCAACTGGGAACGACCAACTGGTGGAGTTGCGAAACCGGCCATGATTCCTCCTCCGATCCAAGCTATGATAGCGCCATTCCGAACCAACGCCAGGCCACTAAAGCAACAAGCCGCTAAGTGAGGGATTCTTATTCGGTCCCTCGCTTACGCTCTTAGGCTTCGGGTTAGGATGGGTAGATTTATTTCTGCCGCTCGCCTTAGCGACCTACCAATAGCAATCGAGCGGATTCTTTCTCTCAAATTGCACGACGTAAATTGATCTTTGGCTAGAATTCTATTCCAAATCATTTCGGCAATTCCAGTGAAAAGGGACATCCAACCAGATATCCTGCTGTTTACAATGCACGCCAAGTTGTAGGGCTGTGTAAGCGAAACGATGGCCTATGGGTCATTGTTCTAGGTCGGCCAGAATCATGATCATGGCCCTCGCTATTCGTGCGAACCTTTTCTGAGTGAACACCGTCTGGTTTGATTTGGCTTGGGGAATACAAGGCGCTGTTGATAAGCGCGTCCCATTCAAAAATCGAGACCCAAGGACAACGGTTCCTTGTGCAATATCGCCTAACTGGCTGCTTCACATGATTGAGCAATTGGGTCGCACATTTTATGAGTCGTGAGGGCTCGATAGTGACTGGGAGTTAAGAGTGTCTAACTTTGCCAAATGGTGGAAATCGGACCGGGGGCCAGGACCGTTACTCCGTATTGCCTTGCCTTTGATGTTGTCTTCAGGATTTGTCTCACTTACTCTGTTCACTGATCGCACTCTGTTGTATTACAAGAGCGAAGCCGCGGCTGCGTCTGCAATGCTCGGTGGAACTCTCTACTGGGCTCTCCTGTGTTTTCCCATGGGGCTGTTGAGTTATGTGAGTACTTTTGTAGCGCAGTACATTGGCGCTAAGGAGTATTCTCGCGTGGGTGTCGCCTACCAACATGCGATGGTTGTGGCCGCAGCATTTATCCCATTTTTGCTCATTGCGTGGATATGCATCCCATATCTGCTGCAAGTAACCCAACAGCCCGAACATTTGATGGCAGAAGAAACCCTTTACCTGCGGTTACTTGTGGTAGGTGGAATTGGTGCACTGTTCTATTTCGTTCAATCGGGACTATTGACCGGCTATGGACGAACAAGCACGGTATTGCTACTCGATGGCATCGCCACGCTGTTCAATATTGTGTTGGATGTCGTTCTGATTTTCGGTTGGTTGGGAATCCCTGCATTGGGCAGCAGCGGAGCCGCAATAGCAACTGCTGCAGCGTTTTGGATCAAAGTGCCGCTAGCTTATTTCTGTATCCGGATGGACGGATCACTTAGAAATCAGTTTTTGGTTCAGCATCAACATCGGTGGGAACGAGAGATGTTTCGGCGATTATTGGTCTACGGTATTCCAGCAGGTCTGCAGCTCTTATGCGAAGCTGCTTGCTTTTCTATTATCATGCTGCAAGTGGGACGTTTGGGTGAGATGGATATGGCAGCTACCAGCTTGGCGCTGGGAATTAACGTCTTAGCCTTTGTGCCGCTGATCGGACTCGGCCTGGGAGTGGGTGTGATGGTGGGCACGCAAATTGTTGGCGGCCGCGTTGATCTGGCACGCCGCAATGTCGCCATGGGACTCGGACTTGCCATCGCATACTCGTTGGTATTCGCATTTTGGGTCGGCTTGTTTCCGGAAAACGCGAGTAGCGTGTATTCCTTTGGTGCGAACGCAGAGAGATTTGAGGCGGTACAGCAACAGTTGATTCCTTTGCTTCAACTTGTCGGCTTGTACTGTATCTTTGACGGAATTCAGATCGTACTCTCTGGTGCGCTGAAGGGTGCTGGTGATACTTGGTTCGTTCTTGGAGCAACCCTAGTAATGTCAACTTTGGTTGTGCTTGGCGGACTAATAACTCAGCATGCCCTGGGCAACAGTTTGTTGATTTGGTGGTACGCCATCACGGCTTGGGTCGTTTTGCTAGCAGCCGTATTTGTCTATCGATATTGGGGAAGCAGTTGGGAGAAAAAACGGGTCATCGAGTCAAGTTCAACCAGTTTTTGACGAACTACAAATCAGGAACGAGGCTCGCAACTTGATAGATCGGGGTGTGTGTAGCAGAGCTGCTATGTTTCTTGCGTTTGCGCAAAAGAATTCGCTAGATTCGACCTGCAAATAATACCGCTAGGTTGATGTGAATTCGTGATATTGGTTGCCTCCCGGTCGTGAAATAAATCGTGTGCACGTAATAACTTTACCGCCATCGGTGGGTAAGTAATATTTGACCTGATTGGTTTAGGGAAAATCAGAGCGTTGTGGGCACGGGAATCCGAAAAATATACAGAGGCGGGCAGTCCGTGTCGGCTCAGACGGGGTTTCAAGTGTAGCGAGTCACCCAGCAATTGGGGTATTCGCGAGATGCCTGCAGCAAAAGAGCGCGGAACATATTTTTCGCTAAGATTCCTTGTTTGCATGCAACGAAATTGGTAACAATGGGGTAACAACCGGACAGGGCTTTGCAGCTTGATAACTACATATCGGGTACACGGTCGTACTCCCACCCGCCTAACATTCATGGGAGATATGAAAAATGTCAGCAGATTGGTATTTCATGAAGAGTGGTTTTTTGTTTCGTCGACAGAGGAGAGTTGGTCCTATATGCGAAATGGAATTGCTTACACGCATTGAAAAAGGGGAAGTAACGCCAGATACCATGATGTCGAGCACTAGCAAAACTCATGGACACTGGATTGCTATGCGTGAGATTAAACCGGCGATTAAACATTGGAATTCAACACACCCAGATGCAGCAGCTTGATAGCGATAGCGCTTGGAAATCTCACTTCAGAAAGTCTTTGAGTCCATGCAATGTGCGAGTGAGTGAGGCAATTTCAAGACTAGTGTAATGAACGAAATGGAAATGGATTGTTACCAAAGCGGTGTGGTAACAATCCATTTTTTAGTTTTGGGGCCAGCAATCAATTAGTTCTCCCAGGATAATAGCGGTGGCGCCCCATACCGCGATACCCTCAATATCTATACACCTTGCGGACCAGGATACTTGGCCACGCGAGAAATCACGCTCGGCATGTGAGTTTGTGTCTAAAAGAACGCTTACAGGTAAGTGTATAAGTCGCTGTACTTCGTGTTGACATGGTGCATAAGGGACACGAGGTGCATCGCGGATGGCAACAAACGGAGTAACCAGATAGCCACTATTAAAAACATAAATCGGCGACAGTTTGCCAACGATTGCATTTGCACAACACGTGCTTCCTGTCTCTTCTTCGAATTCGCGTAAGGCTGCCTGTTGAGCCGATTCGTCGCGCTCGAGCCTGCCGCCAGGAAGCGAAACCTGTCCGGGATGATCTGGCAAGTGCTGAGGGCGTAGGCAAAGTGGGATTGTCAATTCTTCGGGGCTCGACGCGAGTCTACCGCGTTCAATGATAATCAGTACAGCTGCTGGTTTATGCCCAGGCAAGGGACAAGCAAAGTGTCGACCGTAGGACAGGGATGGACTGAACTTGTACTGCCATGTCCTGGCTTGCGGACGATGGCGATGAAGAGCAGCAGGTCGCAGGGCTTGCTCAAGTGAATCTTTCAGCTGACTAAGTTCATTCATGGTGGGCACGTTATAATGTTCTCCACGTCGAGTTGGAATTGCTCGTCAGGAATCATCAGAATCTCGGCATCCTAATCTATGGACACAGGTCCAAAAAATAAGAGTATCCAAACATGAACTGTACTCGACTCCCAGAGCATGTGGGCTCAGGTTATTCCCGGTTGGCAGTTACTGTGATTGGTTTGTGTTTATGTTTGTCGTTGCAAATGGAAGTGGGCCTCGCACAACCTCCCAACGTAGTCTTAATCGTTAGCGATGATCAAGGCTACCGGGATATGGGATGTTTTGGTAGTCCAGACGCGATTACACCCAATCTCGATCGTTTGGCAAGTGAGGGAATGAAGCTTACGAGCTTTTACGTGAGTTGGCCAGCATGCACTCCCAGCCGCGGTAGTCTCTTGACGGGGCGTTATCCGCAGCGCAACGGCATCTACGACATGATTCGCAATGAAGCACCTGACTATGGATACCTATACCCACCGGCTGAGTACGACGTATCTTTTGAAAGAATTGGAGGTATGGATACGCGAGAAGTTCTGCTGCCCCAAATGCTGAAAACCAGCGGTTATCAAAGTGCAATTTTTGGAAAATGGGACCTCGGATCTCTTCGCCGGTTCTTGCCATTGTCGCGAGGCTTTGATCGCTTTTATGGATTCGTAAATACAGGCATCGACTACTTTACGCACGAACGATATGGCATTCCCAGTATGTACCGCAATTACTCGCCAACCGAAGAAGATAAGGGGACCTATTGCACAGAGTTATTCTTGCGTGAAGCCAAAGATTTTCTGACCAACGTTCCACAAGGTAAGCCGTTTTTTCTGTACGTGCCTTTCAATGCTCCACATAACGCGTCGAATTTAGATCCGTTTATTCGTTCCGGTGCGCAAGCCACCGAGAGTTACCGGGCTCTTTATCCCAATCTCTTAGCTGAGGTGGGAACTGACTCCACTGAGCGCTACGGCGTCCCGAATCAAAAGATTCGAAATCGCGCCTCCAAGCGACTAGAATACTTGGCGTCCATCAGTCAGATGGATTCGGCCATTGGTGAAATTTTGGATCTGCTCAAGGCTCAAGGCAAATCGGAAAACACAATCGTTATCTTCTTTTCCGATAACGGAGGAAGTGGAGGCAGTGACAATAGCCCGCTTCGCGGTGGCAAAGGGCAGATGTTCGAGGGAGGAATACGCGTACCATGCATTGTTCGGTTTCCAGGAAATGTACCCGCCGGTTCGGAGTCCAATGACCTTTGCAGTTCCATCGACTTGGTTCCCACCTTGCTTGAATGGACTAGAACCCCACCGCCACAGAATGTAGAGTTTGATGGAAGTAGCTTAGTACCTTTTTTAACGGGTGGGGGGCAGTCACCACGCCGTGAAATGTTCTGGCAGCGCCGAGAGGATCGTGCTGCTCGGTTCGAAAATTGGAAGTGGATACTCACTGACAAAGGTGAGTTTCTTTTTGATTTATCCCAAGACCTTTCCGAACGGGAAAACCTAGCGCTCAAAAATCCTGCTCAGCTGCAGTTGATGCGTCAACGGTTCCAAGCTTGGGAAACCAGTATGGCGCAGACTGAGCCACGTGGACCATTTCGAGATTATTAGTCGCACGTGGGTAAGACCCTAGCGGCTAGGATTCTCAGTAAAACTCCTACGAATAGAAAATACAATTTGCCCGTTTTTCATCTAGCCAACAAAAACCATTGAGTACGGTTTGTTCGCCGAATACGCTAGTCACTAGGGACCATTGCTCGCATATATAAAAGGGGGAGGCATCTTATCCGTTCCCTCACTCGGGCGGATTCTGCTGACGCCATTCACTTGCCTAATGCTGATCACCTGACAGAGTCTGGTCCGGAACCAAAACTTATCTCATTGGCTAAATTCCCTAGACTCGTCCAAAAAATCCAATAGCTCATGAATATTCCTCGGACTCCTGCCATTTTGCTTATTGTGTGGGCCGTGTTCGTGTGCGGAATTGTTGACTCTGCCTGGGCGCAGAAAAAGCCTCCCAAAAAGAAATTGCCGAGCCAACAATTCAAGGGCTTTGGCTTACCAGAAGGGGTCAAGACTCTTCCTGAGGAGATTCCCGACGTATCCTCTGTTTCTATTCAGGCTCGAGAATACGTCCGCGATGCGGCCGCCAAGATTGATTATTTGGTTGGGACACAATTGGCGAAGGCGGGATTGCATCCCAATGCAATGGCGGACGACTACACCCTGGTCCGTCGCATCTTCCTTGACACAGTGGGTTCAATTCCAACTTTGGGGCAGACTATCGCCTTCGCAAATCAGTCGGGAAGTGAAAAAACGGAAGTCCTCATCGATGAGCTGCTCAGTTCGTACGGCTACGTTAGCCACATGTATAACTACTGGGCAGCCATTCTGCGAGTTGTTGATCGACCTGACAACAATATTCTCGGATACCCCTATCGAGATTGGTTAAAGGAACAGTTGTGTGAGAATCGGCCTTACGACAAGTGGGTGTATGAAATGCTCACTGCCGAGGGCAAAATCTGGGAGAATCCTGCGGTAGGTTATACGCTAAGAGACACAGGCATGGAGTTAGTGCATGTCGACAATACGGTGCGAGTTTTTCTTGGTACGCAGATTGGTTGTGCTCAGTGCCACGATCATCCGTTTGACAAATGGACTCAACAGGAATTCTATGAATTAGCAGCTTTTACTCATTCAACGATAACTAGAGATAACAACAATTCCCCGGCTTTTGCCAATGGCAATCCGATCAATCGTCTGCGTGAGGAACTGAAAAAAGGAGATGAGAAAAACACGCTCACTGGGTCGAAACAACGAGTAGCTCTTGCAAATCTTTTTCGCGTCTCGGATGATTCGCGACGCAAATTGAAGTTGCCTCACGATTTCAAATATGGAACCCCAAACCAACTTGTCAAAGCAAAAGTACTTTGGGGAGAAATACCTGAGGCAGCCAAGGATCTGCTGCCGCGTTACCAATTTGCCGCATGGTTAACATCGCCAGAAAATGAGTTGTTTGCGAAAACGTTGGCAAATCGGCTGTGGAAAAAGGTAATGGGTGTAGGGCTGATCGAACCGGTGGACGATCTTCGCGAGGACAGCCCGTGCCAGAACTCTGAGTTGTTAGAGTTCTTAACTGCGGAGCTAATTCGTCTGGAGTTCAACCAAAAAGAATTTCTGCGCATGCTGATGTATACAAAGACATATCAGCGTAAGAGTAGTGATTTTGATCCTTCTGCCGCGGAGTTCTTCTACTTTCCAGGACCGCGTCTAAGGCGGATGACCGCTGAGCAGCTCTGGGACTCAATCCTAGCCATTTCGATCTACAATCCCTATGCGGTGTCGATTCCTGGGCCAGAGATTTTCAAAAACAATGTCGAACTGGATATGGCAATGGTTACGACGCAACAGCTAGAACAGGCAGCTGCGAAATTTGATGCCGAATTGTCACCGAGTGCTATTAACAAACAACTGAATACAGTTGCCTATCGTCGACAGATGTTAGTTCGCGCCAGCGAGCTTCCAAGCCCGCTGCCTGCAGATCATTTCATCCGCCAGTTTGGACAGTGCGACCGAGAAACAATTGAGGGCGATAGTCTCGATCCCACGGTGCCACAGGTGCTTACCATGTTCAATGGTCCTTTTACACATATGATCCTCGAAAAGGGATCCGTGATTCACGATAGTCTGCTGCGTGCACGAACTCCAAAGGAAGCCTTGGACATCATGTTCTTGTCGGTGCTGAATCGTCCCCCATCGAACCGTGATGAGGATGTGGGATTGCATGAAATCCGTCGCGGTGATGTCGCCATGGGGTATGGAAATGTTTTATGGGCTCTCTTGAACACACGTGAGTTCATATTCGTTCGATGAAGCGAGTCGGGATCGTAAAATCCATAGGTTCCATATGTTTAATTCAAACACGGCATACTCCTTCAATCGTCGGCACTTGATGGCATGTGCTGCAAAGTCGTTGCTGGGTGTAACTTGCCTTGAACTTGCACAGCATTCGAATACAGAAGCTGCCAGCGAAACAGCCAGCGGCAAGGCCAAGCATGTGATCTATTTGTATATGAATGGCGGGATGAGCCACCTAGATACATTTGATCCCAAACCTGGAACCGACAGTCAGGGCGAAACTGGTGTTACCCAGACCCGGATTCCGTCTGTTTCGATATCGGATAAGTTGCCTCGGCTCGCATATCTATCCAATGAACTAGCCATTGTAAGGAGTTTGACGACCGAAACGGGTGCTCACGAGCAGGGCAAATATCTAATGCACACAAGCTATAAGGTGCTCAACTCAATAAGGCATCCCGGACTGGGAGCTTGGGCCAGTCATGTATTGGGGAAAGACAACAAGAACCTGCCAACAAATGTGCTGGTTGGCTCCGCTGCTGGCCATCCAGGTGCTGGGTTCCTCCCTGCCGCGCTCGCACCAGTACCCATTTCTAATGCGGCCAAAGGACTAGAAAACACCCAAACACCCACCTATCTGCAAGACGGTCAGTTCGAACGTCGGCTTGGCCTAGCCCGGCAGTTCGATGCTAGTTTTCGAGCTGATTACGACAGCCTATTGATTGATGCCTACGATCAAACGTACCGCGAAGCTACACGATTGATGAACTCGGCGGATCTGAAAGCCTTCGATATTGCTTCGGAACCGGAGAACGTGCGAGAGTTTTATGGAGACAACGCATTTGGGCAGGGATGCCTGTTGGCCAGACGTTTGGTCGAAGCCGGTGTGCGGTTTATCGAAGTTGAATTCGGTGGATGGGACCACCATCAAGACATTTTTCAAAAGTGTCCAGAAATGACTGCTAACCTCGATACCGCATGTGGAGCTCTAATTCGCGACTTGCAATCCAAGGGTATGCTCAAGGAAGTGCTGGTGGTGATTGCCACGGAGTTTGGACGGACCCCCAAGGTCAATGAGAATGCAGGTCGCGATCATCACCCAGCAGTGTTCTCGGGCGTTTTATGTGGAGCTGGTATTCGAGGTGGGCAGGTTTACGGACAATCAGACGCTAGTGGCACTTCTGTTGAGGAAAGCCCCGTCTATCCCGAGGACTTTAACGCCACGATTGCTGCTGCCATGGGATTACCTATCCAACAAGAATTCTTCGCTCCCAACAATCGCCCGTTCCGAATTTGCAACAACGGAGAACCGATCCGGGAATTGCTTAGTTAGAGCAATTTCACATTAGAGTAGCGAGTTTTCGTCCATTTGATCAATGATTTCCTTGAAAACACACGCTATATGTCCGTGCGACTCGCAC
>JAGQOY010000024.1 GCA_020427005.1 Planctomycetales bacterium
GATCGGGTGACAACGAATATTGGAAATGTTCCCTAGCGTCATTGCCAGCTCAGCGGAAACCAGCGGCCATGATCCTGGCCATGTTAAAGACGCCAGTCCGTACCTGTTGTACTGTACAGTGAGCGGACTTGGGTTGTCCGTTTGGGCGTCAATACCTCGCTTGTCGTGCGGATACCATTCTCCGTCTCGACCACAGATACCGTGAAAAAACGCCGAGTGGTACGCCCTGACTACCTCGGCCTCAATAAAGTTCGATCTTGGTGAAAATACAACTAAATGCATTATTGCGGAAACTCCCTGCGGCTTGGTTGGCCATGGGGCGATCCACTTGGTGGACACTGTCTAAACGCTTGCTCCGCAAGACCTTCTAATGACATTAATTTGCGTTGTCGATCTAACGCGTCCAGCTCCTGCTGATAGTAGTTCCACTCGTCATATTCGCGACCGTACAAGATGTCCCAATTCGGCGGATGATACTCTGCATCTCCCATGCGCGAAGTCATAACTACACCATCAATAGCATTCCCTAATGGATCTTCACTTCCCAGTGCAACACCACCGATAACCACGATGATAAAACCCGCTGGACCTCCAAGACCTTTAACCGGCGCTCTGGGAATTCGAATTTTGATGGCTTCACCCGCTTCTCGAAGCGCTCGAAATCCCTTTGTAAGCGCGTGGCTGTTAATTGGGCGACCCTTCATCCACATTTCATGCGCAGCTTTATAGGCATAAGTCCGCATTTCAAATGAGTATCTGGCAGCGAACCCTTTATTGGGGAGATCGAATTCACAAATCATTTCCGCAAGTCTTTTATCAACCATCTCCTTCGTAATCTCGATTCCATCATCCAACTTGCTAGTCACCCATCGCGCCCAATCATCATTCCAACCCTGCGCATGAACCCCGACTCCAGCACCCCTGTGGTCAATACCACGAAGCATATAGCCATATTCCGATGCATTAATGTTTACTCCAGAAATGCTCAACTTCTCAAACACTTCACGTGGTAGCAAATGATGCCATTCCCAGGCCCATTCCCAATCTAGTCCACTCGGATCAGTTCTGGAGGTTGGCCCGTTCCCCACGTACCTATACAGATTGGCATCACCGGCACTAAAGCCCATTGGGTCTTGGCTGAGCCATCGGCCTTGGGCAGGATCGTACCAGCGGGCACGGTTGTTTTGTAGCTGAGTGTCTTCGTCCCAATCTCGACCAGTGTAACCAAACAATACATCCACAGCTAATGGATCCGCTCCATCGATCGGCTCGCCATCGATACCGTAATCCTGCTCGTCGGTTCGTCGACCAAATGAATCGTAAACCACGTGCTGGCGAACGTTACTCGAACTGTCAATCACATCGCGAATACTGCCCAGGTGATCCCTCAGCAGCCAAAGCGTTTCGCCAGCAATCGACGAGCTGGTAGTTGCAGCCAAGATTGGGCCCGATCCAGGAGCATACTGCTCATCGGACAAAACCATGTCAACCGCAGCACCATACATGTATCGATCTACAACGCGAAAGCCTTCAAAGTTGCTGTCGCCATCGGCGTCCTCAAGCTGTACTAATGTTTCGTCACCGTCATGAATGTAGGCCCAATATTTCTCGAACGTCCCATCGCCGTTGGCGTCAAGCCGCTTAACGGTCCGACGATCGAAAGCGTCATACGTGTACTCGACAGTTTGCGTCACCGGTCCCGAGGCGAATTCGAGACTCTGCACTTGAACCAGCCGGTGGCGATGATCCCATGCATAGGCGGTTACGCTACCATCAGTCAAACTTGTTCGCTGCGTGAGATTTCCATCGGCATCGTATTCGTAACTGAAATAGGAATCTTGCTGAATTCGGTTATGCGTGCCACGAGCCGATGTCGTCCCACTTCCGTCCACACGATTGCCTTCGTCATCGTAAGCATATACCTCTACCGAAGATGAAGCAAAACGCACCGAGTCAAAAGCCGTTTTTTGGCCGTGGGACGTGAATCGAATTTCAAGGGCTTGGCCAGGAACAATCACTGCAGGACTGTATGCCACCACCGTGGCTGTGATGAACTCACCCATGACCGTAGGAAAATCCTCTTCCGTAACTTCACCCAACAACATTCCGCCCGCATAAATGCCAATTGAATAGTCAGGTGATAGTGCGACTCTAAGCGGTGCTCCAACCTCAACCGACAACTCATATCGATGGTTCGCGCGAAGTTCTTCGGTGAGAATCTGACTTGCGGTTGCGTCATTAACACCATCGTTTTCACCTAACAAAACATTCGAACCGTGTGGTAACGCGTCTTCGACAAACATATCGTTGCTGGGATTCAAGATATACGCACCAAAGGTCGTTTGCCAACTTGGCGCGTATTCAAAAGAATCGTCTCCATCTGCCAATACTGGCGTCTCAAACGAACTGTTCATAATGTCAGCGAAATGCATGGGAGTATCGGTTATCCGCACATTATCGAAATTGGCTTGCCAACCTGACGAACGAAGTCGCACAGAGAGTCTTTCACCGATGCCTTGATCCAACGTACTGTCGTACGTCAAGGTTGCCGTTACGAACTGACCATTGACGCTGGGTATTTCTGCGTTATTGACGCTCGCAAGGACAGTCGATCCCGCCAGCAGGTCCACCGCGTAGAAAGGTAGTGGAAGATCTAGCCGATCTCCAACATCAACCTGAACTTGATAGCGATGATTAGCTGCAAGATAGCGATCTAACGACTGGGAGAATTCACCCGTAACCAAAAAGGCCGTCTGCACGCCGTCACTCGCCTGTCGTTGGGAGTATTGAGCTGAGGTCGGATTTAAAACGCCGGAAATCCCTGTCTTCTGCCAACCCTCGATGGCAAGTTCGGTCCAGGTACCGTCGGCAGATAGTCGGGGCGATTCGAAAGATGCGTTGACTACGGGCACGTAGTGCGGATTCGAAACGGTTAGCCGCACATTATCAAAATGAGTTAGCCAGCCATCTGAGATGAGTTTGATTGCCAGTTGATCTTCCGGAACTTGCGCGCCAGTTGAATAGGCAATGGAAACTGTCGTCCACTCTCCCTCATGGCCCGTGTAATATCGTTTCGTCGAATAGGCTAATCGCTGAGAACCCGCCCACAGCTCGACTCGGTAGTTTGGCAAACCAATCATGTCCTGGCGGTCGCCAATATCCACGCTCAGCAGGTAATTTGAATTGGGCGATAAACGCGTATTCAACTGCTGAGTCATCTCTCCGTCCACCAACAATGCAACCTGCCTACCATCGGTTGATTGTCGCTCGGGATATTGATTGGCGTTAGGATCGTGTACGCCTGAAGTACCCGTCTTTGTCCAACCAGGAACCGCGTGGAGGTCCCAAGTGCCATCTCCCGCCAGCGCAGGGAGTTCAAATGAAGCATTCTCGAGGGGGATTGAAACAATCGGTTCGGAAGTAAGCCGTACGTTGTCGAAATTGGTTTGCCAGCCAACTCCCGTCAAGCGAATTTCGAGTGGCTGTCCAATGCCCACGTCACTGAGGCTCTCATAAGACACTTGCTTCTTGACAAATCCACCATCCAATGTTTCTACGTCTGAGCCAGAGATTTCGGAAAGCAGCACACCGCCTGCGTAAAGGCCAATACGGTAACTCGGAATCTTATGGGTCAACCGGTCGCCAACATCAACTTCCAATTGGTAACGATGCATCGGTACCAAAGTCGATGTCAACACCTGACTAATCGTCCCATCGACAACTAGCGCCACTTGTTGTCCTTGGCTAGCTTGCCGACCGTCATAGCTCTGAGCCGTAGGGTTATAAACACCTGTGGTACCCGTTTTTTGCCAACCTGGAATAGGACGCAAATCCCATGCCCCATCGACGAGACCTGGTGATTCAAACGAAGCATTTGCAATCGGAATTTCATTGGTTGGCGTAGCCGTCAAGCGAACGTTGTCAAAAATGGTTTGCCAACCATCGGATGCAAGGCGAATCTCAAGATGCTGATTGGGGGCAACCGTGTTGGCAGTCGTGTAGAAAACGCTTACCTCAACAAACGCTCCGTCAACACCTGCAAAATCAGCTTCCGTTGCTTCGGCCAGCAACACGCCTCCCGCGTAGAGTCCGACCGAATAGCCTGGAAAGCCTACATCTAGGCGATCACCTACATCGACTGAAAGCTGATAACGGTGACTCGCGATCAAGCTAGCATCGAGAATCTGACTGAGGACTCCATCGACAGAATAGGCTGTTTGCTGGCCATCGGTTGCCTGCTCGGCAGTGAACTGTGCCGTACCGTAATCTGCCACTCCTGTGATCCCAGTCTTTTGCCAGCCCTCAATAGGAAAGCTGGTCCAATCGCCGTCTCCCGAAAGAACAGGCAATTCAAATGAGGGATTTTTGACATGGAGACTTACGGATTGATCTAGGCGTGACTCCGACGTATCAACCAGCTGCCCGACCTCATCATATGAGTAATTCGTGAGTTGGTCATCGGACAACGATGCTAGGGAAGCCAGTTGATTGAACGGATCGTATTTAAGCGCGAACGCGTTGATTGCATTGCTTGGAGAAGTACTCGAAGCCATACCGCCATCCGGTTGCCAAGTTGTACCAAACGCAAGAGGCGACCGCGAGTGAATAATACTCGTCAAGCGGCCCGCCGCATCATAGGCAAAAGTGGATTGTGCAACGAGATGATCGATCAACGGGTCTGCTGCAGCAACATTGAATCTTTGAATACCTACTAAATTTGAGGATAAATCGTATTCAAAACTGGCAGACTTTGGGGCCACGGCATTGCCACTGTTGATCCCAGTCTGGGAAACCTTCACAAGCCGATTCAGGCTGTCATAAAAGTAGGTGTTTTCAAGATCCCATATGCCACCGCCAATTGGACTTGACTGTGTTGGAGACAACTGAGAACTAGGGTCGAAGTTGCCACCAAAATTCAAAGCGGTCCTAGTTCGGTTGCCTAGGTTATCGTAGTCTCGATCCAACACGACTTGAGTACCTAATTGAGGAATACTTTGCTTTTCAAGCTGCAATTGATTCCGCGTATCATAAGCAAATTGGAAATCCGTACCCCAATCATCCGAATCCTGAAGTGCAATCAAATTGCCTGTTGCGTCGTAGGCGTACTCAAAAGTTCTTTGGTAATCACTATTTTCACTAAGCCAACCTTCCAAAACCAATCGATTTTGGGAATCGTAATCGTATTCTATCGAGCGATTCTCGCGATCTGTTAGCTCGCGCAAGAGTCCCAAACCGTCGTAGCGATACGATTGCGTCAACAGTGACTCTGAAGTCCCATTGATGTAGCGCTGAGTTTCTGAAACGAGCTTATCTAGCGAGTCGTAGACATAGTTTGTTTCATTGCCTTGGGAGTCAATGAATGTTGTGACATTTCCAAAGTTGTCGTAGGAGGACGCATCAGACCTTCCAAGTTCGTCGATCGACTTAACCGGCCAATAACGACTGTTGTATTCGATTCGACTGGGCTGATGTTCTTCTGCCAGGTCTAAGACTCTTGGATCGTTCTGTGCATCACCGAAGGCTACCAGATTTCCCAGCGAGTCATACTCGTAGAAACTGTAGTTCGGTAGTAGTGGCCCATTTCCGTCCGGGTCCGGATAAATTATCCGGTCCCGCAATCCACTTGAATAGTAACTATAGGTCGTTGTGCGCCCAAGTGGATCGCTGGTTGAGGCCAACAGGCCGTCGATAGTGTATTGGAACGACGTAGTTGGTCGTGTCGACCCTCGACCGATGCGTGGCTGCAGTACAGCCGACATCATCCCGCGGTCATCATACAGATAATCTGTTGTATGTCCGCCTTCATCAGTCATCGAGCGCAAAAGCCCGTCGTTCCAGTAGGAAGCCTGCGTATGGAGGTTTTCCGATGTAGTTTCCACTACATTCCCTCGAAAATCGGTCCGAATGGCCGTTTCGCGTCCCTCTGCATCGACAGCGCTTACCAACCAACCACTGGGAACCTGCGTGTAGTTATACGACTCACTACTTCCATCTGCATAAGTCATGTTGGCTGGACGACTTAGCGAGTCGTAGGTGAATGAGGACATTCGTCCCAATGCATCGATAGTTGAATAGAGATTTCCAACGTTATCGTAATTCAAATGGGTTACAAAGCCGTTCGAATTACTGCGCTGTTCACCGGGTACAGATGCAACACCAAGAATCGGATCGGGCGTCTCAATGCGCACAGGTCGATCAAGCGGATCGTACTCAATCGTTGTTGTTCGTTCACTTCCAGGTAGCTCATCATCTCGCTCGATTGCGGATAACAAGTTTCCGTTATTGTCATATGTGTTCGTAACGACTCGACCCGGATACTTTGAGAAAATGTTATAAGAATTGGGGGTACCTGGGACCGGGCTATTCAGGATCGAGGGATTCCCGTTTAAATAGGTATGCAATGATGAAATGTCGATTCTGGCGCCCGTGCGTGTCTCATCAAGTGTGCGGAAAATCCCTGTGAACCCATCTAAGAGGTACCAGGTTTCCGAGGCCCGCTGTTGGTATTCGCCAACGATCCTCTGGTTACTATCGTATTCAAAGCCATCCACTAGGGCCGTAACAATTAATTTTTCCGTACCGTTGGACTGTGTTTGAATCACCGAATTAATAGTTTCGGTGGCAATTAAGTTCCCCAACGTGTTGTAGTCGTAACGGACTGTCGGCGGGAGCAAAGGCCCGTCCCCATCTGGATCCGGCCCTTCAACGGCCACCAACCGGTCAATTCGGTCATAATAGTAGCGAGTAATTCGACCAGCAGGATCAGTCTCAGTTTGTAGGCGACCACGATCGTCGTATGTAAAGCTGTAGATCATCGGCTGAGACGATCCAGCGGCGTAGGTTACCGAATTCAACTTTCCAAACGCCGCTTTACTGGGATCATTTATATAGCTGTACTCCGTAATGAGCCAACCGGACTCACGACCAGTCAACTGGCGAATTTGGCGAAGTACACCTTGAGGAAATCCCGGTTGGTCCAAATAGACATAGTCCGTGGTAGTTGCAATCTGTGAGGAGGCTGGAGGTTCAATTAGTCCACTGAGAAAATCATTGATTAGATGAAAATCTTCAACAGAAAGAACGCCATCACCATTGGTATCAAAATATGGCGTAACGCGCGTTGAAAAATCTGCTGGAATGCCAGCTGCCTGCTGGTTGATTGCGTGAATAACTTGCAATGAATCCACCGGACTAACGCTACCGTCCGCATTTACGTCCAAGGGTAGTCGCGTATTGTGTCTAAGCGAATAGGCTTGCGTTGTTAAGTAAGTCCGGGAAAGAACTCTCCCAGTGGCACTGTCAATCACTTGCTCCATCAGAGTGCCTGTTTCGTCAATCACTGTTATCGGAACATCCCAGCGCTGGTCGTAAGTAGTCAACGTCGGAAATTGTTTCGGTAGCAGCTGCGAACTAAGGTTCTTGTCGTCGGTATAGGCATACGAGATGACCTGACTGTCTTGACTATGATTGATTTGCTGAGCAAGTGGAAAGTTCCGCAAACTAAAATCGTCTGGATCGGGCGAAATAGCTTGCGTAATCTCTCCAAGGTCTAAGGAGTGAACGTTCCACCATTGCTCTGGCTGCTCACGCACATAACGATAGCTTAGAAAATCAGCTGTTGTGCTTTGGAAGCGAGAAGCATATTGCGAGTCGAATAGGTCCAGCCCCGCAAGCCAATCGGTACGTTGCTGCTGAGTAATCCTATCCGAAGGAATCAAGTCGCGCAACAATGATTCGACTTGAATGGGATCCCAGAATTGCAAGATGCGTCCACGGATATCTAGTTTGTACACACTCCGATTGCCATTCCAATCTGTTGATGATCCCAGTGCATCCTGAAATGGGCTTCTGCTAAGACTGTTGCTCAGGTACCACAGATTGGCACCTGACGAATTCCCACTCAACGCAGCCCGTGCATCGTACAGTGTCTCTGCATTTTGAATGGTGTAGCTGGGCCTCATCCAAAAAGGAAAGTCAATGGTCTTGCTAGCTCCATCTTGACGGGAGATTGTGGATCTGACCCTACCAGTAGAACCCTCTGTGCCTGCGAAAATAGAGGTCGCCAAATCGATCGATTGGAGTAGCTGCCCTCCTACTTCATGACGCTCGATGCGCGATAGGTTGCCACCAGAGAAAATAAACCTCTCTTCCAAAGCATGCCTCGGCCCCCAGTCGTCGGGATCATCGCCACGTATTATCAACGTCCCGCTGTTGCCGTATATGCTGGTCTGTGTCTGATTCCATTGAATCATTACCGTCCGATTGTCAACGGAAATTGTATCGGACCGATCTGTAACATAGGTTCCTTTGTAAATTAGAACAGAGCCATCGCCGGTGGGCGTGATGGACTCTTCAACGATCTCGAGGCGAATCTCGTTGCCGAATGGATCCGTCATGGAGCCCACGATCACTCCACCGTAAGCATAAGTTGTAGTGTTTCCATTTGGATCCGTGCTTGCTTGCAAACGTCCGGTTGAATCAAAGCTCGATACGCTGCCGAAGCGGTCCGTTACTTTGTAGGTCTCAGTTGCCGGATTGCCTTCAAACACCGATAGCGACGTAAAGCTGTTTCCTGAGTCATCAAATACCGTTGCACGGCCAGTAGAACTGATAACAACCGGTGTTGACTTCGAGCTGACCCTTGCCTGGTACCTTGCTGCGTTTCCAGCAGATCCATTTGGATCGATGGGTATGCCTGCGTTGGCCAGTGGCGCAAGTGAATTTGCTCCAACGATAGCACGACTGGATCCAAATAGTCGAACACCCGGAGGCCCGACCACTGGACGACGAGTGGCCAGGGTGAGAGCTGCCTCACCTCCACCGTTGCCAGGAATTTCGCGGTCCAGGTCCCCTGCCGCCCCATTGATGATCGTTGTGCTGTGCTCACCTGTCCAACCTGAAAACAGCATTTCGGTAGGCCACGGTAGATCAGAAAAATTTGGGTGGGCAGTGAGCCGCAAGTTGGCCAAGATATCCCCCAGAGCATTTCTGTTTTCAGGGCTTGAAGTCAGTCCACCAAAATCGCCGAGATTTACGACTGCCGGCAACCATATCACGTCACCCGGAGATGCAGGTTCCGTTCCTTCAAGTAGCCCCGCAATCGTGAAAGAAACAATAGTCGTTACAGATTGAGAGCCGGTGCCGTAGTTGTTGTCCATCCCCAACTGATCTACATCGATCAAATCGATGGCCAGATCAATGCTGTCTGGCACAACTTTATCTTTGGCTAACGGCAAACCTATCATCAACAACGTCGAAAAACTGTTGATTGGACTAGACGTGATCTCAAGCGGAAATTGCATACTTTTTGCGGCCAGGCTTCCGTCTGAGTTGTCAACATTTACTTCAGGCCCGTTGCTCGGACACTGCAACGTGCATGTGCAAGTACAACTGTCAGACACCTCAAAAGTATCTTCAATCGATTCAAGGTATTCTTCCGTAATACTCGCGCTCGATGAACCAATCAACTGGTCTGAGAATGCTGGTTCTGTCGAAACAACATACAAGTCGAAGGCCAGAGTTTCGTCCCCTTCCAACTGTCGATCATTGACAGGAATCACGACAATTTCCACTGGCCGGTCAGCCTCGCGAGGTGCAGCAAAACGTTCGCTGATCCATGCCTGCTCGACTTCATTGAAACTTAGCATTAACGGCGACCCATCGAGAAACTCTAGTGAGTAGTCACTTCCGGGCGTAGCCATTCCCTGACTGGAACCGGCATTCGGCCCCGGACCAGCGAAGGACAAGTACATTTCATGTGACTCACACAGTGCTCTGCCAAAGGGTGTTATCGAGATTGTTGGGAATTTTTCGGTGTCTTGTTCAAATTCAAGAACTTCTGTTGGTACAGTCGCTAAATCATAATCTGCTTCCGAAGGTAGCCCATCTAGAATTGTCACGGATGCATTGCCACTGATCGTTATGTGAAATTCCTCCGTATAGGGATAGGGTACACGTTGGCTTTCAGGGTTGATCAAGAACAATTCATTTTCGTTCCATCCAAAGCTTTGCACGCTAACTTCGGGTACAAGTGACATCTCAACGATTTCGCCCCCTTCGATGGCATCCGGTCCCAGCGGGGTTACATTGATTACCACCTGGTCGAAGTTCCGTAGTGCCAAGTTCCCCTGCTCATCGAAATAGACCTTAGAAGGAATGTCGATGCGAAACTGCCCATTAGGCAATGCTACCAACTGTAATCCAGTTGAATCGACTCCAAGAGGAAGTGGCTCAAGCGATAACGTATAATCGGTTCCCAACTCGGCAATGCCGGTTTCACCTGGAGAAGGGGCGCGTACTTGAACCACTACCGACCCACCCATCCAATGTTCAGGTACTGAGATTCCAAAAACCCCGGTGTCTGCTGGTTCAGCACCTCCACATCCAGGAGTTGCCTCAACCGGTTCCTTGGCCGTAGAATCCGCTGCAATCAACAGCATTTCCTCCGAATGATCGTTGTCTTTCAACGTCAGAACGAGAGCGGAGGATTCTTCCTGAGCTGGTGAGAAGCCATCGTCATAATGCACAACTGCCTTGATGGTGACTTGATTGTCAATCAGATCGTCGTCCTCTACGGCACCTATTACCGTTTGCAGAGGACCGATATCTGCCGGGATGGTCGTAGAGGAACCGGAGCCGGGTTCCATCCCCACAGCAGCCAGGTCACCCGATATCTCAAATTGAACGCTTTCCACTGACCTCGAAGGATCCGGAAAAACCTCAATTAGCGCGTCGCTATACCTGTTTGCGTCTGGGGCAACGACAAAACTTGCACCACCCTCGTAAAGATTCGATATTGAAGTTCCATCACCGAGTGTGGCTGTTATGTCAACCGCGAGCATTCGTCGGAACTCAAGCCCCTCATGGCCGAGACGGCGCTTCTGCGTACGCCCTCTTGAGTGAAGCATCTTTGCCTCCTTCTCTTGAAACATCCTTCTGTACGCGAATCGATCAAGTGCGCAATAAAACACCTCCAAGTGTGCGATGCAATACGGTGCACCCGCTCAATTGGATGATATTTAGCTTTTTTTGAGCAGCGATCAATCTCATAACGCATGTTTTAGTTCACGAATACAACACATGCACCTGAGATGATTCGAACCGTTGCGGTCATTTGAATTGCAGACTCGAACAAATCTTGGCTGCAGCAAATCTTTCAATATGACTTTCAGAAGTCCGCAGAATTCGTTACCTACCCCCCGATAGCGAACGCAAAATCACTCCAGGAATTCGATTACTTTTCGGAAAATACTCTATTCGTGCGAAAAGACACTCACATCACTTACGAGCACCCATGAGTAAAATCACGAGCTCCGCATAGAGGTACTCGGTTACTCATGTCAGCATGGACGGCAAGCATTTTCCGTCTCTTGAAATGCTCTTCTCACCTCGCCTCCGTCGGAACCATCTTCCAACTCCAATAGCAATTGATTTGTCAATCGATTCACAGCCAATCGATCCAGTAGCAGAGTTGCGTCCACGCGGCTTAGAATGATTTGATTCGTTCCCACGGTGAATTTGGTTTGCGAGGCAGTTTCGACTTTTGGGTGATTATGATAATCTCCTGCATTATCCAATCTTGGTAAGCCGCGGCCCTAGGGGAATCTTATGCGAATGTACAACGACGAAGACGCTGTGCGTTCGAAATGCTCGAAACTCGGGCCTTGTTAACAATGTTTGTTGTAGATTCGTTAACAGATGGATCATTAGAGGAGCTCGCGAATGATGGCAAATTGTCATTGCGCGAGGCATTGGAGGCCGCAAATACGAACGCTTCTGTAGATGGCTCCCTGGCTGATGGCGTACTCGCTTCCAGATTTTGAGTGATCTCGTCATACAGGACCTGTCAAACCATTATCAAATGGATGCGAATGATCGGGATTAAAAAGAAGGTTCAGGTACGTCCACGACTCTGGAATACCCAACTCCATCGAACCAAGTTGGAATCAGTCTGTTTGCGGTGTGCATTGAACCGCCGACAAAGAATTTCAACGATTCTCCTTCACTTATGGGCTGGCGGCCGAGATACGCGCGGTAGAGCTGAAGGTCGCTATTGTTTTCGACCGATACGAAATCGCGTGGAAATTGCTCAGGATCAATCCCTTGAGCACCAAATCGTCGAAAGGTAGTGAGCATATCCTCAGATAATCCGGCACGGATCTGCCAGTCTTCGTCATTGCCCGCCCAAAAGAAGACAAATGCGTCGTAAATGCCTTCCTCTAACTCTGTCACAACCGTGCTCAACGTGGGCGTATCTTCGGGTCCCGTTCCCCCCGAAGCAAACACGTTGTCACAGTTGCCAAAGCCCTGTTGTACGTACCATGACCCATTGGCTTCCTCGGGGCCCGTCAAGATTGTAATGTTCAGCGATCGTCCATCGACTCGCTTGGTGTTGGCAAGCGAAGCGTCGACATACTCGATCGGTGAAGTCAGCTCACGTTCTCGGATGATCAGTCCTACAACCGCAGTATCAAAACGCTGCGAGCTAGTCATCTCTCCACGCCACCACAATAAGGCCGTGTTGTTCGCATCCCACTTGGCAACGATGGGGCGCAAATTGTCGAAAGTCGAGTTCTCCGTAATTGCTGACCAGGCGAAAGACGCACCATTGCTCGATGTGGCGCCTTTGTATATCTCATGCTGAGCTGTGGCAACGCCGGTGATGGGGTTGATTTCTGTGGAAATGTAGACGGTATTTGGATCGCTTGGGTCGAGTGCACCCAACCCCGTGTAGTCGCTTTCCGCGCCTGCAGTAAACAATTCTCCACCCGCGCGTGCGATTTTATATGTCGACCATGATGAACTGCTAGGATCGAATCGAGCGAGCCACACGTTCTGATTCTCCGATCCCATATCGTGGTTCGCGCTATATGCTCCGTCCCGAGCTTTGAAGAGTACACGAATCGATCCGTCTTCATAAACTTGCACGTCCGAAATCCAAGCTCGCGAGTTTTCAGTAGCACCTGCCTGGAACACTTTCGTAAAATCATCGGTCGATGTGATTTTGCTCGCATCGAAAGAGGCTGCTACATCGAATATGTCATGGTCAATTACTTCGTTGGCGGAATTGAGTAACTTCCCATTCTTGATGTATGCATGATAAATACTGGTATTGTAGTCTCGTGGATGGAACTCGGTCGCGATGATATCGATCCGATCTTGGCCATTGGAACTATACTTATAGTACCCGTTGACGTAGCTATGCGTTGGTGCGCCAGACGGCTGTTTAGTCAGCTGTCCCCCATAGACCCAATCCACACCATTGTTGTCCGAGTACATTATGTGCGGGCTTTGGTGCATTCTCGCTATGTTGTACAGCCGACCGTTTCCATCGCCATCGGGATCCTCCTTCGCCAATTGAAACAAGTTCGAGTATGTTGTGCCTCCCGCTCCCGGTGTATTGCTTGGGATCGAATTCCACCAGCTAAATTCCCGCTGGTTACTCCATGTGTTCGAAGTCGTGTCGAGCGTGCGAAAGAAACTGCGTCCATCTTCGTTGCCGTTTAGATTGTTATGGCCGGCATAGAACGCCAGGATGTTTCCGTCCTGCTTGATTTGAAAGGCCGGAACATTATGGTCGTCACCACCACCATACGACTTTAGATTGCCCAAAACAGTGGTTTTGCGGCTGCCACTACTAAGGTCGAATTGAATGGCTCGCACATCACCATCGACTGCAGTACCTCCAAACCCCGCTCCGTTGGCGATGGCCCCGAGAATGATCTGGTTGTTGGCAACATCCACGACGACTCGTTCGTCTTGAAACCAACTCCAAGCTCCGTTATCCGTAAACTGAATCAGGTTGCCACGAACCTTGTTTTCATTGACTTGGGCCGATAGCGGTGCGGCCAAGGCCAATATGCAAACGATTGGTACTGCAATTGCACGCGCAAAGTATGAATTGAACACAGCGTATCTCATCGGCGAACTGATAAATAAACTGTTGAACCAGAAAAGTTGGCTAACGCAGTTCCGCTAAGTAGCCTTCTGAAGAACTAAAGGTTGCCGCGGAGTAGAAAAAAAAGTCAGGAGGTAGACTCCGTCTTGGCACATCAATCTGCTGTCCGGAATCACCATTGGCCGTTAAGATTATAGTCTTGCATCGCCTGCATTAGTAAACCCTGCATTGTCAACGTATTATTGAGAAATTAAATGAATCGTCGAACTGTCTCACTTTCGATTTTAGCTGCACTTGGCAGTTTACCAACACTAACGAGCAGCGCAGGCGCAGATGATTCACCGCAGGACGACAGAAGCAAGGCGACAGATGGATCGAATGCGAGTGGAGATGTAGAAAGCGGTTTGCAAGTCCATTACTTGGAGATTGTTACTAGCGATGTGGCCGGCATGTGTGAGTTTTACTCAAGCGTGTATGGAACAAAATTCGGTGAATCGGAGGCAGCTTTAGGCGGCGCACGCACTGGTAAACTTGGTGGCAACGGTTTGATCGGAGTGCGAAAACCGATGCATGCTGGTGAGAAACCAGTAGTGAGGCCGTATGTTCTTGTTTCAGATATTGCTTCGGCTGTTGCGGCTGCTACGAAAGGTGGCGCGGAAATCGCAGTGCCGCCTATGGAGATTCCTGGGCACGGAACCATCGCGATATTAATTCGATCGGAAATCGAATTTGGAGTGTGGCAAGTTTAAGGCTTCAAAGACTGAGTCAGTCTGTATTCGCAAATCAAGCCCTTATTTCTAGTAATTCCGTCGTAGGAATGGAAACCCGTATTCGCCGTGGAACTTAGGATCCGGGCCCAGAATCGCGTTACCAACCTGGCGAAGAAGCACAGCTATCCGCCGATGCGTTTGAGAACGGTGTCCAGGGTGGGACGTAATGCGGCGGCGCTGCTGCGTAGGCCTTGCATTTCTTTGGGCCATAGATCGAGTTCTATGCACCGAATTGCACCTTCTTTTCCAACGACGGTAGGCACACTCAGAGCCACATCGCGGATGCCGTAGGCACCCGTTTGAATCGTGCTAACTGGTAGGATGCGATTACTATCCAATAGAACTGCTTCAATGACATCGCGAATCGCAATTCCGACTGCAAAGCCTGCGCCACCTTTCTTGCCAATGCACTCAGCCCCAGATCCCTTGGTTCGCGTAAAGATTTGATTGGCCAAATTGTGATTCCAACCTGGAAATTTTTCGAGCGGCAAAGAGCCCACGGTTGCACTCGACCAAATGGGTACCATGCTGTCTCCGTGCTCGCCAAGAATGAGAGCCTTTGTCTGGGTAGGCGGCGATTTCAGTTGTTCAGCTATTAAGCTGCAAAAACGAATGGTATCTAACTGCGTCCCCAAGCCGATAACCTGCGATTGAGGCAAGCCCAGTTGCTTGGCAGCTACATACGTCAAAATGTCTACCGGATTGCTGACAACAACTACGATAGCTGTTGGTTTGACACCTGCCGATTTGACTTGCTGCAGGATCTGCGTGAACAGATCTGTATTTCGATTGATCAAATCCAAGCGTGATTCGTCTGGCTTGCGGCGCAAGCCAGCGGTGATGCAAATGACGTCGCTCGATGGTATGTGCTCATACGAACCGTGTGAAATAACTTGATCGGCCGTGCTTGGCCCACCATGCATGATGTCCAAGGCTTGGCCAGCCGCCAGATTCTCATTGACATCGAGGATGGCAATTTCTTTTGCCAGGCCACCGCACTGCAGGGCGAATCCAGCACACGATCCAACCAAACCACCACCGCCAATGATGCTAACTTTCATGAGTCTATTAACCGAATAAGGTGTTTAGTTCGTAATTTAGTTTTGATAGTTTAGTAATGGCACACAACCCTCCCCGACCGCTCAGCGGTCGACCCTCCCACAAGTGAGAGGGAAAGTTTGCGCCAACTCAATATCTTGAAAAGGTGATATGCGATTTACGGCACAACCTAGCAAGTGTCGAACGCAACGACAGTTCCGTGCCTATGGTTCAATGCTCATAACTCACTATTCTGCTATTTGCTTTGCAACCTGGCCATAACCTGATCGGTAATTAACTTGATAAGCCGCTCTTCGTCGATACCGTTACCGGGACTATCACCGCTGGTGGCAGGCGCTGCAGCTGGCTGCATGACTGGAGGAGCTTCGAACGCGCGGCGTTCAACACCCGATGATGACCATGTTTCACGAAATATGTCATTGGCACAAATATCGCAGTTCTTGTATTCGTCCGTTAAGCGAGGATCGCTGAATCCCCATTTATCCTTCAACTCAAGCAACTCGCGACTCTTCTGCTCATCTAAGTAATTGACTTTTCCAAGTTGCCTCGACAACATCAGAATTCGGCAGTACGCATCGAGTATTTCTGTCCACCAATAGGCTTTCTCCACGTCTTCTCCAAAGCTGACGGTGCCGTGGTTAGCCAATATGATAACGTTGCACTTGCTGACAAAGGGAATGATCGTGTCCGCGAACGCTTGCCCTCCGGGAGTCTCATATTTAGTAATAGGCACATCCCCCAAGAACACTTCGACCTCTGGTAGAACACATTGTGGGATGGGCTCACGTGCAACTGCAAAGGCTGTTGCATGTGGGGGATGGCAATGAACCACGCTCTTGATTTCTGGCCGTTGTTTATAGATCTCCAGATGCAACAACGCCTCGCTGCTGCGTTTCCTGCGACCAGCAATTTGCTTGCCTGTCATATCAATAGTGCAAATATCATCGGGCTTTAAGAAGCCCTTGGAGTGCATGGTGGGCGTACAAAGGACTTCGTTATCGCCAATTCGAACCGTGATATTGCCATCGTTGGCGGCGGCAAATCCCTTGTTATAAATGCGTTGACCAATATCGCAGATATCAAGCTTAATTTTGTGGGCATTGATCATGTTTGAGCCTTAAATGAAAGTCGGTTTTATTGTTTCGTAGTAGTTAAAATTGCTAGTGATTTTTTAAAGCGGCTTCTGGATTACCCTCGGGAATTCAAACGCAGCTTGGCAACGGTGATTGGATCGATAATTATGTCGTCGAGTATGGCCGAACAATACGCATCCACGGCCTTCAAGGCAGGGCGAAAGGGTTGAGCTGCTTCGGCACCATCGCTAACCGCGATTCGGCTAGCATCTCCGGCTCCCAATTCGTCCCAAACCACGACCAAGTCTGGATCGGTAGACGCTTGTCCGGTTAATAAGGATGTACCCAATGGTTCTGTGGCCAATAATCTCGCCCCATGAAAGCTCTCGTGACATTTGCAGAGCGTAATGTTTCCAATCACTTGAAAAACTTGCATGGCTAGTTCACTCCCCTCAACAAGAGTTGCACCCAAGCTTTCGACAAATTGGCTGTTGCCGCTAAGTTCCAGGCTCCGCGCTCAATCACGATTGCCTGCGGTTGCGTCTGAGAAATGGCCGCTTGCAATCCGGAAAGACTTGGTAAGTGAACGACCCTTTGCCCTTTTGCTTGGGATAGATGTAGAGTGCCTTTGAATGGTTCGTCGGCCAGCCAGATTGCATACTCACCACGTGAGATGCTCGCAAGAACCTCGCCTGCGCGAACCTCTACACGTTCGCGCAAGCTCATGAAATGTACATTCATAGATTGCGAATCGCGTGAAGGTTGTCCGTCAGCAAAAATAGCCACTCGCACCGCTGGTTGTGTTGTGGATTGCTCGCCTCGCCGCAAAGTGATGTTACGCAACCGCAGTTCATCTAGCACGGCTGGTGTCACAACGGAAGTGGTGGGTACGCAAACCGTATGCAGCTGCTGCCAGCGCCCGCGTAAGGACGCCAGCGTTATCACACGACCATGCAACCAAAGTTCACCAGGATCTGTTGTTTCTAGGTGGGACTCATGCCGAACCCTCTCCTCACCGGCGTTCGACTCTCCCAAGGGGAGAGTTAGGGAATTTGCTTGATCACAAAAACTGCGAAGATGCTGGTTCTCAGGAGAGGCCCAATGCTGACCATCGTCGTTATTTGGACTGAGGGCGTGAACCGGTTGGGATCCAGGCTGAGTTGAAGATACGTCGCTTCGCAGTCGCTGCACGACTTGGCGAATGATATCTTCAACTTGTGCTGGATCGAATTGCATGGTGGTGAAGCGTTTAATTCAATATCAAGGTTGTCATGAAAGCAAGTTTTGGATTCAATCAATTGGTTGGAACTGCTAATCGTCCAACAGGCCAAGGACAGCCCAACGGATGGGAGAGTTTTGCACGCCGAACATGTCGCGAATAGCGGCACCATCACTAGTCAACATCACCTTTTGTCCTGTGCCGGCGCCGATAGCATCCACAACGATCATGGGCGGACCATCGGGAGATACTTGATCAGCCATCAATGGTTGTGCGACCAGCAGTTTGCGCGATTGCAAAGTGGGATGCTTAACCGTCGAATGTGCTTTTCCTACGATCAGTGCTGCCTGCATGTTTCTCTCGCGTTGATGTTAGTCCTGTAAGCCGGGGCCACCCAGAATCCACAAATCATCGATCAAGCTGCATCGTCGTTCGCGGGTAAATGTCAAAGGTGTTGTGACACCTTCCCCAGTGGGACCAGCGATTGAAAACGACAAATAACCTTCACCTCCGAGTCCGAGTCCTGCCATGCACGGCCCATTTTTGATGAAAAGCGTCGTATCCAAGGCTCTGGCCATTTTGGTCATATTGCGAACGTCACGAGAGTGAATGATGCTCGTATGGCGGAAACCATGTTCGTAGTACTTAGCAAGCTCAATTGCCTGATCCACGTCACGACAACGCACGAAGGGGACAAATGGCATCATCTGTTCGACCGAGACGAACGGATGGTTCGATTCGGTTTCGCCATAGACGAGCTCGGTTTTGGGATCAACGGTGACACCTGCTGCGGCAGCCAGTTTCGACGCATCTTGGCCTAACAATTCTTTCGTCGGACCCAAATGCTTGTGCGATCCTTCGCCGACCTCGTGGAAAGCAGCCGCCGTCAAGCGTTCGATTTGGGAGCTATTCAATCGCACCGCTCCAGCCCGTTGCATAGCATCCATCAATTTGTCGAACACTGAGGCAACTACGAACACTTCCTTTTCTGCGATGCACAACAAGTTATTGTCAAAGGCCGCACCTTGGATAATGCAGCGTGCTGCGCGGTCTAAATCGGCAGTCTCATCAACTACCACAGGCGGATTTCCCGGTCCTGCCACTATGGCTCGTTTGCCACTATTCAATGCTGCTCTGCCCACGGCTGGGCCGCCTGTCACGCAAATAAGCGACACATCGCGGTGCCTGAATATTGTTGACGCTGATTCCAAAGTCGGTTCGGTGATTACGCAAATCAGGTTGTCGATTCCGATATCTTCGTAAATAGCCTGATTGAAACGTCGCACTCCTTCGGCCGCCACCTTTCGACCACTAGGATGCGGATTGACCACGACCGTGTTTCCGCCAGCTATCATGCTGACGGCGTTGCCAGTAATCGTTGGCAGGGAGTGTGTCACGGGAGTGATCGCACCGATAACTCCAAATGGAGCATGTTCGATCACCGCCAGTCCACGATCACCACTATAGGCCTGGGTAGAGAGAAACTCTGTGCCAGGAGCGAGGCGACCAAGAGTTTCTAGTTTGCCGATTTTATGAGCCAAACGACCAATCTTTGTTTCGTTCATCTCCATGGTGCCCAATTCGACTGCCTGAGCGATCGATATCCGTCGGATATGCTCGATGGCCTTCTTGCGATCTTCCATGGGTCGTTGGCGCAGTTTTTCAAACGCTTCTCTCGCCGCCGCAACCGCTTGATTGGCACAAGTGAATTGGCCGTAACGACCTACATTACTGATGGTACCGGAAGTCGAGTTAGCACTTCGACCTCGAACTTCTTGTAAAACTTGCGTCACAACGTTTCGAATCAGATCTTCGCTAATTTGCATTTTTATTAACTCGCAGTGATGTTGCGGGCTGAGTGTTTTTCATTACGCCGAGATTTAAGGTTCTTCTCGACGACTGTAGACTTCTGACTTTTCGATATTGACCGAATCGACAATCCCGATCACGACACAGTCAATGGGTAGTTTCTGAGTTTCCGGAGTGAATCTTGCGCTGCTGCCCTGCACGATCAAAACCATGTCACCTACACCAGCCCCAAGCATATCGACAGCAATGAATGTTCGACCCGTGCTGATCAATTTGTTTCGCGCGGCCTGGTCCAGTCGATATGGTTCTACTACCAGTAGCTTTTGGCCGCGCATCGAATCAACCTTCTCAGTTGAAACGACGGAACCAGTAACTTTGGCAACAAACATGAAACGTTCCTTTGTTAACCAACCACACTGAGTACCAACTACCACGGCTTTCGAAAACTAGTCAAAGGGGACTTCGAACCTTGGGAGTTGCGTAGGTGTTAGGTGTTACGTGCTAGGACCTTGTAGAATTGCCAAGGTCTGTCGAGCAACAATCAATTCTTCATTCGTTGGTATGACCCAAATTTGCGCGCGGCTACTTTCGGCCTGCAGGGACACTTCGCTATCCTTAACTCGAGGAGCAAAGTTCTTCTGTTCATCAAGTTGAATTCCCAGTTCTTCCAACCCTTGGCAAACTCGATGACGGATCGCTGCCCCGTTTTCACCTATTCCGCCGGTGAAGACGAGGGCATCGCATCCTCCTAACGCGACTAGCTGACTACCTAATTGCCGCCGGATTTCTTCTATATAGACATCTAAAGCTAGTTTGGCATCGCCATTGCCGAGTTCAGCGGCTGCCTCCAAGTCACGAATATCTCCACTGATACCTCCGGACAGTCCCAGCAGACCAGCCTGAGTTGCCAGCCTATGTAACACCTGTCCCAAATCGAGACCGCTGTGTTGCATCAGCATGGGTAAACAAAAGGGATCCAAGTCACCGACGCGATTGTTTTGTGGCAAACCTGTTTGTGGGCTCATTCCCATGGAGGTTGCCACACTTTGCCCAGCCGCAATTGCACACAAACTGCTGGAACCACCCAAGTGACACGAGATCACTCGCGCATCCTGGCGTCCCAGAAGCTGACTACTGCGCATGGCAATGTACCGATGGCTAGCACCGTGAAATCCCCACTTGCGAATTGGAAGTTCATCAGCCCACTGCTTCGGTAACGCGTAGCGTCGCCGGGCTTCGGGAATTGTGCGGTGAAAGTCGGTTTCAAAAGCTGCCACCAACGGAATATCCGGAACCGTAGATGCAAGTTGTCTCATAGCAGACAAGTAAGGTGGATTATGAGCCGGAGCTACCGAGCTAACTTCTTCCATCGCAGTTAGCACCTGTTCAGTAATGCGGAATACGCCCTGCATGCGACCACCATGCACAGCCTTAAACCCAATGGCAGCAATATCGCTGGCACTCTGGATACAGCCGTGTGCATCTCCGGTCAATTGAGCAATGCAAGCTCGCACCGCCACACCGTGGTGAGGCACTTCCATTTCCATTTGGCCTCGGTAGTCACCGATTTCTACCGAACAAGGACTGATCGGTGCACCGATTCGTTCAACACCTCCGCGAGCCAACTGGATTGCCGGTTGGCCTAACTTCTCTGGAGACATGTCGAACAAACGGTACTTGAAACTAGTGGACCCCAAGTTCGCCACGAGAACAAACATCTTGTCGCCTTCCCTCCTCAGGTACTGATTCACTCGATCCGGCTTTGGAACCACTTGGTTCATACTATCGATAGATTGAGTTTTTTCAGTGGTAGCATTTTCCGTGTCTAAGAATGAACGACCCACTTCCTTTTCAGGAACTGCTGTCGAACATTCTGTTAGGAGAAAAAAGCTGTTTCCAAACCTTCAGCTGGACGAGGTATCACGTGGCTGCTTACGAGGTCTCCAACTTGTGCAGCGGCATTCGCGCCCGCTTCAACAGCTGCGCGGACGCTGCCTACGTCACCGCTAACGACGGTCGTTACCAAGCCACCACCAATGTCAACTCGCTTTACGATCTCCACACTGGCCGCTTTAACCATAGCGTCTGTGGCTTCGACAAGAGCCAACAGACCTTTGGTTTCGATCAAACCGATTGCTTTTTGCATAATGATTCAAACCTGATGAATTAAGTTTTGTGATGAATGCGGACCTTTCCCACAAGCAAAAGTCATGGGCCACGTCGGCGGGATACTTTTTTTGTGGACGAGATCTGTGTGACTAAACGCCAACCTTCAAGACTTTGGGCAGATCTTCATGGGGGCGTGCGATTACTTGCACACTCACCACTTCACCAACTCTCCCAGCAGCAGCTGCGCCCGCGTCGGTAGCCGCTTTGACTGCCGCCACATCGCCGGATACGAAGGCTGATACTAGTCCACTACCAACTTTATCCCACCCTAGGAATTGAACGTTGGCGGCTTTCATCATGGCATCGACCGCTTCCACTAAAGACACAAAGCCCTTAGTTTCGATCATGCCCAAGGCTTCAGAAATCTTTGCCATACTCGGTTTTCTCCTTGCTTTTGGCATTGTTGTTCGACCCGTGAGGGTCATGAAAAGGTACTGTTGACGCTGGTAAAAGGAGTCAACCTCTTAACCAACACTCCAATCAATTTTTAAAAGAATCCCCACTAGCCCTGGCATTTGCAGGGGCCAGTCTTCTTAAGTTCAATTTTTGTAGCTTGATCCAGGTTACAGGCGTTTCCCTCATCGGTGTCGATGTGAACTTCGAGCTTGGAAGTCTGGTCGGCCCGTACGAGCAAATCCTCAAAGGCAAGACTGCACTGGGGGCTGTGAATCTTGAGGGTCATGAAGTCCCCGTTTTGTACACCGTAGAATTCGGCCTCACGAAAGCTCATATGAACATGCCGCGCGGCTCGAATAACGCCCTCGCTTAGTTCTACTGAGCCGGCAGGTCCTACCAACAAACAGCCTGGTGTGCCACTTATATCACCACTGTGCCGCACTGGTGCGTTGACGCCCAATGAAATGGCATCGGTCAGAGCCAATTCCACTTGCGAATGCTTGCGAGTTGGACCGAGGACGCGCACTTCGGGTAGCATGCGCCTGCGTGGACCCACAATCATGACTGTTTCTTGAGCCGCGTAGAATCCATCTTGGTACAAGCTCTTGCCGGGCGTCAGCGTGTGTCCTTTGCCAAACAATCTCTCGACATGCTCATCGGTTAAGTGAACATGGCGGGCAGAAATGCTTACCCGAAGATCCGGAACGTAGGATTTGCTTTGACTAGCCAAGTCAGTTGAAGAACCGTTTGAGCCCGCCGATGCAATGCGTCGCACGATTTGACGAACCAAATCCTCGACTTGCCCCCGCTCGAAAGTTGATGCAGCCATTTTCCGTTTCCCACCGATTCGCTAAGAATTCTCTTCAGGAGCTTCCGCCGATTCTTCGGCAGCCAAAATGAGTTCCACACCAGCATCCTGCAATATACGCCGCCAAGCTTCTGTCAGCCCTTCATCTGTAACGACTGTTCGCACGTCCGCCAGATCACAGAGCCGAGCCAGAGAACTCTTCCCAAACTTGCTACTGTCTGCCACAACAATCGTCTTATCAGCGCTCCGCATCATGGAACGTTCAGTTTCAACCAATAACAGATTGCTGTTGTAGTACCCTCGTTGATCCGCACCCGCGATGCTAAGCACGGCAGTTTGTACATTTAGGGAAGCTAACATTTCATTGGCATATGGCCCCAAAGACACGCCTGTCCGACTGTGGACATAGCCTCCCAATAAAACCAAATCTGCGCTGTCGCATGCACAAAACAAATTGGCCAATGGGAGCGAATTAGTTACTACCTGCAGAGGCCTGCCAACTAACTGTCTTGCCAACTCGTAAGTCGTACTTCCCCCGTCCAACAGGAGCGTGTCGTGGTCTTCGATCAGCGCGCTGGCCGCTCGGGCAATCTGACGCTTGCGCTCCCATGCACCGGCCAGTCGACTCTCAAACAACTGAAGCGAGGAGGTAGGCCCTGTGAAAAAGACCCCACCGTGCGTTCGCTTGGCCTCTCCGGTTGACTCTAAATAATCCAAGTCTCTGCGAATGGTCGATTCGCTGACCTCTAGCCACGTCCGCAAATCCGGAGTCGAAACGAATCCCTGCCTGCGAATCAATTCTCGCAGGCGGGCACGCCTCTGATCAGTATTCACCGCCAAAACGCTCAATTTCCGTCACCACATGCCCGTTTGTCGTCATGAACAGTGCACCATAGGAATAAAATCTACCACATAGGGCTGACACAGCAACGTTTGAAACGCCACAAAGCCCTTAAATATCCCAAATTAATTCATGATACTCGGCCGCTGCAATGAATATGACGGAATTCATTCACCCAATACTCCAACAACGGTTCCACCCAAAAATACTATGTGTCATAGCGAGGTTTAGTTTCAGCGATCCAATCCCAAAGATTACGGACAAGGCGAGAAAAGCCTCGATAAGCTGCATGCCATGAGAATCAGGGTTGGAAGGTCGGGATCTCTGCTAATCTCAAGCGGGTATAATTCTCACTGGAGTCGTGATTTAGCTAGCGGAACCCCAGGCATTAATGTTTTTGAAGTGTCAACACGTCCTGTTGACCGTCACCCAATTCGACAGTCACCCAGGTAAAACCCTTTGCAAGTTGCCCCCAACACCCAATCCGATCGAAAGTCAGCTTGCGATTTGCTTGATGGTTTTTGAGACGTCATTACTATCCTCCTTTCGAAGCTGTCCTTAGGAAGATGAATATGTACCCGTTGAAGCTGAAATCGCTCCTTATGATCGTTGTGGCCACTTATCTGGTGGCCCTGTGCCAGGCCGAAGCGCAACAGTACGATCTGCGAGCCGATAACCTGGGTGCCCGATCTCGAGCAGTCATCAACGACCACAGGCTTGAAATAACAGGTTCCGATGGCCAAAACGCGATCTACCAGCGCGACAAACAATTCGACTCGACCGATGGCCAATGGTTAGCCTATTCGGGTGCATCTCAAATCGTGCGCTGGCCCCTGACTTCCACAGGTAATCTTCAGATAGGTCGTCGCGTGGGAGGCGCCATTGAATACCGCAAAAGCCAGATGCAAATTTTTCCTACTGCAGAGCTGAGTCTTAATAACGCTTCCGTTCTCCCTACTTCTCCCAATAACTCCAACAGAATCGGCCTTGCGAAACCTCAGGGCCGTCAAGAATCGATTACATGGTTTGAAGGGTTATTAAACAACCAGGACAATCTTAGCCCTCAGTTCATGCGCCTAGCAAGCGTCGACTCAAACGGTAGCCCATGGTTGATGGCCCGTAGCCAGGGCCTAGGACTACAAAGTGTACGCGGCCCGCTACAAGGCCAAGACGATTGGTGGATCGCACCGGTGGGTAGCTTCGTGCGACTGCAAACGAATCACCTTGGAATAGCATATGCCCTAAGCGCCCAGCCGTCAGGGATGGTCACTTTGGCGCCATTGACACAGGATGCTCACCAGCTGTGGCGAGTATTACCGGCAAATAGCGGAGCGGGGCAATTTGTATTTGAAAATGTTCAACTTGCCGGCCGAGGCCTAGCCCTGACACCCTCTGGTCCAGTTCTGCAACCGCTAGCAGTAATTGCTAATCAAGGTTGGTTGCCGATCATCGTTCCGCAGCCCGTTGGATGGGAACCCGTTTGGAGATCGGTCAATCGGGAAGTCCGTCCCAACCCGCCATTGCCACCGGCTCAATTGGAGTTAGCAAACTCCCATCGTTTTGCTCTGTTTATCCTCCTGGCCGACAATCGCCGATTGAACTCGGTCGAGCAGATTCGAATCGAACCGCAAAGTTCAACGATTGTGAGCGTAGACCGAGACCCAGGTGCCACCATTTTTGAAACCTATGAATTGCGATCTCCAAGCGGCATTTGGAAACGCGATCAGTCGGTAACCCCGATTCCTGCCACGTCGTATTATGATGTGAGCGTCTATGAAGAACACCTGCAATCGATCGCTATTGATCGCACTGGCAAGAGTCCCAACATGATCGAAGATGTCAATTATGTCCCGAAAAGCGTAGGTTGGTTGAAGCTACCTGCCAATTTGCCTGACGCAGGTCGGATTGCCATATACGAGCAAGCCTCGGCGGCAAAAAACCCGGGCGCAGTACGACGATTGGACCCAAGGTCTTTCGATAAAGGACCAAACACAGGCTCGTCTTCCTTGAGTCCTTTAGAACAGTTACTTCAAGAGCTTGCACCTCCATCGCGGAAAAGTTTCTAAGATTTGGGGAACGGGAAGGAATCTCTGTTTGAGGAAATCTGTTGCCATAAAGAATGAGCAATGAAAAAAGTGATTCCGATCCTGTTGCTGGCTCTACTGCCAAACCCTCCCGCCAACGCCCAAGTCGCCGATTTGGTACTAGATTCTCGAGTGGTTCAGGGCGCGCAATTACTTGAGTGCAGTCAAACATCCGCAGAAACCAATTGGAGCTTCAAACTCCACGACGAGCAAATCCGCGTGCCGCAAGAATCACTTTTGCGTTGGGGTGGTTGGACCTTGGCGGCACACCCTAACCCGGCTGTGTGGCTGATCGATGGTTCCTGGCTGAGTGGCGAAATCACTTTCCATTCAAACGACACTTTGTCGATTGAAAATGCGTGGCTAGACATTCCAACAATTCCACTCACGGCGGTCAGAGGCATCGTCTTTCAACCGCCCCATTCATTTCAACATTGGATGGAGACAATGAATTGGATGGAATCAACTCAGGGCTCAGCGGATTGGCTCCGCCATGTTGATGGTACCGTTCGCACTGGGATTATTCGGCAATGGCCACAATCCTCAGAAGATTCAAGAGATACCTTCGATGGCGAGGATCGCACTCTGCAAATTTCTAACCTTGCACTTCGGAATGCAACACCACAAACGCAGATGCAACAAGTCCTTCGGATCGCTGAAATCGAATCAGTAGTTATTAGCCCTCAGTTAATTGGTCCGGTGCCGCCCAGCGCACCCATCACGTTAACGCTGCAGGATGGATCTAGGCTAAGATGCCAACAAATGGTCATGGATGGTCCCCGCCTCAAATTTGTGCTCGCTGCTGGATTAAGCGTTACGTCTCTTGATTCGCGACTAGTATTTCTAACTGGGATAACGGGAATCGTTTGCCACAATGAAACTTCGCGCCTAGCATTTCTGAGCGACTTAGAGCCAGCCAACTATCGCTATGTTTCAGATTCAACGCTCAGCTGGAAACTTGGCCGCGATCAGGATTGCCTGGGCCATACTCTGCTAGGTCGCGATAGCCACGGGCAATGGATCAGGGTACCAAAAGGGATCGCTACGCACAGTCGCTCGCAGGTTGCCTATCGTTGGGATGGAAAACCAGCCAATTTCTTGGCACAAATTGCGCGTGCATCCGGAGCCTCTGGAATAGTTGAATGTAAGATCTTGTTAGCGAAAGCAGGCCAACTCCGTGTTGCATCTTCGTTCAGATTGGACAATACGACCGAAGAGGCTTTTGTGGATGTCGACTTGACCGATGCCCAATTGCTGGTCCTCCTCACGGAACCTGCTGAACTAGGATCTTATGGAGATCACGTGCTCTGGCTGGATGCTCGAATATGCAGAGCCATAGATTGATTTAGACTTTGAAACTCGACAGTCCGATCAACACCAATGCCTGAGCAGTTGCTTTGAGTTTTTTAATTGATTGATCTTCTAGCCGAGTGTTTCCAATCGTAAAGCGCCAAGTATGAGTGATAAATTGATCACGATCGCATCCTACTTCAATGCACTGGAAGCTTGCAGTGACAAAGGCCTATTGGAAAACGCCGGAATTCCTGCATTCTTGGAAAACGAGAATTCGAATCTCGCCTTGTCGTACATTGGAAGTGCGGTCGGTGGTGTTCGACTGATGGTACCAGCCCAATCGCAAGCAAGGGCTCAGGAGTTGATCAACAATGCCAGAGAAAAAACTTGCGAAGCTTGGTATTGTGGCAATTGTCAGCAGGACGTAGATGCGGGATTTGAAGTTTGTTGGAACTGCGGCCAACACTACAGTCTGACGAGTAGCAATCGTCCCGTCATCAATCGGAGTTTTGGCGAGGAAGAGTTCCTTGCACTTGCACATAATCGATTGCAGGACATTAAGAACCTGGCAACACCTTATTCTCCTCCAATTGCTCAGACTCCTTTGGCCGGGCCAATTGAGTCGTCCAGGCATGATGAGAAACTCAAATCACTATGGCGGATCCTGGTATTGAGCATGATTGCCCCTTTGTTATTGCCTTTCGCATTTTGGACCTGGATTTCTTTGAGCACAAGTTACTTTACTTTCAGTCCCAGACAACGTGCTGCCTACTGGTGGGCCACCGCAATTGGAGCACTTATTTCACTCGGTAGTGGCCTACTATTAGCGATTATCCTTATCTAGGGCTTACTTGTGCTGACGCATGATAAGATCCGTTAGGTCATCACGTCGAACCACGCCAAGAAATTTTTCGCTTTCCAGATCCTTAACTACGGGGATTGCATCGTCGGTGCTAGAACGAAATAGTTCCACCGCTCGCGACAATGGTTCATCGACTGAAAGAGAGTCCTTTACAGGACCTGCCAAATCTTCTGCTCTTACAAGAGTATCAATTGTCGCGTCAAAAAATATATCGCTTAACCACGCGTACCGAATTACGCCAACCATACGATATTCGTCATTCACTACAAAGTAAGTGTTATCATGCGAGCGTCGAATGTAAGCGATCACATCATCGAATTCGGTGGTCTGCGGAAGACCCTGAACTGATCGCCTTAACAAATGTTCTACCTTAAGATTTTCTAAATCCACATGCACCTGAGGCAGGATACCAAGAGCTTCTCTACCTCGAGCCCACATCTTGCCAAACTGCCCAAAGACACTTTCAGATCTATGTGAAATAGCCTGAGCCAAGGGCACTTCACCAGCATTGAGAACCGACCAACGCGTGAGAATAGGACCAACTATTTCGAACACAACCACGGTTCCAAGAATGATAGATTCAACTTGTTGCCCAACTTCCGGCCAACGTTGGGCCGCCAAATTCGCCAATGCGATGGCGGCCCCTGCCTGGGCTAGCAAACTACTTCCCAAATAACGGCGCACGGTTGCGGCTTCACCGCGGAGACGGGCTGCCCACCGGATACCAATGATTTTGCCTGCCGCTCGGGCCACAATATAAACCAGGCCTATGACTCCTGCCTGAAGGAAGGCCTGCAGATCCAATTCAGCCCCGTGAACCGCGAAGAAAACCACGACCAGTAGCCCTGAAAGCTTCTCCATCTCTCGAAACAAATCACTGCTCTGGTCAGAAGTGTTTACGACAACGACTCCAGCCATTAAAAACGATAGCATGTATGGGAGATGCAGCGATTCGCATAGCCCCAGTTGCAAGGTAGCCACAGCCAACACCATGACTAGCCAGCGCCGCTGACTGAGCAATCCGCATCCGTAACTAATAAGCAAACCGCTGAATGATCCTAGGGTCAGGGCACCGCCCAAATCGGCCGCTAGACGCATGACCGACTGCAACGCCGTTACGTCGGCTGACGAAGAGAGTACTTGTGCAAGCAGGAATATCAGCTCGAACACAATAATGGCCGCAATATTATTGAGAGCCACAAGCACGCTTGCGAACTCGGTAACCGGTCCCTCGGAATTTGATTCTTTCAATACCAGAACCGTCGTTGCGGGAGCCGTCGCCAAGGCCAAAGCACCCAAAATGAGAGCCATTGGCAGATGATAGCTCTGTAGAAATACCGCACAGGCCACTAAACTGAATGTTAGCACTAGTTCCCCAAGGCTCAACCAAATTGCATGCCTGAGGACGGGCCGCAAATGAGCGAGAGGAAAACAAGATCCCAATTCGAGCAGCACCAGACTCATGGCCAGCATGGTCAGGGGCTCCAAGTGGTGCATGTGCTCGACCCGAATCAAGTTAAAAAGGCTCGGACCAACGAGCGCTCCGGCAACTAAGTATGCGGTTACTTTGGGAATTCGAAGAAAGTCAGCAAAAATTCCGCCAGCCAACGAGGCCAGCAACAATATCCCCAGCGAGACGGCAGAGTGCAACTCATCTGGTAAAGCAATAGGCATTGGGCAGTGTATTCCTATAATCGATTGAGCCAAACCTGTTCTTTATAGTCCGAACACAGGGTGTTCGAAAGTGGCTGCGGAAAAAGGCTTGGAGGACTCAGTATAGAAAGTATCGTTCATGCCTAACGGGACTTTGGCCAATCTGCGACGCAAACCTCAATTCGAGTTCTTTCTACTAATTCTGGCTGTACTTTTGGTGCGAACAGCTGCCGTTGTAGGATGCACCGAGTGCTACCAGGAGGATATAGACTCCTACGGGATTTTGGCTACTAACTGGGCGCAATCAGGTACGTTTGGATTCATGGAAAGCGATACACTGGAGGCGCGACCGACTGCCTTTCGACCACCGCTGTACCCTTGGTTGTTGAGTTGTTTGGTTCGCCATGGGCAAATATCCTCTTCAGCCTTGGCTTGCCTACATATCTTATTAGGACTTGTTACCGTAACATTGACCTGGGCTATCGGTAAGAGAGTGTTGGCCAAACGACCGATGCTGGCTGCACTTGCGGTAACCGTCGACCCTCTGTTGTTGCGCAACAGCCAATTGGTCATGACCGAAACTCTGGCAACTTGCCTTTCCGTCTTAGTTTGGTGGATGTGGTTGGTTCACCTTGATCGCTCAGCATCGGTCCCTGTTTGTAATTCGGCAATTAACTGCCAGCGGGAAAATAAGTGCGGACTTCATCACGGAATCTCTGCTCTACTTGCAATTAGACAATATGGCTTTCTTGTTCTCCTTGGTGTGCTTGTCGGTCTGTCAATCCTGACTCGCCCCACTGCAGCTCCTTGGGCTTTGACGCTAGTTTGCCTCGTGTGGTTCTTTAGCAATCAGTGCGTGTTCCGTCGAACAAGTTCTGCCTTGTCGGTAATGCTCGGCATCTTGATTTGCGTAGTGCCTTGGACGTTACGCAATTATGCATTGCTCGGAAAACCCATCTGGGCAACATCCCATGGCGGCTACACGCTGCTGCTGGCTAACAATCCGTACCTGTATTCACATTTTTCTACCAGCGGCCCATCGCGTGGCTGGGATGCCCAGCCATTCCATAACCGATGGCTACTTCGCGGCGAAGCCGTTAGGCACGGCATCGATGTCACCCAACCAGAGTTTTGGGCACCATCGGACCCGATACCCAGTTCGACTGGTCGTACCGGCCAGTCACCCACCTACCTACCAGAAATCGAAGACGATGCCTTGGCCTATTCGGTGGCCAAAGCCACCATCCAACGGACGCCCATGATGTTTCTAATCAGTTCGATTTACCGTGCGGGTTGGTTTTGGGCTTGGTGGCCCTACCATGACAGTTTTTCATTATCTGCCTGCATCATTGGTATGTGGTATGGTGGGTGGAGTTGCCTTGCCCTGGTGGGTCTGGTTGCAGTCATTCGCTCAAGGCAATTCAAGTACTGGGCACCTCCGCTACTGCTCGCACTGGTGCTGACGGCTGCTCACTCAATCTACTGGAGCAACATGCGTATGCGCTCCCAATTGATGACAGGCGTGTACCTACTTGCCGTTTTCGGGGCCAATGCGACCATCCAAAGTCGTACCAAAACCAATTAAGACAACACCCCCCATAATAAGCATACATTTCTTATTGTTCGCTCCTTGGTTGGATGGCTCTTTATTCAGGCCAGTTGGACAAAAACGTGGGGTATTGCAGGTCATTTTTTTGAAAATCAATGCATTTGAACTCAGCTAAAAACCGAGAATTAGCCGTTGTTAGATTGTCGAAGTGGCGTTATGATCCTAGGTCCTCTTGGGTCCCAGTAGGGGAAGTAAGAGAGCCAGTGCGAGTCGCATGGACTATAGTGAGCGCTTTCAACGGAATCGTTGGTCATCTGGCCCGAATACGCTACGCTAACGTGAATCTTGCTCTTGGATCAACCTATTAATTGACATAGTTATTGTGTCCTAAGACTGAGAGTTCAGTCTAAGTAGGACTTATGCTTGTTTGGAGAAATGAACATGACGCTCGACAAGAGCCTCAAAGTTGCCGGCGGGGCAATTAAGACTCGCAACGTTTTGACTCGCGTCGAACGTTTGAAGAGATTGCGGGAACTCGACCGCTGGTCGGAAAATGACCCTGTACTTGGAATTCCAAAAACTCGCGTCTTGAAGGTCTCATTGAAGAAAAAGAAGAAGGTAAAGACCGAAGAGGAAGATACCAAGAAGAAGAAGAAATAGAGGTGCGTCCCAAGCGGTCGCAGCAACAAAAAAAAACCGCAGAAGTGCTCTGCGGTTTTTTTGTGCGCTGGCACTGAAATATCAAAGCAATTTCCAGTGTGTAACTATAGGATGTCTGTTGCGATATTTCGCTGCACTCATCAATAAAATCGCTGGCTGGCGCATCGAAAACAGGGAGATGCAAAGTGGAAGTCCCGATAAAACGCCGTCCACGAGCACTCTATTTGGGCTGTGGACTGTTTTTGCTTTTACCCATTGTGCTTGTTGTGGCGGTCCTTTCTTTTGTGCTCGGTAGAGAATGGAATGCCAGGCGAGAATTGCAGGATCGATTATCGCAGTTAGCCGCTCAAGGAATGCCCATCGACAATCAGTCCCTCAGCCAGTGGTACGGAGATCATTCTAGCAGCGGAGACTCAGCTGCTTGGATGGCGCTGCTTCAGAAGCTCGACAGCCAAGATTTTGGTCAAAGCCTTAAAGGTGTGCCGATTCTCAGCAGTGAAAACGAACTTCCCAGCCATGCTTTTGCCCCGTGGCCTGAGGAACAGATCGCACGCGATTTTTTGAAGCGTTGGCAATTTGAACTCGACACGGCCATCGAACTTTCCAAGAAGGGGCAGCCTGTTCGATTCCCGCGGGCATTCGATTCATTTCGGACGCTGTTACCAGAAGTTCAAGGAATGCGCACAGTTGCAAGACTGGTGCAACTTGAGTCACAACTAGCAATTCGCGACAAGAACTCGAAGAAGGTGGCTGAGTGTATTGCGGCACTCAACGGATGCGCAAGAACGCTCGATGGAGACGCGTTACTGATTTCCAGTCTCGTGAGCATCGCCATTGATGGAATCGCAATTGACACCCTGCGACGCGCCTTGGAGGCGGACGTACTGGAAACACCCGAATTACTGGAGCTGAAGGATCGAATGCTTGAAAACTGTGCGATCACGGAACGCTGGCATGCGGCGATAATCGGCGAACGGGCAATGGGCCTTCCTGCGTTCAGTGATCCCGACGTATTGGGGGAAACCGGTGTGCCGCTTCTGCCGGCTAGATCCAAAGATATGCTCTTTTACTTGGACATCATGCAGCAGGTTTTGGACGCTCCGACAGACGACTTGGATCAAATGTTGTCCAGCCTAAAGACCATCGAAAGCGAACTATCTCAGGATGTGGGTTGGCTACGACGTTTCGATACTCTTCTCTCTTGTACTGTATTACCTGCAGTCAACGGTGCGGGAACTGCTTTTGTTCGCCACGTTTCTCAACATCGTCTGGCGGTATTAGCTATCGGCCTGCGTTTACACAGTCATTCGACGGGCGCCTTTCCCCAGACATTGGCCGATCTCAAAGCCAGCACGAACCTTGACTTTACGACGCTCCTACCAACGGGAGGCAAACCGTTTGGATTTCAGTTAGATCCTAGCGGGGAAAGTTGCGTCATCTGGGGCGTCAGTCCTAGAAACGGTGGAGCCGTTGGCCCCCAGCCACCTACTCTTGATCCGGCTGACCCACAGTCATTTCAGGATGTGCCTTGGATCTGGAAAATGCGATTAGACGGGCAACCCGATCCGGCATCTTCTATCGACAAAATGGAAGCTAATCCATAGCACCAATTGAATTCATGAGTCAGTTTTGATACTCAGTAGCCACCGGTGCCATGGTTACTTTTTGCCCAACCAGCTAACGATCAGCTGTTCTTCCCCCATATCAAAAGTTTCCTTGAGGCTAGCCTCAAAATCTCGCCCAGTGCGAAGCAACTGAACGAGTCGATTGAAACGAGCCTGATTGCCTCGCCCTCGTAGGGCCAAGACGATGGCTAGTCCAGCATTAGCTGCAGCTTCTTCATCGATTGCCCCATCCATAAGTGATCGAGCGTTGGCCACACCTTGCCCAGCATTTGGGATTCCGGCAAGCCATATGGAAACACGTGGATCCGACCGCCGATGTGTGGCTACGACATGGCTGCGCGCTGTACCTGACGCAAACCAATAGGGCGCGCCTAAGCTACCGATCGCGACGCCTGTTACAAGCTCCAGCAACTGTGATTCGACTTGCGAATTATCTGCGTTTGAAACCATAACACTGTATGCCAGAATTGGAGCCTCCGTCCAGTGTGAATTCCAGTTGGTAGGTAAATCTCGCTTTTCGACCATTTTGCCAAACTCGGCATATTGGTATCGGTTGGCAAGCAGGAACAGTACCCAACCTCCGTGCACCAAAGGTTGCTCCGGTGGCAAATTCAACAACTTTTTGGCGTCGGCTAGAGCTTGTTTTGCCTGTTGGAATACTGCCTCCGATCGTTCAACGCTAACACTGCTGAACAGCATCAGCTCTTGATCCTCAATAATTTGAGGTTTGTCCGCTTCGAACAAACTCCATGTGGCTAGAGCTGAAGTCTTTCTGCGCAGAAACAGATTCTCGTGGTTAGCATTTTGGGCCCATGCTGAGTCTGCGATACTTGGAAAATCGGCATTCACATCTTGCCCATCAAAAGCACACCCTTCCTGTATCCAGGCTTCAACCAATTTCAGCTGGGCTTCCGAAAATGGCTCCCTGCCGCCTGACGGCATGCGTTCTCCGGCCTCCCCACGAAGCCTCTTCACCAGAAGGCTTTGCATGGCATCGCCCTCAGTTAAGACTGGGCCGCTATCTCCACCGCGTAACAGCCCAATAATCGAATCCATGCGCAATCCTCCGGCGGCTTGCTGGCCACCAAAATGACATCCCTGACATTTTTCCGCTAGCAATGGTGCAATGTCACGCGAAAAACTAACGGACTCCTCTCCGGTCGGGCGATGCACCGGAATCCCCCCTGCCCCATTGAGATCCATGGCCTTCACTAGGCTTCGAAGCTCAGTCCCGGGAGCCAATTGTCCGACTTGCGCTCCTTGAGCAATCCATTGACGAAGCTGCTCCAATTCGTCCGACTCAACCTTGTTTCCTCCCCTGGGCATATCTCCGTTTTCGATGATTTCCACAATTCGACTTCCCTGGCGGCTTCCAGGAAACAACACGACACCGGCCGCCGAACCTCGCATTAGATCTGCCAAAGTGGCCATCGAAAAGTTGCCACGACGATTATCTATATGGCACTCGCCACACTTGGCGACCAGCCACGGTGCGATGTCTTTTTCAAAGTTGACTATGGATATACCACTGGCTCGTTGGCAGATTTCCTGCCAACTATCAAGTTTCGGCAGCTCCGCTCCGGCCACCTCAAGCAAGGATCTTACCTTGACCAATCGTTCGTAGATGGGCTGCAGTTGGCGTTGCAGTGCTGGATCGTTCCTTGACTGTACGGAAGCAAGCAATTCCTGTTGAACTTGCTGCATCTTTTCCATCGCACTCAGCAATTCGCCTGATGAAAAATCGCGTGTCGCTTGTTGTGCCAATTCGTTTAGGTGCTTTATTTGACCTCGTTCCTGATTACTAAGCTGCGCCGCGACAGGAACGATGTGAGACAGAACCGCCATGCTCACCAATAAAACAAGCTTGGGCTTGCAAAAGAAAATCATAGGTGCTGCCTTCACATTTCGTCTTAGATCCTTGGACTCTTCAGATAAGCCTCCGCTGATTCATGCGAGCTACGTGCACAATCAGACCGACCAATCAGACGCTATGAGGAAGAGCGAACGAAGCTGAAGCTGAGTACTCAATATCGGGTATCAAACTTGCATTCGCGCCGTTTGATGTTGATTTGAACTCGGTCAGTTTGGCAATGGCGATTCCCAATATTACTGCCATTACAAACATGATCAGCAACCCGACAACCCACAGAACTTTAGAGGGACCCCGACCAGGAATTGGCGGCATTGTCGACGGTGAGACTCCCGAGAGTTGTGCGTTTGGAATGGAATTGGAAGAGCCGTGAGTTGAGCTCAACCCAAATGTCCGACTCCGGCGGGCAATTTCCGCTTCGAGGTCGATCTTGCTGCTTGAATCGGCCGCTGAACGATTCGCTAGGCGTACCAAGACCCCACTGTCGGATGCTGACAAGTTAACAATCGAGCTGGCTGACCGACCTGTTACAGTGTCACCACCCCTATTGCTCACTGTGTCTTGTTGTAACCCAGATCCGTCGGCAGACTTACGATCCCCCTCTTCACCCAATTGCAACGAACTTGTGCCTGCACCTGTGCGGACGAGCGCCGAATTGCGATACTTTACTCGCCAAGCATCTAGAGCTTCAGCCACTAAGACGGCAGTTGAATAGCGATATTTTGGATCCTTCTGAATCAGTTTAACGCAGATGCCCTCCAATTCGCCTGGGCAATCCGAGCGCATCTTGCGGATTGATTCCGGCATTTCTTTCTGATGCTTTGCAATGCGTTGGGCGATGGTACCGGTCGGAAAGGGAGGTTGACCGGTCAAGAGAAAGTACATTGTGCAGCCCAGCCCATATAGATCCGCCCGATGGTCGACCTTATGACTATTCAACGCCTGTTCGGGTGCAAGATAATCGGCCGTACCCAGAACTTTGTCATTGAAGTCGATCGTAAGTGAAGCCTCGCTCTCATCAGAAAAAAGCGCTAGACCCAAATCTAGTATTTTGATCTGCCCTTTGGAATTAACCAGCAAATTAGCCGGTTTAATATCACGATGGATTAGTCCCATGTCATGCGCATGTTGCAGACCTCGAGCTCCTTGAGCTATGTAATCTGCAACTGTGTCGAAATCCAACGGACCTTTTTTCTTAACAATCGTCTGAAGATCGTCACCATCAACGTATTCCATCACGATGTAGTGCGTATCACCTTGATTATCTATGTCATGAGCACGCACAATGTTGGGATGGTTCAGACTCGCAATTGCTTTGGCTTCCTGCTGGAATCGAGCCAAATAGGAACTCTTGCCTAGCTTGCTCTGAGGCAGAACTTTGATAGCCCGGAGGTCGTGCATCTTGGTGTGTTCAGCCAAATACACACTACTCATGCCTCCACTGCCAATGTGCCCAAGCAATTTATGCTTGCCCAGGAAGAACCCTTTGTATTTGCCTTGGAGCAGTTTTTCGCAATGCCACCGGGTAACAACTTTATGATGCTGCAAGGCTTTGGCTAACTCTACTGCATCTGGCAAACTTCCACCATGTTCTACTCGAATCTGGTCCAAAGCAGTTTGCAGCTTTTCAGAGGTCGTCAGTTGGCTTTTGCGAATCAATTCGACAAGTTTTTCTGGACTGATTGTTGCCATACTTGGCCTAGCCAAACAATGCTGAAGGATAAACTCGCGTTTCGTGGTCCCTCACTCAGGGACGCTATCGGTAAGAAAACACTATTTAGAAAGCACCATCAATTCTATTTCGCCGGAAGCAGGGAAATGCTTACTCATACTCTACTTCAGCCTAACCGATTGTCTCGCCGAAATGGATAGGGGCCAAGGTTTTTGGAGTTTTTAAAAGGCAATTGAGGTTGATTTGGGTGGGAGTACTATAGGACAGCCCCCTAAACGACTTGCTGGCCATGGATCCCGACTGTTGAAAAGTATTTCAGAAGGATAGGCTCCCGGACGGCTTTCGCCCTGTCAGCAAAAAAGATCGGCTGAAAGCCTACCCTACTATTTATGCGGACTCCTATTATTCAGCGACTCAATAACTGTTGAGCAACTTCTAAGAGCTCAAAAATCGTCACAGGGACTTCCCAAAGCTATAACCAAAATGTAGCAATTGACATTCTAATTCAAGATTTGAAGCTGTGATCAGTCGTAACGCTGGGTTTTTCATAATTGGCCACCTGGAGAGCATCCAAGTCTTGGCCGGAAAATCCGACCAATTAGCGTTCGTAGATCAGAGATTGGTTTCATCTCGTTCTCAATACAACAGTAATCGCAATCTACAACCCCAGCCCTGCGAGAGGTTCCTTGAGAGACAAGTCGTTGCACTGTGATGTGCTAGTTATTGGTGGCGGAGTGATTGGTTTATCTCTCGCTTGGCAATTAGCTCTGCGTGGCCGGCAGGTCACGGTTTTGGATGCCGGTGATTTAGGCCGCGGAGCCTCTTGGGCAGGGGCAGGTATCCTTCCGCCAGGACCGACTCGAGAAATCAATGATTCCTACGATCAATTGTGTTCCCTAAGCCACAAAATGCATCCAGAATGGGCCGCTCAATTGATGGAAGCAACTGGAATTGATACTGGATTCCGCAAATCCGGCGGAGTGTATTTGGCGAGATCGCCTGCCGAAGCTGCAACGTTGCGGGGAAATGAATTGACTTGGGAACAGCAGGGCATTGCATTTGCGCGATGGTCAACCGACGAACTAATCCAAAATGAACCCGAACTAGCACGTCTAGGCGAATCGCTAAGGGGCGCGTGGTTTTTTCCAGCCGAGTATCAAGTCCGTAATCCACGTCACTTACGTGCTTTGAGGGCAGCCTGCGAAAACCTGGGCGTTCGACTGATTGAAAATGAGCCTGTCGAATCGATAGGAAAACCATCGATTGAATTCCAATCTCACTTGGACATTAGGGCCGGAGAACGACACTATCAGGCGGAAGTAGCTTGTATTTGTTCTGGAGCGTGGGCTCGTCGGAACCTACTACAACTTGGACAGAACAATGGAATCATGCCAGTCCGAGGACAGATGGTGCTCTACAAATGTGAAAAACCATTATTAAAAGCTATTGTCAATGAGGGCCATCGCTACTTGGTACCACGAGATGATGGCAGACTATTAGCCGGCAGTGTCGAAGAAGAAGTGGGCTACAAGATCGAAACTACACCCCAAGCAATCCAACAAATCCAAAGTTGGGCACAAGGAATTCTTCCGCAACTGCGTGCATGTGCAATTGAAAGAACCTGGGCTGGCCTGAGGCCTGGTTCATTTGACGGTTGGCCCTATTTGGGTGCAATACCCGGTTACGATAACCTATTCGTAGCAGCAGGACACTTTCGAAGCGGATTGTATTTATCCTGTGCTACAGCCAGCATACTTGCGGAACTGATCATAACGGGCGCGTGCTCAATTGACCTATTTCCCTTTCGCGTTGGGCGTGGGTAAACGATTACAGGGGAAGCTTTCAACTTATTGGCTCGAATGCGGAGTGTTCTGCAGCTATCGTCGAAAACTCCATGGCCAAATCTTGACGGTTCACTAGTTACCTTTGAAAAATCGGCAGCAGGCCCCGATCAAGCTGTAACATGATGAGGTTGCATGCAGAGATATAGACTGGACTGATTTGTGCATCCCAGGAACCATCGTCTTTTTGCTCAGCAACTATTCGATCGTACAAACGGTCACGAAACGCAATCCACTGCTCGTCACCTTGTCGGTACACGACTTGGCTGTAGTACAAATAAGTGTAGTGCCAGTGCCCGAATGCTACTCCTTCATCCGCCAAGCGATCATGTAATGTCTCCCTAGCGTAACGCAGCATCTCAGGTACATGCTTGCTTTCATAATCTCCTGCGTTGTATAAAGCAGCCAAAGCTGCTGCCGTGATAGCTGGCCGCGATGTCCCTAATTGTTTGCTGGAATAGCTTATACCTCCATCATCTGCGTTTTTACAGGAATAAATGTACTCTTTGGCACGTTCGATAGCTTCGGATGGTACTGGAATACCAGCATTTCGACAGCCTCGCAGGCCTTGAACCTGGGTGATAGTGGTCGACCCTTCATCGTAGTTGGCGCCATCTTTCGCACTCTTGTAACCCCAGCCACCAGCAGTTGTTTGTGCATTGCAACAAAAGTCGACAGCTCGCCCCAGTACATCAATTAATTCCTGGCGACGGTCCCCATAGCCCTCTTCTCCCAAGACCTGACTTAACATCAACATGGAAAAACCGTGACCATAAGTATATCGGTCGTCCGCGTGTGGATCACCAATCAAGCCATTCGGGCGACTCTTACTAATCAAGTAGTCTGTACAACGTGCAATCTGCTCGCGGTAGGGACCATGTGTGGTCGTGGATCCAGAGCAAACTAAGGCAATTCCTGCCAGAGCTGCCAGTGCAGTCGGATAGGGATCAGTATTGGGCCACTGCCCGCGTGTTGTTTGTGTCGTGGCCAAATAATCGAGCCCACGTCGAATGCTCTGCTCCCATCTAGGATCCAATCTGCTTGCAGCAGATGCGCGGAAGCTACCTAAGGCATCGAGCAATGTAACTCCGCCCAAAAAAACTCCTGTTTTCAATAAGCCCCGCCGCTGCATATTACACCTCTGAATACAATCAAATCTAGCCTCAGTTTTAGCACAAACCCAATCTGTCCCGCTAGGCTCTATTTGCAACCTAAAACAATCCTATTTAATAGCAATACTTGGCAAATCACACTACTCGAGTTCCAAGACTCCCTCTTGAATTTGCTGTTTGGCGATCGCCGCTAATTTCCTGAGTTTTTCCTGTTCGCTTTGCGTCAGGTAACTGCTGGCCATTTGTTTCATGTATTTGAGAGCGCGGCGCGGCTGCTGCGCCTGCAACCAGAGTTTCAACAAATACACTTGCATATCGAACCGCCGGTGCTCGAACAGCTCAATGTGTTTTTCTATCATCTGCTGAGCATGTTGATAGTCTTTATTCTCTAACAATCCGCGAATTACTCCAGCTAACTGCGTCGGGTCCCAGGATGTGCCAGGTACCGTGGATTCGAGTTTTTGCTGCAGTGCCATAGCGACTATGAAGTTCTTTTCAGCCAGGGCTACTGATATTTGCTTTTGAATGAGTTCTCGGGTCTGCTCGAGGGTGGGAGGCGGGTTGGCTGCTTCCTCCATAGCCTGACGAGCTTTTGCGCGTGCTCGCCGTTGTCTCTTTCCGACAGTCGATTTTTTCCCCAAATTGTTCTGGTACCAGGAGATCAGATCATAGCCCTCACAGTCCACATATCCTCGCATCAGCAAGAACAAACCTACGGGTAGTCCGACCAAGAAACCGGCCAGATGAAGCGCTTCCGAACTCATCGTGGCACCACCCAAAAAGAAAAAGAATAAGTTGAATACGAGATAGAAAGCAGCGAATATGAGATGTTGGATCTCCAGAGTAATCACCCGAAATCCAAAAATGAAAATCACATCGAACGAGTTCACTGGCGCAAAAATCACAATCAATGCCATCAGTCCAAAAATCGCCCCTGAGGCTCCTAATGCTCCCCCAACAGAATTCCACATCAACATTTGGACGATGAAACTTTGAACTGCTTCGATGAATAGATAGACACCCCCAAATAGAAAATTTCCGAGCTTGCCTTCCACTACCAGGCCAAAAGACCAAAGGAAGATCATATTTCCTAATAAGTGGGCGATATCTTGATGCATAAATGCCGACGTGACCCACTGCCAAGGACGAAATCCACGACCAAATTCAAGTATCAAGAAACGATGAGGGTCACCGACTATTTCGACTTTATGGCTGCGGACAAATTGCTCAACCTCTTTCCCTTGAGCTTCCCGTTGCTGGATTTCGGACTCAAATTCTGCTGCTGAAATGTGTTTGCCATCTGGGGCAATAATGACAATTTCCTCCTGCCCAGAGTTCAAACAAAACGCAAAAAAGAAGATCACATTGACTACGATTAGGCTGATCGTGGTAATGGGATAATGGTAGATAGGTGCGTCTGTCGAGTAGGGAATGAACATGCGTTAGCCTTGACAAGGATTTCAGCGCAATTCCGTTTACCTAAAGGGGATGATTTCGTTTACAATTCCGTTGACCGCCCGTAGTTCGCGTTGGGATATAAATAAAATTCCAATCAGATCAAATTCCGCTGGTCTGTTTCGTTTATTATGCACATACCGAGGTTGAGCTTACGAGTATCCTTGTTGAAGAGGCCACTATGCAATCCTGCAATCACCGATCATTGTCAGCCAAATGTCCTGTGTGGTTGGCATTTCTCCTTCCGATTGTACTCGGCATAGCAATAAAAGACCTTGGAACCAAGACTTGCTGGGCGCAGGATATCGGAACTTACGATCGGTCCGGTCACGCCAAACAATCGCGAAGCGTCACTTACGCCCAACACGGGATGGCGGCCACGAGCGATCTGCGAGCAACTCAAGCGGCTGTTGAGATTCTGAGGGCTGGCGGCTCGGCAGTAGACGCGGCAATTGCCGCCAACGCTGTCTTAGGTGTTGTGGAACCAATGAGTTGTGGAATTGGCGGGGATTTATTCGCCATTTGTTGGTCTCCGAATGATAAGCAATTAATCGGACTCAATGCCAGTGGACGAGCTCCGAATTTGGCAACCATTGAAGAATTTCAACGCCGTGGACTGAACGAAATCCCAACATACGGCGCTCTCGCCTGGTCTGTCCCAGGTTGCGTGGCTGGCTGGCAAGACTTGCACGCCAAATACGGTCGACTTCGGTGGAGTGATTTGTTTCAGCCCGCCATACGCTTGGCCGAAGAGGGCTTTCCTGTATCGCCAATTATTGGTGGCTACTGGCGAGCTTCAGAAGCCCGACTTAGCGAAACTCCTGAAGCTGCAGATACCTTTCTCGTTAATGGCAAGGCTCCTCGCGAAGGGGATATCTTTCGCAATCCCCGCTTGGCAGCGACCTACCAGCGGATCGCAAGCTTAGGCGCACAAGATTTCTATCACGGGGAAACCGCCGTAGAGATTGATCGCTACAGCCGCAGCCGAGAAGACGGTTTGTTGAGATTGTCAGATTTACAGCAGCACACAAATCAATGGGTTGCACCTGTGTCCACGCGATATCGTGGCTACGATGTTTGGGAATTGCCACCCAACGGTCAAGGAATTACAGCCCTGCAAATGCTTAACATACTCGAACCATATGACATCAAAAAAATGGGTTGGGGATCCACGCAATATGCGCATCTCTTTGTAGAAAGCAAAAAACTTGCTTTCGCAGATCGAGCCAAATTCTATGCGGACATGGATATGGCTGAGGTTCCATTAAAAGAACTTGTTTCTAAGAAATATGCTGACCAACGTCGGCAATTGTTTGACCCAAACGTCGCCCTCAAAGATGTACCCGCCGGAGACCCCAAACTAGTTCACGGGGACACGATTTACCTCTGCGTAGTTGATGATCAACGCAACTGCTGTTCACTAATCCAAAGCAATTATCACGGATTTGGTAGTCAACTAGTGGCCGGAAATCTCGGCTTCGCCATTCAAAACCGTGGAGCTTTGTTTTCACTGGATAGGCAACATTTGAATCGTCTGGAACCTGGGAAACGTCCCTTCCATACAATCATACCTGCCATGGTTACTGAACATGGCAAACCAGTATTTGTGTTTGGTGTGATGGGGGGAGACATGCAACCTCAAGGACATGTTCAAGTGCTAGTCAATTGGATTGACTTCGGTATGAACATTCAAATGGCAGGCGACGCGGCTCGCATCCGACACGAGGGCAGTGCCACCCCGACCGGTCTGGCTGCTGAGCCCGAGGGAGGAAAAGTATTCTTTGAATCAGGTATCCCGCCCGGTACGAAGGATGAGCTCGAAAAAATGGGGCACCACTTTGGACGTGGTGGGAGTTACGGTGGGTACCAAGGCATTCTAATTGACTGGGACCGAGGAATTTTGCACGGTGCAACCGAGGCCCGAAAAGATGGGGCAGCCCTGGGTTACTAAACAGAACCCCGGAGGATTATTGATCGTCTGATTCCCAGAATACAATACAAGACGGATTCCCAACTGGCACATACTGTTCGGTGAATGTCAGCAGGCCTGTGTCCTTATTGACACTGAAAATGGCAATGTTATCGGCCCTTTGATTACATGAATATAGAAATCGACCTGAGGGATCGAATTCGAAACTTCGTGGGTAATCACCTCTTGTCCACTCGTATCCAATAAAGCTGAGATCCCCTTCGGCCCCGATTCCAAAGATACCAATACTATCATGTAGTCGATTTCCGGCGTACAAGTAATTCCCATCTGCAGACACCAAGATTTCTGAACAAAAATTACTGCCAGCAAAACTTGCAGGCAGAGAGGAAACTGTCTGCCGTGGATTAAGTTGACCATTTGTAGAAGAATAATCGAATAAGGTGATCGTTGACCCTTCTTCTTGAATTGAGTAAAACCAGCGTCCATTCGGATGGAAATTAAAATGCCTCGGGCCATCTCCAGGGGGTAATTGCACTTTGTGGATCTGAGCCGGGCTGAGCTTACCGGTGGCAGGTTCTAACTCCCAAACCAGAATCTGATCCAATCCTAGGTCCACGTGAATCACAAATCTCCCTGTCGGGTCCGATTGGATCATGTGTGCATGAGTACGATCGTGTCCGCTGAAAGCATAGCTGCCCTGAGGTGCGTTGGCAGCGCGGGTCGGGCCAATCGTACCCTCATCTTGCTTGACATCCACGGCTTCTCCCAGGCGACCATCTTGAAGAACCGGTAAAACTGCGATCGAACCTCCGAAGTAATTTGCCACCAACAAATACTTCCCGCTGGGATGTATGCTGATGTAGGTTGGTCCCGCACCACCAGATGCCACCGAGTTTAGCCATCGCAAACCACCCGTTATTCGATCTATAGTGTAGGCACTCACCGATCCATGCTTTTCGCTGCCTACGCGATCGGTTTCATGTGCCGCATACAAAATGCCTTTCGAACTATCTATCGCCAGGTGGCTGGGACTGGTGCCAGATTCAAAGAAACCGGCTGGGATCAAACCGCCTGTTTGACGATTGACTTGGAAAATGTGGATACCACGTCCATTGCCAGGCGGCAGATCGACTTGCGTTGGCAAAGTATCCTTTAGTGGTGAGCTAAATGTCCCAACATACGCCATGAGTGGACGAACCGGATCAGCCGAGTAAATTGCTGAGCTAAAACCAGTCAGCGTTCCTATTACTCCGGTAGCTGCACCCAGCCTCAAAACATCTCGCCGGTTCGATTGTCGTAAAAGAAATCGTTTCATTTTTGCTCTCATTCTTCAGTTCGAAAAAATATCTGGTTTTGGCTAGCAGAAGAATCCGCCCGGCCTGGCCTCGGTCATGTTGCTTTAGTTCAAAAAATTCGTGCTACTAACCACTACTCAGTTACTCTGACTCGGCCATTTGATTACTTCGCCAAGCGTCTAAGAAATCTCGTACTCCGGCTTGGACTTCTATTGGCGCCGACTTCAGCAAACTCTGGGCATCGTGATCCAGCCAAGAGTTTCCGTTAGTTTGGTAAATACAGGCTGCCTGTGCGGCTACCGCTCGGTCGTACGAGGCTAGCCTGACCAAGAGGCTGGACAACTCTCCTCGAGAAGCCTCCACCGCTTTTAAGGCATATTCGTATGCGGAGGTCTTTCGACCGTCTCCGTCGACATCCAACCAAATGGCGCCGCTACATCCCATTACTTGGGAATTCCACTCCGGAGACATTGGCTGGTAGGGTTTAGCAGTTCGCCAGTAAGGTTGTTCGATTCCTGGCCCCGTTGCAACTGCAACCAAGTGGACATCGTGCGCTGGCATTTGTAGACTCCATTCCCCTTCCCATTTGATCCCTTCGCCCTGTTCCCCTGAATCTGCAACAGGTATGGGATGCTGCTGCCACAACTGACCGTTGACAAAGAGACTCACGGTAGTTGCATGTACCCAGTGTGGTGCTAACACTCGGACCTGTACCTGCACAGCCTGGCCATGCACAGTCGCCAAATCTCCTGATCTGAATTGCCCGTCAACTACAAGTTCGGTCAATAAACCGTAACTGACGAGCACGCGGCCTGCCACTAGACTATCCATGGCGGCGGCGATATCGATAGCTCCCACATCACCGTCGTCACAACGTATATAGGTTCTTCCCTGGCCAACAAAATGACGCGCCACGTCGTGGGAATCACTACAGCCGATCGGAGTTATGTGTCGCCCTCGGTTCAAGAACGTCATCCAGTCATGGCAAAGCTGGAGCACATTCGTTTGCGTCGCAGATGAGTTCAATACCTCCATGGCGTTCATTTCCGGTTGCCAACCGTGGACGTTCTCGCCAACTGCAGAATTGTGATGAACATGACCTAAGGGGCGAAACCCACTATGGATATCTCGACCATGATTCATAATGCAAATGCGCACGCCTGGCGTGCCATATATCTCGTCAAAGATCGCTTGCCAATTCTCGAGTCGGTGGTTGGGCGGCGGAGCTCCCTCCGCGATGGGAAACACATTGAAGTGCCCCCGAGTGGTAGTCACTTCATTTCCAATGACTGGTGTAAAGTACTGACTGACACCCAACTCAGCCGCGAACGGACGGTGGTCGATATTCACGTTGTGATCGGTGGCGATTGGTAATTCAATTCCTTCTGCAGCCAGCGTAACCATGCGTTCCTGAACCGTTGCGTCCCCATGTCCAGAGTGAGTTCGAGTGTGTACATGTGTATCACAGGCCACCAATCCAGGAGTTGGCACTTCTCTGCGAATGCCAAGCCGCAGTTTGGCGTTTTGCTCTCGCGCGAGCTGAATTTCTGCGGACGCGAGCGAGTATTCGAATCCCCGACCTGCGTAAATCTCATAACGGCCGGCCGGCATACTCATTTGCGCCACACCAGTAGCCGTGTACACAGTACCAGGGCGAGAGGCAATTCCGGGTTGATTGACAACCTGGACGGTTTGCATGGCCCCTGCCTCATTAAGAACTGTGACTCGTGAGGGAAGCAATTCTGTCGTAATTTCATCGACTACTTCAACCGCTAGTGTGCACGAACCAATGACGCTTGAAAGCTCAGCACCCAGCACTGCAACCTCTCCAACAAGAATGTCATCGATTAGTAAGGGATTCCCTTGTTCTATGCGAAGCTGGTTTTTACCTGCCAACAAGGCCCTGGCAGGTATTTCGAAATAAACGACCATGTCGTTTTCATCAATATGCAGTTCCCCCAAGAGTAGATCGTTGAGTAAGACCATCCATCGCTGCTTGACATCCTGTTGCCGCAACTGCAATGTATATGGTGTCTGGTTCTCCTGTGCCTCGAATGTCAAATCGAATGAACTAGATGCGGCTTCCTCAGGAAACTCGGACCATTCGCGCGGTCCTGTTGCTCGCAAATGATGCATATGCGGCTCACGAACCAAAATCTCTTGCCCCTGAGCGAGATTACAAATCAGAAGCAACTCAAATAATAGGAACTTAGTTGCCTGAACCAACGTTGCTCTCATCATTGGTGCTCGATATCTCAATGGACGAACAAGCCCCTCGCATCCGAGTTACAATTTTGCATTCTTAGTACGCAAAGAGGCTGGAGGTAACCAAACGGGAATTGAATTATAGAACAGCAGCTTATACTAGTGGGGCCGAAAAACGTCTGACGAGGAATGGGGATTGAGGAACTTTTCTAGCCAGTTGCAAGCAAAAACTGCTGGTAGGCCTGGAGGAGGCAGTCAAATCCCGGAGGGGCTCCAGTTGAATTTCCCATCTGCCGGAGTGAAACAATATTGATATTGTGCGGACATTGAATTCAGAACTCAAGACAGATGGTCAGGGCCATGGAATTTGATCAGTTGCGATACTTCTTGAAAGTATCGGAATGCGGGAGTTTCACGCGTGCTGCCGAAGAACTGGGGGTATCGCAGTCTGCTCTGAGTCGTTCCATCCAGCGATTGGAAAACGAGTTGGGACAACCTGTTTTCGAACGAAAAACAAGGAGCGTTTCTCTTACAGAAACAGGCAATTTGGTCCAGGCCCGGGCTCACCAAGTCCTGGACCTAATTGACGATACCAAGGCCCAAATTTCAGATGACGGTCAGTGTGGCACAGTTCGCATTGGTGCAATCCCGACCATCGCTCCATACTTATTGCCGGAATTGCTTCACTCATTCGCTATGTCATTTCCTAAAGCCACTCTAATCGTACAAGAAGACACGACCGACAAATTACTCAAACGAGTTTCTCAGGGAGAAGTTGATGTGAGCATCTTGGCTTTACCAATCTCCATACGCTATCTAGAAATTGAAGAACTGTTTGAAGAAGAGCTTTATCTTGTCTTATCACCTCAACATCCGCTAGTAGAACGCCCTCGCATTAGACTAAAGGATATTGAATCACTTCCGTTTGTATTATTGGATGAGGCCCACTGTTTGACTGACCATATCGTTTCTTTTTGTCGCCAACGTGCTGTACAACCCGTCTCGGTTGAACGAACCAGTCAACTGGCAACTGTGCAGGAATTGGTGTCTTTAAATCACGGGATTTCGATGATCCCTCATATGGCCCGTGCCGTAGACACTTCCGCACGGCGTGTTTATCGCTCAATTTCCGGCCCAAAACCAACACGCAAAATCGCTCTCGTCTGGAACCCTTATCGTTTTTGTAGTCGCTTGCTTCATTCATTTTTTGAGCACTGCAGAGATCGCTATCGAGCCTGACCGATCTCGTTCGGTGAGAGCCAAGCATCCACCCGACACTTGAGAAGAAAACTTCTGTAGCAACTGTTTCTGAATCAACCGTCCCCGACCGCAGCATGAACGACAAATTCCGCCATGATATTGCCTTGCAAGCCACATTGAACACAGGCTCTAATCGGTGGATGGTTTGAATCAATCCACTGGTCCCACAACTCGTTGAGAATCGGGACGAATGTCAAATCGGAAAGAAAAATCGTGACTTCGAGAAGTTGACTACGCGTACTTCCGACCAACTGGAGAGTCTTGTCAAGTTGAATAAAGACCTGCGACAATTGAGCCCTAGCGCCAACACTTGTATCATTGGCGACTTCCACCCACCTCGCGATACCTTGATATACAAGGACGTCCGCCCAACGCGCCGATTCGCCAATTCGTCGAATCTTTTCCATGTAGATGATCCTCAATTGAAAGGGTATGTCGACTGATTCAGCAACCAAAAAATATTTGCAGACGCGTTAAATTCGACTCATAACCTGCTACGATACGAACCACAAACTTTTGCTCAAGTCCTGTTATTTCACAATCGCTTCGCACTAAAACGGGCATTTCATGAAACGCAATCTCATTCTAACCTTTACATGCCCCGACCGACCAGGAATTGTTGAGGCTGTAGCTCGCCAAGTAAACTTGTTTGGCGGGAATTGGGAGGAAAGTCGAAGTGCGAGATTGTGTGGCGATTTTGCCGGTATCGCCCGCGTTACCGTGGCCGAAGAAACACATCAAGCACTAATTGAAGCCCTGCAAAGAATTGATCTACCCGAATTTTCCATCCAAGTAAAATCCACCAACTCTCTGGCCCCCCTAATCGATGGAACATCCACTTTTCAATTGGCCTGCTCGGGCGCCGACCACGAAGGTATCGTTACCCAGATCGCAAGTTATTTGTCCCGATGTGGCGCCAACTTGCTGGAGATGGAAACTTCAATTGAGCCCGCACCAACCACAGGAACACCCATATTCACCATGCACTGTGAACTTAGCCTGCCAAGTGGTTTCCCTAGAGAAGAATTGGTGGCAAGGTTACGGGAATTAGAAACAGAGTTGGACGTCGATTTAACTCTTGATGGTTCAGCTGTCTAAAAAATGCTGATCCTCTCAATAGATTTTACTCAGGCAACAGATTGGATTGGAACGAGAGAACAGCCCTGTTCTAAGTACTTTATTGCGATGCTTGAGTCGTCCGCAAAAAATTAAAGACAGTTATTCCCACTCCTCTACATGTGGTAAGTCATCGAGAGAGCCCAAACCAACCAATTCCAACAACTTGGCAGTTGGGAAGTAATGAGCCTGTTTTGTTTTTCCCACTACCTGTCTGCGTATTTCGAGCAATTGACGGCGAACTAATTGATTCAAGACGCCGCTGCTTGATTGCCCTCGTTGGCCGTCGATTTGCTCCCGCGAGATACCTGGCTGGTAGGCAACCAAGGCTAAACAATCAATGGCGGCCTGATTGAGCTTCAACTCCTTTATGTGCCCATAAAACTGCTCCTGAATGTCTTGGACGCCAGCGACAAGTTGAAACGCCAGCCCTTGCGGTGATTGCTGAATATGAATTGCGCTGCCGGTCTCTTCGTAAATCGCATTCAGTTGGTCTACCCAGTGTAAGACGTCCTCCTCAGTAACTCCCCGCATGACGGAAGTGATTTCCTGGATGCCCACGTGGGTGTCATCAGGACGTGCCACAAACAAGATGGCTTCCAGGATGTTTTGAGGAGTTACCTGGTATCGGTCCTGATCTTCATCGACTTTTTCGTCCTCGAAGATCTCAATCTCATTATCCGACTCGTGGAGCGGGCCCGAATTTTCTGAAACTCCGCCTACGATTCCCAAGTATGCTTGACTGAGCTCCTCGAGCGTAAACCCTTCCTCGTCCTCCAGCTCTGCTTCCGCCGGGTCCAACTCTGCATCGTCTTGGGAATCGTCCATGATGGTATTAGGTGGATGCAACTTCTTGTTCGAGCGAATCCTGTTTTTGATCCTGCAAAATTCGATCGAGTATGCCATTGACGAATTGGCTGGATTGCTTATCGCCATATCGCTTGGCAAGCTCAACGGCCTCATTAATGACGACCCGCCCGGGCGTATTGGTCTTCATGATTTCGTAGGCGCCAATTCGCAAGATATTCCGATCGATGGCAGCCATTCTGCGCAGCGACCAGTTTGTCGCCTTTGCAGATAGGGCTTTGTCGATATCTCGTCGATTTCTAAGGACGCTGGAGAAAAGCTGGCGAGCAAACTCGACTAAAGGACGATTACCACGCAAGCGGGCCACGAGGAACTGATCTGCCACGGTAGAATCTTGCTCTGGATTCAGATCATCTTCATACAGAACTTGCAATACGACTTCGCGTGCACGGCGACGGGTACTCATGGGCAGGTGACTCTTTGAAACCGAAGGAAGAACTTGCGGTTCGACGAGCACAACACGGGAACCGCTGTGTTGCAACCCGCGAAGTTTTCACCCGCCTGAAGCCTCCAAATTGGGAATGGTTAGGAGGGCAACAGGCAAAATGCATATTCTACGAAAACCTATGCGGGGAAAACCTATGCGGGCCACTGCGCTGTAGCCGACACCATGGTAACCAGTTTCCGCGCCACGTCCAGCTGAAATGTGGGACGGATCTCGCTTTCGGGATGTCCAATCCAAGATTCACCTACTGGGGTCGGCATTAGTTCTTTTTGAGTGCATCACGGATTTCACGTAGCAAGACAATATCTTCTGCGGGAGCCGCAGCAGCCTCAGCTTCCTTTGTTTGCTCAAAACGAGCCTTGATTGTGTTCATTACTTTGACGGCCGCAAAAATTGCCGCCGCAATTAACAGAAAATCTACCACTGTTTGAATGAACGGACCGTATTGCAAAATTGGGTAATCTTGGGCCACCAATTCCGGTTGGCCAGCTGCGGTCAGTACCGGTGTACCATCCTCATTCAGCTTGGGTGCTTCAGTGTGAATCTTGAGCGCCAAATCCGCGAAATTGACCCCATACTTGGCAGTTATGAGGTTGAGTGGTGGCATGATGATGTTGGAGACAAATGAACTAACAATTTTGCCGAAAGCTGCTCCGATGACGACGCCAACCGCCATATCCATGACGTTTCCGCGCATCGCGAAATCACGAAATTCCTTTATCAAACTCATGCTTTCAATCCCATTCTTAATGTCAAACTATCGAGCTTCCGATGACTGTAAGAAAGCTGTCCAATTACGATGCCGCAATATGCAGTCTTTCGAATCTTGGGGCAATGGCAGCCAGGGATGGACGCTACCACTTTGCGGAGAACCGTAGATCGGGCATATTCAAATCTCTAGTCTGCCAGCATCTGCAGTACTGCTTGGGCTGTTTCTGAGCCTTTGTTTCCAACGTTTCCACCTGCCCGATGCAAAGCTTGTTCCAAATTGTTGCAAGTCAACAGGCCAAATCCCACGGGCCTTCCGTGTTCTAACATTAGTTGCATCAACGCAGTACTTACGGCTCGGTTGATATGTTGATCGTGAGTCGTTTCACCCCGTATGACGGCGCCTAAACATACTACGCCTCGAATAGCCTCATCCCGCAGCAGGCGTTTTGCAGCCAAGGGCAATTCCCAAGCGCCGGGAACCTTGGTAACGATTAGCTCGTGGGGAGCAAACCCACCTTCCATCAGCGTCTTAATGGCGCCTTCTTCAAGTCGGGTGGTAATGTTGGCGTTGTACGTAGAAACCACGATACCGACCCTTCTCGCAACAATCCCTTCTGTGCCAATCTCTCCTGCGACCGCCATGGTTTTCAAATCCTTATGCTCATTAAGAATTCGGCATTCGATTTGGTTTGACGAAGCCGTTCCGTCAACTTTTCCATCGCGTCAGGAGCGTTCATTTCACTAAGCGCTCGACGCAAACTTGAAACGCGTCGGTGTTCCTCGGGATCCATTAAAATCTCTTCTCTCCGCGTTCCACTTCGGTTTATGTCAATTGCAGGCCACACACGACGATCGACCAAACTGCGGTCAAGAACGATCTCCAAATTACCTGTTCCTTTGAACTCCTCAAAGATTACATCATCCATGCGGCTTCCAGTATCCACCAGGGCAGTTGCCAGGATCGTCAACGATCCCCCTTCTTCGACTTTTCGGGCCGAGCCAAAAAAGGATTTGGGACGCTGCAGTGCGTTAGCATCCAGTCCACCGGTGAGCAGCTTGCCGCTCTGAGGACATTCGCTATTCCAAGCCCTCGCAAAGCGAGTGATGCTGTCCAGAAAGATGATTACATCCACGCCATATTCCACCATACGTTTGGCCTTTTCCAAGACCATGTGCGCTACCTGAATATGGCGTGACGAAGGTTCATCAAACGTACTGCTCACTACTTCGCAATTTGGACCACGAACTTCCCGAGCCATGTCGGTCACTTCTTCTGGTCGCTCGTCGATCAACAGCATGATGACATATGCGTTCGGATAGTTCTTAAGTACAGCCCGAGCCATTTTTTGCATGAGAACGGTCTTGCCCGCTCGTGGAGGGCTCACTATTAGCCCGCGTTGCCCAAATCCGATCGGCGCTATCATGTCGACGACGCGGGTTTCTAATATGTCCGAGGTAGTCTCGAGTGAAATTCGCTGGTCGGGGTGAAGCGGCGTAAGATTGTCAAAATCGACTCGTTGATGACGGGCTTCCGGATCTTGAAAACTAATTGCCTCGACTCTCAGCAATGCAAAGTAGCGTTCGTTTTCTTTTGGAGGCCGAATTTGTCCAGCTACACTTGACCCGGTCTGTAAATCAAACCGACGGATCTGACTAGGAGATACATATATATCATCCGGACATGATAAATAGTGATGCTTTGAACTCCGTAAAAACCCGAATCCATCAGGCAATATTTCCAAAGTCCCTTCGCCAAACATCAAGCCGTTGTTCTTAAGCTGAGTCTTAATGATTTGAAACATCAAATCGCGACGATTGAGCCCAGAAGCCGAAATCTGTTCTTTAGTAGCAATACTAGCCAATTCCTCGTCAGACATCTTTTGCAATTCAGCAAAAGTGGTGACTGCTCCCTCGGAAATTGGACGACTTGAAGACTTGGGGCCTCCGGAGCGCGATTGTTCAATCGAAATCTCTTCGGCAAGACTCATGGGTTCCCGGTCAGCGTCCAATTCCCTAATTCGCTGCTGAACTTCCGGGCTTACCTGGGGAGGTTTGGGACGTCCCGGGGGTGAATATCGTGAGGAGCGATCCCCTCGCCATCGCGGGGGCCGTTGGCCAGTCATCTAATATCTCCTAGCGAAGCGATAAGTCAGGTTTTAGGTGGGGAGGATTGAGGGAGAAAGAGATTTGCTTCACAACCAGTCAACAAAGAATAGAAATCGACCTGTCCATACGACAATTGGATGATTAGCAGGTATAGAGGAGTAGGATAAGGGAGAATAATCAACAATTTAAGCGTGCTTTTGGCTATATGAAGGTCGGCCCAAGCACACTACTAAGGCGAGCGGCAGAAATAAATCTACCAATCCTAACCCGAAGCGTAAGCGA
>JAGQOY010000249.1 GCA_020427005.1 Planctomycetales bacterium
GTCTAGCGCCGTCGGCTCAAGTACCCAAATTATTTTTCCCGCGTTCCTAAGTCGTCATCTCATGTCGGCTCAACTTTTCCAGACAGGTTAAACGGCCAATTGAGTGGAACTGTAGTAAAGGACCTGTGGATAAGAAGTGGAGCTGAAGTAAAAACTTGATTAGTAATAAATAGAGGTCAAATTGATTAAGGGACAAAAGGAAATGAAGAATTTATTGCGCAAGCTGGGAATGGTAGGTGGGATCGGGTCACTAGCATTGGTGAGTGGACCATCGGCGATCCGCGCGGAAGATCCAGATGAACAAATCGTGGTTGTAACAGCACAGGCCGATGAAGGTGAGGACGGTGTCAATGTAAAAGTTGTCGCGTCGGCCTCAAAGTACTGGTTGGGCGTGGTTCCCAAGTCAATTGATGGCGATTTGGCCGATTATCTGGGTACGCAAACGGGAGTGCTGATTGGTAGCGTGATGGAAAATGGTCCAGCCGCCAAGGCCGGTTTGCAAAAAGGGGATATCTTGTTGTCCATCAACGGTCAGGAGCTCAACTCTCCACAAGACCTGTTGGATCAATTAAAGGACAAGACTGACGAGTCCGAGATTAATCTGTCTGTCAATCGAAAGGGGGAGACGTTAGCCTTAGCTGTGAAGTTGGAAGAGCGACCAAAGACCGCGCGAGCTACGGCTCATACTTTCAGTTTTTCGGCTGACTCGGATTTAGACGATATTCTGAAGGACACACTTGGCGGCGGACGCGAATTGAATGTATTCCGGCTGGGAACACCTTCTGCTGTTTGGGTACCAGAAGGTGGCGACGGTTCATCTGCCAACATCGATGTGAGAATTGTTCGAAGCGATGATGATGAGAATGTAATGGAAATTACCGTCAAGCGTGAAGGTGACAAACCCGCCCATGTGACGGTTCGCAAGGGAGAAGATGTCAAGGAATTTGATGTTAACGAATCATCTGAATTGCCAGCTGATGTGCGCGAGTTGGTTGGTCCCATGCTTGGGAATCAAAAACGTATTATTATCCGATCCGATGGGAAGGGATCAGGATTCAGTTTTAAGAGCGAAGTGACGCCCGAAATCATGGAAAAACTATCGGGGCATTTCAAGGATCGAGCTGCAGAGATCGCCGCTCAGGCTCATGCAGAAGCTGATCGGGCTCGTGCAATGGCTGAAAAGATGGCGGAAAGTGCTAGAGCTAGCGCAGGAGTTGGACAGAAAGCTGAACGTGCCGAAGCGCAAATCCAAGAATTGAAAGCGATGATCGAAGATCTGAGAGCGGAACTAAAATTGCTGCGTGAAAAAACTGACAAGTAGCAGCAATTCGGCCCACTCTGCGAGATATCTCTGGCGAAAAAAATGCTAGCTAATGACTAGTTGCAAATTGCGGTGTACATGACCTGATAGACGGTCGGCGTGAGATTTCGATTTTGCTCCGGCCGTCTATTTTTGCGCGCAACAGGCTGCCGCAGTACAGAACCATCGCATTTCTCAAAGCCAAATCGCGCACAAATTCAAAGCAGGCGCTCTAGCCTTCGAAGGTCCAATTTGGAATGATCCAAAGAGATCTTGGGATCGACAATTCCCCTAAATGGCTTCGGATAGTCATGTGGCCATAGCTCGCGATTGGAAAGTGAGTTTATTCCGCTGTAGGTAGGAAGAGGGGCGGAGTTTTAAGAGACATTCCAAGTAAAAACTACCAAAGAGGGCCAGCCACACAGTGACAACTCGCGCGTTTTCTTCGGATCGTCAACCGGATGTGCTCAGTGCAGTCGCCCTCTTTCGTATGATTCATCATTATGGCCTTCATGTGGGAGGTTCGTTGCTGATTGCCTACCGTCGGTGGAAAAACGACGACGCAAGTTCGATGGCTGCTGCGGTAGCCTATTATTTGGCGCTGTCGCTCTTCCCCATGCTGTTGCTACTGATTGCCGGCGTGGGACTTGTCATGCGGTTTACCCAATTAGGCCAAAACGCTGAAACTCAAATACTGGTGGTGGTTGCAGAACATTGTTCACCGACGCTTGAAACGCAAGTACGCGAAGTGCTTGCCCAATTGCGGAGTCACTCCTTGCTGGGTGGTCCCTTCGGTTTAGTCACCGCTATTTTAGCTGCGATCGGTGTCTTTCATCAGTTTGAGCGGGCCTTTGATAAGATTTGGAGGATACCGGATCGTCCTCAAAGCGGTCTACTGGCCTCGGTACTGGAAGTCCTGGGTCAACGCGTGGCAGCTTTCGTTCTGTTGGCTAGCGTAGGTCTGTTAATCGTTGTTATCTTGGCTGCAAACGTGGCGATTGGTGCGGTTCGAAGCTGGATGACAAGTCTTAATATTCCCGGTACGTCGGCTGTGGTACTAGGGGATATGACCACGACCCTATTATTGAATTCATTTGCCTTTGGCATGCTCTACCGATGGCTGCCAAAACGGCCAGTTGGATGGTCCGCAGCGCTGAGAGGTGGAATGTTGGTGGCGGTAATTTGGGAGGTCGGACGCCAAGTCCTAAGCGCCTTTCTAATAGGCATGCGCTATACCACTGCTTATGGAGCAATCGGCTCCTTCATAGCTCTACTGTTATGGTTTTATTGGGGCGTCACAGTGCTTTTTTTTGGTGCTGAATACGTCCAAGTAATCTCGCATCAATCCAGAGCCGCTGACAAGCCTAAGTTGACTGAGGAATTTGAGAAATTAAGTGCGAGCACCCATGTATAAATCAAGGTTCCGTTCGGCTCACGGGACCTACTAAGACGCCGCCAAAAACTCGATCGAAAGTACGTCACGTGAGCCGAACGGGACGTTGTGCGAGGACGGTAGATTTCGAAGTATCAAAATCAAGAATCAACAAGTGTCTCGTCCAATGCAAGCTTCTTGCGAAAGTCTTATCTAGCGTTTATGAAATATCCTGCGATTGGCCTAGAACTTACGCGCCCATGAACAACTTTGTTAACCACAGGCTGGACGAAAGCCGTGAAAGGTTCCAAAAAAAGAACTCGCGACGTTTTCGTCGCGAGTTCACACGCGTATGGCTCTGCTAGGCGTTCAACTTAACTTCTGAAGAATCGGCGAGATTTACCCACACGTGAACGTGGGGTGCGCCACGATAGTGCCATACGAAGGAAGGCCCTTCGATACGCCAATTGTCCCAGACTTTATCTTTACCCAAATCATTATCCGTAAAAAACGACAAGTGACAGGCGTCTAACCCACCCTGTGAATCCAGGCACTTAAGTGCCTCTTCTCGATCACTCTTACGGAAGGGTTCAACCAGCGTCATCAAAGTCTTTTGTAATTGAGACTTTTGATCTCCACTAAGATCAGTCACAGGTATTCCGGAGAATTCTCCACCCCGACCTTGAAATGCGACGGATTGTTCGCGAGGAGTCTTGGCTACCTCTGCTGCACTTCGTTGCTTGCCGTCCAGCATCGCGTAAACCTTATTGGCTTCTTTGGCTTGGTACCAAAAGACGTTGCCGCGATGGTCGGGCTGCTCAGTGTCGTTGGGCGCATGCCCGTAGAAAATGGGACCACCGAAAGCGACGTGTTCTGCAGAATTACCATCGCAACGTAACGTCATGTGCCGCCCAGTAAGCACAAACTCAAAATTCCCGTCGCCAGGCTTTCCGAAAATTGCAATACTTTGCTCGTGTCCAAAACCACCACAATCGTCTTCCAGTTGTTGATCAAAATTGACCAACCATTCAGGGCTTACAATGCCCTCGAAAATCTTGCGCACCAAATCACGTTGTTCGTCGGTATAGAATTCACCACGAATCTCCTCTTCGGTGATCATCCAATTGTTAGCAACACGGGTCCGCAACAAGCCACGCTTAGGGTCCATGTAATTCCAGTCGAAACACATGGCCGCTCGCTGTTTCTCTGTGAGTGTATCGAACAGGACCTTGGTCAATGATTCTGGAGTTGACTCGGCTAGCGGCGCAGCCGAAATAACTCGAGGTAGGCAACCGGCTGCTGCTACAGCGGCCGTGGATGCGCGAAGAAAGTTGCGGCGCGATGCCGAATGAGGTTGGCGGGCAGGGCGGGTCTTCATGGACTACTCCGTATTTTTTGGCCGCAGAATTGGAGAAAGAAACTACGAAACTCGTAGAAGGATTACGCATAGCGTAGCAATTTTAAGCGCAATATGCAAAATTTCCTGGTTCCTAAACTACCGTTTAGACATTTCCTTTGTCGAAGGAGTTGGCGGTTCAGCATCGCGAACGACTTGCAATTGTCAGCCTGATCTAAGCAGCTCCAGTCCCAAGGTGCTGTGCACGATCTTCGACGAGTCAAATATACTCCTTAAGGGAAAGTATTATTCGTGATAAGGGAATAACGCACTTGAACACCGACTCATGGCTAGCAGAACAATCGGAATCAATGCTGGCCGATGTAATCGAACTGGCCGAGCTGAATTCTGGGTCTGAGAACGTTTCAGGCTTGTATGCAGTTGCAGACTGGATCAAAAACTGGATGCATTTGCCACAGGCAGCCTTTCGCAGCGTCCAATTGCCTCCTAGGTTTGAAATCAATACCCGGGGCCAACCCGCATCATTTCCTACAGGTCCATTGTTGAGATGGGATTTTCAGCCAACGGCCGATCGCCGAATTCTTTTGGCCATTCATTATGACACTGTGTATGGGGCTACGCACCCTTTTCAACGCTGCGTCCGCTCGGGCAATCGATTGATTGGCCCAGGAGTGGCGGATGCAAAAGGGGGGATCGTTGTTCTGCGTTATGCACTACAAGCTTGGCAACGGTTTTTCCAAAACAATGATTTCGGTTGGACCGTTATACTAAACCCGGACGAAGAGCTAGGATCTCCAAGTACAGCTAGCTATTGGAACGAAATTGCGGAAGAATTTGACTTTGGCCTGCTAATGGAACCCGCCTTGCCGGGCGGAGAGTTAGTTGCCAATCGCAAGGGGTCAGGAAATTATTGTCTCACGGTTCATGGACGAGCCGCTCATGCTGGCAGACATTTCGAAGAAGGTCGGAACGCCATTAGTAAGTTGGCTCGTGTGATCGAGCGACTGGATGCATTAAATGGGCAGCGTCCTGGCTTGTCGGTCAATGTTGGATTTGTTCAGGGTGGTGGACCTGTGAATATCGTTCCGGATTTAGCTCAGCTACGTTTTAATGTGCGTGTTGCTACAGATCAATGCATGCAATGGTTCGAGGATCAGTTAGCGTTGATAGTCGATCAGGCAGAACATTTGGATTACCAACTGGAGCTTTCGGGAGGCATCACTAGCCCGCCCAAATCGGTAGATGCTAAGCAGTTGGAACTCATGGGAATACTTGAGTCCGTTTATGCGGATACCCACCTGCCCGTACCCGAGTGGATTAGTACTGGGGGAGTATGTGACGGAAACAAGCTAGCTGCTGCTGGCTTACCCAACCTTGACACTCTAGGGCCGATTGGCGGCAATTTGCACTCTGACCAGGAGTGGATGAATGTACCGAGCTTGGTTTTAAAAGCTCAGCTTCTTGTCAAGCTGCTACAGCGGCTAGCGCTGCCTGACAATGGACTGCGTCATGTACAATCTTCGAGGTGAATAGTTATTTTCCTTCAGCATTGCTTGCCATCGTTCCCAAGGGCTGCAGAGAGTCCCAGAGACCTCAGGGAAGAGTTAGATAGATTAAGAGTCCAACTTCACTGGCCACAACTGGGTTACTAGTTACATTTAGTTTAGACACCGATTACAAGCACGCAAATCAATTTGCATCTCAATTACCGCTCTTGCAACTGGAAGACAGATGGATCCGCAGCTGAAGGATGTTTCACTGAAGGACTTACAATCCTTGATTCGGGAAATGTATTTTGAGAAAGATGTTCAACGTGGTATCGACGGGACCTTTATGTGGTTGATGGAAGAAGTAGGTGAACTAGCGACTGCCTTGCGGCAAGGAAGCATCAAGGAAAAGGAGGAGGAATTCGCGGATGTTATTGCCTGGCTAGCGACGATAGCTAATGTGGCAGGAATTGATCTAACAAAAGCCATTCACGAGAAATATGGAACTGGATGTCCGGGATGTGGGCGACTAGTATGCTCGTGTCCCATGCAGGAAAAGCCCTGAGGGTTACTTTGGGGTGTGCCCCCTACCATCAGTTGCTGATTTAGTTTAACGCGAGCGACAGGAATAAACGTCCCAACCCGAAACGTAAGTGAGGGATTCTTGTTCGGTCCCACGCTTACGCTTCGGGTTAGGATTGGTAGATTTATTTCTGCTGCTCGCCTAAGTGACTGTGGGGGCTTAGAAAAAAACGCAACTTGGAAATTTTGCATCATACGAGGCCAGGATGTATCAACGATCCATAGTCTTTTCACTATTTGTTTTGGCATTGAGCGCTGTTGATGCCTGGGCGTCACCATTGCGAGTTGGCGCAGCCAAAGTCCGTATCACGCCTGATCCGCTGTTGCCAGTATCCGGGGGAATGGGAGTCCCGAATCCTACCACACAAAAATTGGGTGAGCTCACGGCTCGGGCAATGGTGATCGAATCAGGTAGCTCACGAATGGTTTTCGTAAGTGTGGACCTGCTGGGTTTTCCGTCCGTGTTGATATCCCGAGTTGCTGCGTTGGTTCCAGGGCTGGAAATAGAGCAACTCATGGTCTCCGCGACACATACGCATAGCGCTCCAGATGTCTATGCTTTTCCAGATGGTCAAGGCGGGCATACTGGAGATCTCAAGTACATTGATTTCGTCGTGCAGCAGACGGCCATGGCCATTAAATTGGCCTTGGCCGAGCTCAAACCGGCCAAACTCAGGATTGCCACGGACGAAGCACAGGGGAAGATTGCGTATAACTACTACGCACCCGATCTATACGATCGTCGAATGAGTGTTATTCAGGCCTGCGACACGCAAGGCACAGTGATTGTAACGCTAGTAAACTACGCCATTCACCCCGAGGTTCTGGGGGCTGATCAAGGCATCGTTAGTCCCGACTTGATTGGTCCACTTTGTGAACAAATTGAGGGCCAGGTGGGTGGACTAGCCATGTTTGTCAACGGAGCACAGGGTGGAATGATCACCGCGGACAATCGGAAATTGGATGAACCGTCCGATCCTCAACGCGGTTATTGGCACGATGCTCGGACGTGGGAAGAATGCCAAAGGATCGGTAACACAATGGCAGCAGAAGCACTGCGTATCATTTCTACCGCAACATTCAAGGCGGAACCGCGTTTTCGTTCCCTTTCCAGAGAAGTAACCTTTCCAGTGGACTCGGATGCATTGTGGCAAGTCGTAGTTCACTCTCCACTGAATTATCCTCACGGCGAGCACACGGTCACGAGTCGCATTCATATGATTCAATTGGATTCAGCTCGAATCCTCACGATCCCAGGCGAAGCACTCCCAAATATCGGTTTTTACTTGAAGCGAAAACTAGGTGGCGAGCAAAATCTCCTATTCGGACTAACCAACGATGCGTTTGGTTACATTCTCACGAAAGAGGATTTCAATAGTTTTGCGCGCTACAATTACGTGTCGCGAGTCTCGCTTGGAGAAATGACTGGTGAAATCCTGATTCGCAATGCACTAGAGTTAGCAGCTCTGGCCGACGCGAACAACTAGTTCGAACCTGCGTAGGGCCACTAGATTTTTTCAATTCGCACCATGACACGGGTCGACTTACCTCAGCCAAGAGGCTTTTATGATCAATATACAGTTGAAGGAAGCTCTGACGCGCCATGTGCTGGCCAAGGTGCGTATGCCAGGGCAATATATTGGAGCCGAACGCAATAGTATTGTGAAATCCCATCATGACGTATCTGGAAAGCTTTGCTTGTGTTTTCCAGATGCCTATACGATCGGGATGAGTCACCATGGGTTGCAAGTACTATATTCGTTAATGAATGCCCGAGAAGACTGGGCAGCCGAGCGCTGTTTTACGCCTTGGCCAGATATGGAATCGCAATTGCGATCCTACGGGATTCCATTGTATTCGCTAGAGACATTCACGCCGCTGCGTGAATTCGATGTCGTGGGTTTCTCACTGCAGTATGAAATATCGTCTCCCAATGTGCTTACGATGCTGGATCTCGGTGGAATTCCGTTGAGGGCACAATCCCGGACGATGGCTGACCCGTTGGTATTGGCTGGTGGTCCCTGCGCCCAAAACCCGGAAACGATGGCCGAATTTGTTGACTGTTTTGTTACCGGGGATGGAGAGCCAGCCTTGCCCGAGATCTGCGATCTGTGGCTACAACTGCGTAGCGAAGCCAAGGAAGGGCAGGGCTGGTTGGCTGGTCAGGCGGGAAAACAACAGCGCGCTGAAGCCTTGGCGGAATTGTCCCGGCGATTGCCCTATGCTTACGTACCGCGGTTTTATCAACCTGAGTACCAGGATGATCGCATCGTCGCTTTGCACCGTATCCGTGGTGACGTGCCGGCGACGATCGAGCCGAGTGTCATTCGTGACCTAGAAGGTATACCGTTACCTACTTCGCCTGTAGTTCCCTACGTAGAGTGCGTACATGATCGCATCGCCATTGAAATCATGCGCGGTTGTCCGTGGCAGTGTAGATTCTGCCAAAGCACGGTAATCAAACGCCCGCTACGTGTCCGAAGCGTTGATACTATCATCTCTGGTGCGCTAGAAAGTTATCGCAACACAGGATTCAATGAAATCAGCGTCTTGTCTCTGTCTAGTAGCGATTATCCGCATTTTGAAGAATTGATCACGCGACTGAAGGCGACATTCAACCCCATGGGTGTCAATATCTCTGTGCCCAGTTTACGCGTCAATGATCAGTTGCGAACGCTGGCCGATTTGGTAGGCAACGGTCGGCGCAGTGGTTTGACTCTGGCTCCAGAAGTTGCTCGCGATGATATGCGCGAACAAATTCGTAAAAAGATCAAAAACGAAGACTTGTACGAGGGTTGTCGAACGGCATTCAAAAACAACTACGAATCCGTCAAGCTTTATTTCTTGTGTGGGCTACCTGGTGAGAGACCGGTGGACCTCGAGGGCATCGTCGAAATG
>JAGQOY010000250.1 GCA_020427005.1 Planctomycetales bacterium
TGCAAATCGACTTTTTCATCACCCTGCTAGTGCGAGTCACCTCTGCCAAAGTCCACCAAAGTGTTCCGGGACCTGGCACCAGCAATGGATACTCTTGCGGGTAGACTAACTTGCTTGCGCTAGGTCCTGGTTTTTGACCGCCTCCGCATAGTCTCGAGTAATATTCAAGATTTCTTGACTGTAGTAGTCCAACTTGAATACTTCCTTTTTAGGAAGTTGAGACTCCAGGATCTGTTCCTCTTCTTCTTGCTGAGCATCCATTTCTTGACGGCGGCGAAGAAATTCATCTCGTTTCAAAGAAACATAGTCTTCTTCCTTTTGTGTTCGGAATAACTCGATGCGCTTCAGTAGCCGGTCAAAGCCATCGGATGTTCTCACGCGTTGAGAACTTTGTGTTCGCAAGTTATCTAGGAGCGAAGCATCAACCATCTTGTACTTTTTGAAACGGGCTGCCGCAACTTGGTCATTTGGGAGTGCATAATCGAGATCGGCTTCCGAGTTGTCGAAACTGGCAGTGATCGCCGGCAAGACTATATCCGACATCACGCCCTGTCTCTGCGTGCTCTTACCGCCAGGAAGGTAGAACTGTTGAATGGTGATCTTAAGCGCCCCCATGTCTCCGGCGCCACCGAACATGACTTGACCTAAGTCGACAAGGCTCTGGACCGTACCTTTACCATGAGTTGTTGGATCGCCGACTATCACACCGCGGTGATAGTCTTGAATAGCACCCGCAAGAATTTCGCTGGCCGACGCGCTTTCCTTGCTCGTCATCACTACCAGCGGACCATTCCAGGCAACACCAGTTTCCTCATCGTCGTATACAGTTACTTGACCAGACGGATCTTTGACTTGGACAACAGGTCCATAATCGATGAAGAGCCCCGTCAGGTTGATTGCTTCGGTCAAAGAACCACCACCATTGCGGGACAAATCTAGAACAACCGCATCGATGCCTGCCTGCCTAAAGTCGGCCAAAATGTTGCGCACATCGCGAGTTGTGCTTCGGAAGTCATCCGATTGACCTCTTGCAGCTTCCATATCCAGATAAAAACTTGGAAGATCAATGTAGCCTACACGGAATGGACTACCATCAGCTTTCTTTCCATTTTCTACGACTTGACCCCGCGCGGCACTATCATCCAACGAGATTTTAGCTCGCACGATATCGATGATCTGGCTTTCACCTCCACCAACCGGAATCACCCCCAGCCGAACCAGCGTACCTGCAGTGCCACGAATTTTCTGAACCACATCGTCCAGTTTCATGTCAACAACATCTTGCATGCCGCCATCGTTGCCTTCCCCGACTGAGGTAATGCGATCACCAACGTGCAAACGGCCATCTTTGTCCGCTGCACCTCCTGGCACGATGCTTGTAATCTTGGTGTAACCATCCTCGCTGGTTAGTTGTGCTCCAATACCATCTAGATTGAGGCTCATTACAATTCGAAAGTTTTCAAGCGTATCTGGAGACATGTAGGAAGTATGTGGATCAAAGCTGGTTGTCAAAGCCGATACGTAGATCTCCAACAGTTCGTCGGCATCCATTTGATGCCAGCGTTTTAGAACCGTTCGATAACGACGGTGCAGCACTTCTCTAGGATCTTCGTTTGCGTCGGGTGTCAAAACTCGTGAAGCCGTTGATTGTTCTTTTCCATCGGCTTTACGTTTTTCAGCTCGAATTTTGTCACTTTCCAGTCCGAGTAACATGTACTTGATTTGCTTGCGCATTCGGTCGCGAGCTTCTCCGTCATTACCAGGATATTGAATGACGTCTGGTTCAATTGGGATCTGCTCATCAATAGAGAAGTCATGATCCATATCAATCAATTCATGAGCCATTGCGACACGTTGATCAACGCGATTGAGAAACATCTTAAAAGTAGAAATGGCAAAATCCATATTTCCGTTTATGGCAAAATCGTCGATGGCATCTCGGCTGCGCCGCAGCTCTACTATGTCGTTTTGCAAAAAGTAAAGTTTCAGTGGGTCCAGGGCACGCAGGAATTGATCAAACGCACGGTGTGAGATCTCGTCATCCAAGCGATGTTTGGATAAGTGTTGATCGCGCATGATCTTGGCAACTACCCTAATGATCGTTCGATCAAGCTCCCTTTGCTGCGTCATCTGCTGGACTGGAGGATTCTCACGCGCCAACACCGAGGCAGGAGAATTCAATGAGACCAAGACCAGTATCGAGGTGAGCACACGAGCGTATAACGTAGAATTCTGCATATTGACAACTTTCGAAACTACGAGATGAGTGCCTAGTGAGCTAGGTCGCATGAAGGACCCAACGTGGATAAATTATAACGTTTCGTAAACTGGCGAGATGTAGTCGCATCCCGCCCATGTGATCCAGCACCTTACGCTAGGACCCAACAAGATGTATAGGACAATTAACCGCTGACGGCAACAGGAATGTCCCTTGAGTATACGATTCCAAATTGCCTGAAGTGCGGGGACGAGAGCTTTTGGGCTCTCTCAACCGTTGAAAATCGTTCAATTCGACTAAAAAAGACTGGCTATTGGTAGGGTACAACTGACCCTATCCCAGATCGCTCAAACTTCTGTCATACATCCTGTACGTCTTGTTCGAGACTAATCCTCCGCGTTCCAGAGAGGCCCGTGAGAGGTGGTTGGATTCCAAAACCCACGAGAACTCTCCGTATTCGATCCCCAACCGAAGGATATCTTCCAGCATGCGTTCGAGCGCTAACAGCCCAAAACCCCATTTTTGAAACTCTGGAATGATGTTCGTACTCATTAATCGGCAGCGTTTTAATCTACCTTTGCAGGTTAACAGTCTTACAAAACCAAACGGAAACAATCGACCATTGATCTGTTTGATCACAGGATTGTAGTCCAACAATCCCAGTCCTGCTCCGATCGGTTTGCCATCAACTTCAATAATCGTGGTCAGTTCTGGATGCAATAAGTGCTTCAATCCCTTGGCCTGGTGGGCCACCTCAGCAGAGCTAAGCGGAACGAACCCCCAAGTGTTTACTAGTGAACGATTGTAAATTTCTAAGAACAGGTTGACTTCTTCACTGAACTTCTTTGGGTTAATGGGACGCACTACGACGTTAAACCGTCGCTTCAGTTCGTTAATCACGAATGCCAGCTTGGGGTCCAGCGTAGCCAACATAGAGACGTGCCCCTCGTAAGCAAACATGTCTTGAACTTTTTCGAACCCACAATCGGTGATGAGCTTTTCATAGTATGGTGGATTGTAGGTCATCATGAATGTAGGGGGCGAGTCAAATCCACGAACAAGAAGTCCAACCTCATAATTCAAGCTCGGGTTAGCTGGTCCGCGGACATCCGTCATCCCGCGGCTCTTTAAGTAGTTCCCTGCAGCCTCGAATAGAAGCCTAGCTGCTTCCGGATCGTCAAGGCACTCAAAAAAGCCAAAAAAGCCTCTTTGTTCATTGAAGCGCTCAATGTGTCCTCGGTTGACCAACGCGGTTAGTCTGCCAGCAATCTGTCCATTGCGGCGAACAAGAAAGTTTTCACATTCGTTGCGATCGTAAAAAGGGTGCTTCGAGAAATTCACCAATTCACGAATGTTCATTAAGAGCGGAGGCACCCAATTGGGATCATTGCGATATAAATCCCAGGCTAACTGAACGAATTCACGTTGCAGCTTGCGGTTCTTGCCCACAGTTTCAACTACATATTGAGCTGGCATTTTAGTTCCCAATAGGCGATTCGAAATTGGGTGAAGTGTGCATGATACACGCACCTCAGGAAATGCGTGAGCCGGTTTTTCTGGCGATATTTTCGCGATAAGGTTAGAGGAAATCTGGGCGAAATACCAGGGCACACTTGCTGGCAAACGCAAAGGGCCCGCAAGGTAGCACGATAAGAGGATGGCAAAGTCATTGAACCCGTTCAACATACGCCGCCACTCGACAGCCGTTTCGATTATCAACTTCTGGCCGCAAATAGTCTTCTCAAACCAAGTAGCCCGATATTGAAATCCAGTCAATAATGGCTGAGCGACTCTTTAGCCTAGCTTCAGGCGTGTGTCTTCAAGGAGATCTTGGCTCCAACGGGCGAGATTCGCAACTCTACAGTGAAGTTGCTCAGTCAGTTAGTTTTCTTCCTTTGCCTGGCTTTCATTCGCCGACTGGCATCTATTAGTACGGCATTTTCGGCTGCTGATAGCGCCGCCTTGCCTTCACGATGCAGCTTGCGGAGAATTTCATCAACGTCCAGGAATTCGTCCATGCGTTCCACGTAGTTACCAGTACCGAGCATCTCCTCGGCAGCGGCTTCGGCGCGCTCAACCAATTGGTTGGCTTGCGACCGGGCTGCGGGAGCGGCCACGGTCGAATGGACCACATCCGATTGCCAGGATTGGATTTGGTAATGAGATTCCAATTCCTTAGCACGGGAATCTTCCCAGCGGCTTCCGACAAACAGATAGAACGCGGCGGCGAAGCTGGCATACCATCCGGCAAAATCGAGTCCAACACCGACACCCAAACTGGCCAGTACCACACCAGCGCCCATTAGTACCGCAGCCAGGTGCGATTGTAGGGCTGATAGTGTTCGATAGGGAGTCACCTGAATGTTGGCTTGAGGTAGCCTTACCAAAAGGCCATAACATAGCGCCCGAGTGTCAAAAGGTACTGCCGGAAACAAATGAAGTACAAAAAAGAAGGCATTCATCCACATGATCTGCGTTGCCCAAGCACGGCTTTCAAACCCGGCTTGGAAATCCAAGATGGTCGCAAGCGACGAATTTTCCTCGGGCGCCAATACGGCGCTAATCAGCAATCCAACACCTGCTAAAGCGGCTGATGCTCCTTGCCCTACCAACGTATATCGAACGTTTGACGACCAGGGCAAAAACTCGTAATCAGTCGACAAATTGCCACAAGGGCCCAGCAGGGTTTCACAATCTTGTGCATGAACTCCTAAGCAAAGTTGTTGTGCGGCAGTGCGCACAATCAAACTCCCTAGCCAAACTACGGGTAATGTTAGGGCAGCGGTACGCAGTTCCATCATGCCAGGTTGCGTTGATGCCAGGATCAGTATGCCCAATGAAAAAACCGCAACGATCAACAGCAACGAAAAGTGAATTCGGATCTGTCCAATTTGCCAACTCTTAATCAGAAGGCGATTCCAAGTTGTATTTGAACGGGAGTTCATGGTTTTTTTCGTACTCCAATTGCAGAATCCTGCCTGAATCTGCTCCTGGATCGATGGCTAGGGCTTATCTAATCCGTCTGGCTGCAGCTTGTCGTCGGCTGCTTATCCACATCATCATCTTGGCTTCTTTTTGCCATTAGAGCAACTATTTGACCGCAATTTAGCCATCTTCTGTGTTTGCTTGGAGCCAACGTGATGGAAGGCCTTGTTGATCTAGTGAGATGAGTTACGCCAACATCACTAATACGGCTGATAGCTTAGTAGAAGCTGGGCAAAATCAGAACTTTTGACGAATTCTGCGCTGTCGAACACCCTAAAAGTAGTGTCCCAGCGAAAAATGCCTGCCTCACTGACCTGGACATTGTTTCCGTAGGTTGGTACTGGAAGGGTAATCGTTCCGAAACTCTCTGGGGCCTCGCGGTGACTAGCAAACAGATTTTCTTTTCGGTGGGTGAACCATCTGGCGATCTGCATGCATCGAAACTAATTGAGCAAATTCGCTCACTAGCACCTCCTATGCGATTTCGAGGGTTCGGTGGTACGCACATGTTGGCATCCGGCTGCCAAATGGATTTTGATTTGACTCAGCTGGCGGTAGTTGGCTTTGCCGAAGTAGTCCCGAAGTTACGCGACTTTTTCGCGGTAGCCGATCAAGCGTCAGAGATATTCCATCGAGACCGACCAGATGCAGTCGTCTTAGTCGATTTTCCCGGTTTCAATTGGCACATTGCCAAACGTGCAAAAAAACTCGATATTCCCGTTTTCTATTACCTGCCGCCACAAATGTGGGCCTGGGGTGCATGGCGAATTCGCAAGATTCGCAAATACGTGGACCACGTTATTTGTAGTCTGCCTTTTGAACCTGCCTGGTATGCCGCGCACGACGTAGCTGTTGAGTACGTTGGTCATCCGTTCTTTGATGAAGTGCACGAGCAAAAGCTGGATCCCAGGTTCTTAGCAAAATGGACCAACTTTGATGGTATCCAAGTAGCCGTGCTGCCCGGATCAAGAAATCGTGAAGTAAGCAATATTTGGCCTATGCAGTTAGCTGCAATTCGTGAGCTAGCAGCCCGGAATCCGAAATCCAGATTCTTAGTCGCTTGCTTGAGGGATCAACATTGTTTGTGGTGTCGGAACCAGCTGACAGAGCAAGATCGTCGCCTTAACATCCAATTTTTCGTGGACTGTACCAGTGAAGTAATTGAAATCGCCGATTGTGCTCTGATGAAATCGGGTTCTGTGAGTCTAGAGGTCATGGCTCGAGGAACTCCTACAGTTGTGGTCTACCATGTCAGTCGTTCGTTGTACTCCATCGCCAGATTCCTTACGAACATAAAAAGCCTCACGCTACCAAACTTGATGGCAGATCGAACTGTCATGCCGGAGTTCCTGGCAGTTGGAAGCAGTCGTCATACAACGATTGAAAAATCTATCGCTGCCCTAGATCGGCTCATGAACGACGAGGACCAACGAAAGCGACAAAGCCAAGAACTTCTCGCCTTGAGCCAGCAATTTGCTCAACCAGGTGCCAGCCGCAGAGCAGCCGAGTACATCACCAAACAATTGGGCCTTGGTGAGCACGGTAAATCGACGGTAAGTCACCACCCGCGGGAGAGTCGAGCGGCCTAAAGGGAGTCAAAGAAGAGTTGTACTTCATTTTACTACTCGACCCCGCATAAAACGGTGCCAGTGCAAACTAACAAACCGTGTCGCTCTATACGAGCCACTGTTCAGTTGACTCAATGGCTCTCTTAAACTCATCCTCGTGTATTCCAAGTATCTGTTGGCATTGTATTAGAGAGGCCATTCGACCCGCAGTAATTCCACCATCTGCGCTGGAGATTCCAAACATAGCTTGAATCAATAGTTGCTTTTCTTCGTGGTTACGCCTTTTGGCTGCAGTAGATAAGAAACTCAGAGTGCGCAGTTGCTGCGCTCGTACGGCAGAGCAAGTCTTTCCAAGCAACTCTCGCGATAACGGCTCTTCAACAATGTTTTCGTACAGGCGACGCGCCAACCGAATCTCGTCTTCTGTAACCTGACCGTCTTCGACCATGATCAGCGCGATGGCTTTGAGTAGATCTTCCTCAAAGCTTGCCTCAACTCCATCGCCAGTTTCTGTCACCAAGGTATTCGAGCCTGTAGGCATCATCAGGCTGCTGAGTACGATAGGTTCAAACGAGTTTTTACACCCTCGGCACTCAACGAATTCGGTCAGCCCGCCGATGGGGATTACGGGAATAAAATACAACGTCAGAAACGGACGCGAGACTCGCAAACGAAAATTAGAGTTCTTCCCGCAATGCGGACATAAAAAATTTCCCTTTAGTCGAGTCGTGGCCCAATTCATACTGCCAATCAATAACATTCCGACATTCCCTTCTCCTCATAGGCGATCCGCCCAAACTGCCGAATGAAGATATTATATAGGATGAAAGCGGAACTGAGTTTTTCACGATTGTGACCTTACTCTTGCTTGGACGACCATCCATAAAGCTTGGAAAACGATGCACCACCCTTCGCAAGGGAGTGCTTTTCTATGGTGATTCCGCAATTTGCAACTAAAAACCGTACATCCTTGGCGCGTGATGACCATTCAATGAACATCGTTCCCAGTGCAGCCTTCCTCGATGATTCATGGCTGCGACTTTATCGTGTGACGCCCCTTGAGCCAGTCGTTGGTGGATTTTCGCGTTCGACGGTTTGGAAGTGCAACACAGCGGAAGGAGTGGCAGCGCTGAAAGCCTGGCCGGTCGAAAATGATCGAAGACAAGAGTTGGCGAATCGGCTGCGATTGATTCACCACGCAATGAAAGTAGCCAGAGAGGATGGTGGTTTATCCTTCGTGCCACGTGTCTTTACTGCGTTTGGCAATGAAAGTTTGGTGTTTGCCGATGGTGCGATATGGGAGCTGATAGGTTGGATGGAAGGGACGGCAAGCTATGTGCACCAGCCTAGTACCGAGAAATTGACGGCCGCCATGCACGCTCTTGGGCGGCTGCATTCAGTTTGGAATCAACATTTTCCTCTCGCTGAACATGGTCCGTCTCTGGCAATACAGGATCGGATTAAGAAACTTGAAACCTGGACCGCGGCAACGCGGAATCGTGAATACATAGAGCTAATGAGAAGTAAGTTTAACAACGCCTTAGAAGTCGACTTAGCAGAGCAAACACTTCACGCCGTACGACTGCTCGGCGGGCAGTTCCAACGGCAACTCGGTGACCTCGCAAAACAGACGGTTCCTCAGCATTTGGTACTTCGAGACATTTGGAGTGGACATGTTCTATTTCAGCAGGAAAGACTGGCAGGACTAATCGACTTTGGAGCGTCGCGATTCGATGAACCATCTACCGATGTAGCCAGATTACTGGGTTCGCTTGAGCCATGTGATCCAGCACGTTGGCACGCTGGTCTTAGCGTCTATCAAGAAACAAGCCATGTACCCGTCGAACCAGCGCGGGTATATGTACTTGATCAATCCTCAACGTTGTTGGCTGCTTGCCAGTGGCTCGAGTGGCTAAGCTCAAGCCCACATTCATTTGAAGACAAGCGACCTCAGGCTATAGCACGCTGGGCTATGCATTGCCAGCGATTACGACTTTGGTTTCCTTAAACAGGAGAAGAACCCTACCCGCTCGCGTTGCTCGCGACCTTCCCAACTTGGGAAGGTAAGTTGTTATCCCAGTTAAGTTGTTACCACAGGTTCAACAATGCGGAAGCTCAATAACTTACCTCCCCGCTGGGGCTCGTTATACAACACAAATCTTTGTTTTGCTTGCATTTTCGGGGCGAACATTGACGGATAGGGCACTGGACTTTT
>JAGQOY010000251.1 GCA_020427005.1 Planctomycetales bacterium
CGGGCACATTCCCTCGCTGACGCTTCGGGTTACTTTTTCAGCAGCCTGCTAGCTTGAAGTAAAAACTCCTTGAATCAGGAAAAGTCGAATGCCCAAAGTCATTGGTGTAGGCGAATTGTTATGGGACTTGCTTCCCGAAGGAAAGAAACTGGGTGGGGCTCCCGCTAATTTCAGCTACCATGCCCATGCATTGGGGGCTGATAGTCATATTCTTTCTGCGGTGGGATCAGATGAACTAGGCTCGAGAGCAATTGCACAACTCCAATCCTTAGGTCTAAATGTCGACCTAATACAGATCCACCAATCTTTGCCTACGGGCACGGTGAGCGTTGCCTTGGACAGGCAAGGTTCTCCATCGTTTGTAATCCATGAAGGTGTAGCTTGGGACGAGGTTGCCCTTACGCCTGCATCACGGCTTGCAGTTAGCGGGGCAGACATAGTCTGTTTTGGGTCTCTAGCACAACGATGCCAGGTCTCTCGCAACACAATTGCCCAACTCTTAGACGCAACTTCTCGCGAGACACTGAGGATCTTTGATGTGAACCTTCGCCAGGAATTCTATACACCAACAGTTCTTAAGAATTCGCTATGTGCATGCAATGTCCTGAAACTGAATGATCAAGAATTGCCCATTTTGGCAGGTCTGATTGGGATTACGGGAACTGAGGAATCCCAAATGCAACAACTAGTAGAAGAATACGAACTTGCGCTAGGCGTACTCACTCTCGGCTCGAGGGGAAGTCTAGTTGTAACTCCAGAGAAAGTTTCTCGTAAGCCTGCAAAACAAATAGAAATAGCCGATACGGTAGGAGCAGGAGACGCGTTTACTGCGGCTTTGGCGATTTCTTTTTGGGCGCGAAAGCCGCTCGAATCGTGCCATGAACTGGCATCGGAGCTGGCCGCCTACGTTTGCACCCAAGTTGGGGCAATGCCTGGCATACCTGAAAAACTAACCAATCTCATGCTGCCACAACGATAAAAATGGCCGCATATTGCCGTAAAAAATGAGGGGCAACGCTATCTTCGAAGAAAAATATGCTGCTTTGTCGGACGTACCGAAAAAGGGACGGAATCGGCCGTATCAATATCAGCATCAGAAGTAATTGGCGCAGACAAAGTTAATTGAATTGCATTGTCAGAATCCGCATGCCCAGCGCCATGGCTATCACGGGATTCAGGTTCTGCGTAATAGGAAAAATCTTTGGCTACAGCGCGAGGACTATCTTCAAGTGACTCCTGCATCCCGGTAGCGGACATAGGGAGGCCGGATTGAATTGGTGGTTGATCTTGGGATGAGTCAAACTCCACTGGAATTGCATGTTGTGCGCTTATTGAAGTCGCCAACCTTGCAAATTCATGACGAATATCCGGTTCAATTTTGTTTAAGCGAGAAGCCAAGCCTTGGGCTGCCGCCGGATTCCTCTCGCACACGCCTGCCAATTGGCTTATGAAATTGGCGGTTTCAATGAAATTATAGTCCGCCGTTTTGCCAACCAAAGGACCAAGCGTACGCGTGATAAGGTCAGCCCCAAAATTGTCGAGCTTTAAAAAGACATCCATCGTTCCCTGGATTCTTGAGCTGGAGACTCCATCGCTATCAATTGGTCTCGTAACCAATACGCATATGCAGCTGCCGGTTATCTTACGCAGAGTCAGATTGCCCGAGTATTCTCCGCTTCCATGATAGATGTGTACGTTCTCCGATCCGTAGATCAGATCACATTTACAGATCGTACCAACTCCATCATCGGCTAGAAATGAATACGGATTGGTTCGTTTGGCTTGAACTTTGGTAACACCCATTACATCCCAGATGTTTACCAAAACCTCGGGGCGACGCACCAAGAAATTGAGCATGTCTGGATCACACTGTATTTCCTGGACTGGCATGCGACGGAAAAAGCTCGGCTTTTCACATACGTCCATTACCTTCGACGCAACCTGAGGATGGAGCCGACTGATAGGGATTTGTCGGGTTGCATACACCAACGTTTCCCGATCCGATATGCCTTCGAGCGACATGGGCGGTGCCGCCTTAGCCAACGACAAGGCAAATGTGATAACTATCAAAGTGTTGCATGCTAAGGACAGCAATAGTCTGGAATAGGAACGCATGACAACTCGCGTTGGGTTCAACTTTACTGCCCGAGTGAAACACCGCCCCCTGATTCAAGTACAACGGCATTCCTTTATTATCATTTTCGGCAATGGCAATCCGATGTCTGAGGGCAAGTAGAAGCGGTCGTACTCCTTGCCTATTTTTTCATGTCTCGATTGAAGCTAGCGGTTGCGGATATCTGTCGTAAACTCTGAACGCCTATGTTCGCGAGTTTCATGACGTTCGAGGCATTGACCTTGAGGCAAATGCGTGATTCTGCGAAAAGAAGAAAAGATAGTATTTCTTGAGTCAGCGCGGCTTATTTTTCGCTCTGGCAATCAGTAGTTCCCCTCAGCGTCTTTTGCTAGCAGTTTACCAGCTTCGGATCATGCGTTGCCATGGAAGTGCACAATGCCCAAAGTCGGCAGCTAGACATTCGGTTTCGCATGCCTAGTGGTGCCGAGGGACGTTGGCGAGTACCTGGTGGCTGGCCTATCTGGAGCGGTCTAGGAATTGCCGTGGGGATATGCTTTTGGTTGCTGATGAGGCAACATCTGTCCGAGACACTTCAGCAACAACTTGCTGTTGCTCCCTCTCGAAGCGATGCCCTATTGGCATTAGAGGGCCTCGTGAAGCTGAACGACGAATTTGGCTTATCCGTGGTGGCTGGGCTGCAGCACCCGGACCGCGAAGTCGCCAAGGCCTCTTACAAAGCTCTCGACGGATTGCTTCAGCGATGGGAAGAAGCGGAGGATCCTGTAGTCACGAATCGGTATCACGATTTGGCCGAAAAATTATTTCAGTTGCCCAGTGACTTGCCTCATGAGAATATGATGCTGATCGGTAGTTTGGCCTCTCGCTTGTACGCAACATGCATGGACTACGAGCCAGATGATTTGAATGACACAAAGCTACTATGTGAGAAAGTCATTCAGAGAATCGCACAAGCATCTTCGTCGCTGCAAATGGCGCGAATTATCGAACCACCTCCGCCATTGAGTCCCACAGTGATTGCAGAGCCCCAGAAAATCGAAGTGCAGTACACGGTTCAAACTCTGCCTCAGGAGTTAGCCAGTGACTCAATCCGTGGTTCCGAAAACGTGAACTCTAATGACACAGAAATAACTGCCAGCCCACAGACCATTAGGGAAGGAACCCCGGTACCGTTGGAGAATATCCACTCAGCCGAAATGCGGTTGTCGGATCTTGACTCGACATTTCACCAGCCTTCAGTGGAAAATCAAACGGACCTCACCGCTCGTTCACCAAGCGTTGAGATGGCTACGATCGCTGTGTCATCCAGGATGATGGGGGCTGCGGATATTTCGCCGCTTACCCGACCACAGGGAACTTTGTTAACGCTCGAACAAATCCAGCTGCTAAATACCGATGAGGTTGTTCGCCTGCTAGGAAGTAAACAACATCGAGTACCGCAGATGGCTGCCTTTGTCTTGAGTGAGCGAGGCATGTCGGATGAAGATCTAGTGGTTGCCTCGGAATTGGCAAATGGATCGGAAACGCAACGATTGGAATTGCTAAGCAGGCTAAGCGAGCTGGACATCGAGGATCCAAGGCCATGGTTACTTTGGATGGCTGAAGATGGCGAGACGCTGGTGAGAGGACGAGCTGTTGGTTTGCTTAGTTCGATGCTGGATGTCGAAGTACAAAGAAAACTCCGACTCTTAATGGCAAAAGAGATAGACGAAGAAATTCGACAACACATCCGGACTGTTCTCTTGATACCCCCATCACACGTATTGCGCTAAGTAAGCAGCGTCCGCAATTCAGCCCAGATAGTTTTCCAAAACCTTCTTCGGCTAAGCTCGCTTAACACTCCGGAGGATCAACGATCCTCCCGACCAAGATATGCGCATACGGCACGGAGCCTGCTTTCAGAAGCGTTTTCCTGGAAGCAAGTTTGTTCGGGTTGCAACGTGCCGTGGGAATCCCACCAGCTGGTCGTTCCCTGCAATCTATCGATCAACTCAATAAAACAATCGCCTTTACTTTCGAGACGGCAGGCAATCAACTTTCGGTTCGTGACCCCAATAACGTGGGGCAAGACTTCATCTACGACGCTCTTGACGTGCGGGACTTACCACCGACACCTCAGGTGATACGTCGAATAGCGGTTATGATAAGGCTGGCAATCGGCTGACTGCCACCGACGGCAAATCCCATAACACGACCTATACGTATGATCCCCGTGGTCGTCAGAAATCGCAGCAAGATCGCTTGAGTGGCACACTTCATTCACTTACTTGGCCAAGGGACAATTGGATTGACTGACCGACGCCCAAAGCCAAGCTTCCAGCTACACCTACGATGATGCTGGTAATAAGCTCACCGAGCAATTTCCCGATCACACCGGCGGTACGCCTGGCTCGAGTACTTATGGCATCGTGACTTTCGTCAATGACAATGCGGGTCGCGTGATGCGCAAGGCAGATCAAAACGGCGACACGGTAACCTACGACATGGCCGGTCGCTTAACCAGCCGCCAATAATATTGAAGTTAGATACAAAAACCCAACTAATAACGCCGAGAACATACATTGCTCGCGAATGGTTCAAGAGTTCCCAATAGGTGACGCAAGTTACATGTTGTTCCCTAAATACTTAGTTCCCGGTAAATATAAAGGGAATGAATGGAACGACTCGGTCGCCAAATATCCACCACATTTCGACGCTTGGGAAACTTTCAGCCGAATCCCAAGCAGCGTCCACCAACTGTAAAGGTGAACATACTATCCCACTCACAGATCACAAATGAGGCTGGGGCAAGCCAGATCAAAATAAATCAGTGGATAGAGATGTATGTAGCTATCTAGGCATTTAGCTATAAAGACTGCAAGTGCAGATACTCATCGTACAAATCATTCACGCACTTCTCCTGGAATCCGCCGAGTCTCCAGAAATTCGAAGGAAAAGTAACAAAACCGACAAGGCCTCCCAAAGGGTTGTTCCCAGCTCCATGGATCTGCGGAATTAGGATGATCACTTGCGATGTTAATGTTTAGCCCACTCAGTCTGGGTATCCGCCAGTGATCACCCAAAGAGGAAACAGATTGTTTATCGGTTCATTCAAGTTCAAGCAACTTTCCCATTTATTCGCATTCCAGACCGGCTTTGCGGGTTGGCTTTTCGTTTTCTCACCGCTCCTTGACAGGTTTCTTTCGCTAGATCCTACCAGACTAATGCCCGGTTTCTACGGCAATCAATGGTTCGATATCACGAGATTCTTCATAGCAGCTCTTGTCTCCGGTTTCCTACTGGAGACTGTCTATGAACGGTGGACTGAGTCCTCGCAAGGAAACTCAACCGCATTCTACGTTTGTTTGCTGTTCTTGCTGCCGTACTTGCACCATTACTTTTCGAACAACCCGGTTATCCAAATTGCTGGTGCGATAGTTATGATTTTTGTTGTTGGAATTGCACATTCGCAGAGAGAATGGCAATTTCAAAGCTGGTACGAATGTCGCATATTAAACACTTTAGCAATTCCCGCCGTCTCCATAGCAATCAGCACACTCGTTCATGCATCTAGACCGCTTATGCCATGGCTATGGATCATCTATTGCAATAGCTACGCGTCGTGGGAACTGCCGATTTATTATTCATTGATCGTTCCCATCGGGGCTAGTTCTCTTGTATTTTCAATTTTGGATTCCAAGAGTTGGAAACAGATCCTCGTTTTTGGCCTAGTGACCATATATGGTACACTGTGGTGGAATTGCATTGTTAAACCATTTTGAAACTACTTGTATGTTATTAAAAAATCAAAGGGGTCAGGCTTAAAAAAATCAAGAAAAATCAAAGGGGTCAGGCTTAAATAACGTGTTGCTGCATCTGTGATAGGCATCAAAGCGATCGCGGCAGACTGAGAAATTTCTGGTGTTACCCGCGCACGCGTATCCCGAATCAAAACGACCACCAGAACACGAGCTGTAATGGGTACCGCGAGGTTGATAAGCTGCAGTGACTGGATGCCATTTTCGGCGTTGACACGCTGCCGTCGACAGGTTTTACCAAAACATTGTCGCCCCAAGAACAAGCTTCGGTCCAACTGGGAGTAGAGGCGACGGTTGCTTGGCTGGTACACTTCGGAGATTCAGAATCTTTGGAGTGTGTATTCCCGATGACGCTTAGAATTGATCCGCGAGTGGACTTTGCTACCAAGCTTATGCTGGGTAGCCCAGATCACCCAGCGGTAACGATCCACTTTTTGAATTCGATGCTTCGTCCGGCGGTTCCCATAGTCGAGGTGAAGATCCTCAATCCGTTAGTAGGCAAGGATCGCTCCGAAGACAAAGTGATCGTATTGGACATATTGGCTAAGGATAGTATTGGTCGCTTGTTCAATATCGAAATGCAGACCCGTCTGCCGCTGTCGTTCCCGAATCGGCTGCTTTTCTACAACTGCAAGAACTACGTACGCCAACTGCATGAGGGAGACAGCTATGGGGAACTTCGTCCGGCAATAAGCATATGCTTGGAGGATCGTTTGATGTTCGAACAGGCATCGGAAACGAGCCGCTGGCACCACAGTTTCCGGTTGTTGTGTGATCAGAATGCAGATTTGGTGCTCACGGACGCTTTTGAATTCCACATATTTGAACTACCGAAGTTCCGTCCATCAAGCGATAATATAGGGGAGTTGTCGTCCGAGGAAAAATGGTTGTATTTGTTTACGCGAGCATCGGAAACCGATCCAAACGCGTTAGCTGATCTTTTGGAGGATCCCGCTTATCGGGAAGCCTTGGGAGTATTGGAAATGATATCAAAGAGTCCATCAGACCTGGAATACTACGAATCCCGGTTGAAATTCCTTCGCGACGAGCAAGGCAAACTCGAAGCAGCTCGCCAGGAGGGCCGTGAAGAAGGACGTGAAGAAGGCGAGCGTTTGGGCCTGGAGAAAGGTGAGCGTTTAGGGCTGGAGAGGGGCGAGTTAGTTGGTCAAGTTCGCATACTACAGGAGTTGCTTGGTGATCCAGTTAGTCCGACGTTGGCTGACATGAGCCTCGTCGAACTTAGAGCACAACTTGTCGATCTTCAACACCGGCTTCGCAATCGGCAAAGCTAGTACTTGGGTTAACGTATTGCGATCTAACCGGTTGTACCCCCGGAAATCTACGCGCTGTATGCACAAATTGTAACGAAGACCTGCAGAATACCTCACTTCCCAAACCTAACCGCGTGCATCTTTTGGCACAGATTCGGCGCGCAACTCTTGATGACCAAAAAGCAGTTTTGGCTTGGCTGCTAAATGAATTTGATTCGGAAAGCAAGTGAAATGCGATCTGTAACACCATTCCAAGTTTAATTATTTGAGTCGGGGCATGAATGCCGTTGCTCAACCAAATGGTCCTGCCCCTCGGTGTCAAACTTTTCGTGCTCGAAAAGTTGAGCAAGGTCTTTGCCGAGGTAACGCCAACCTATGGCATTGCGGCTCGGCCGGGATTACCTTCTGACCAACTACTTAAAACTCGCAGTTTGATCTCCAATTGCGATAACCGTGTCAGTATTGATGCTCAATTCAGCGGGAAACAAAAGTTCGTCGTCAGAGGGTGTATTAGTCCAAATTGCCTTCGCTTTGCCCTTGGCACCTACCGTTACTTCACCTAGCGTGAACTCGCCTACCCTTACCAAAAATACCGAACCAGGTGAGGCGCCTTCAATCTCAATCTTCAGTTTTTGCTCGAGCTTTGAGCCCTCAGTTTCGCTCTCGAATTCTACCTTGCCTGTCATGCCCCCAGATGCTGGAAATACAGCTACAAGGTGTCTGCTGGTTGAGTTCGAATTCGACGAATTGTTGGAACTATCATCATTGCTAGAGTTGTCATCATGATGTGAGCCAAGTGTTTCAGAGGAAAACCTAGAAAGTTGACCACGAAGAATATCGCCAATGACTAACTCGGTGGAACTCGTTAGCGGCAACAAGTTATCAGGCAATGCCAGGTGTCCAAGATTGTCATCGCCTTGGCTCAATACGATCTGTCCGCGACCTCTAGAGTCCGTAGTCAGTTCGCCCAAGGCAATATCATTTAGCGTGACCTCAAATGTTCCGTTGGCAGGTGCATTTCTCACTTTGAGCGATAACTCAACTTCCAGGCTTGATTGTTCATATTCGATTCGCGCTGAAACATTAGAATCCGTGGAACTGACCCTTGCCTCGACATGAGTCTCAGGGGCGGAAATCAATTCTCCTGCATTACTTCTAGAATTCAGCCTATTAACAATCATGAGCGCATCGATGGGCGTAATCAGCGAATCATCATTAACGTCATGAAAAAACGGACGCGACCCGTTGGGTACTTCCTGACCTCTGACCGTCGAATTCAGGGTGTTGATCACTAATAAGGCATCCATAGGGGAAACCACACTGTCGTCATTGACATCCACGGGATGGAGAAAATTGTGGCTGGTATCGGCTGCTAACAATCGGCGGGACTCAAGTGTTTCAGCAGATAATTTGCGAGTTCTCGCGTACCTTGGGGCCATTTTCTTGCTTTCCAATAGGATGATTATTAAGGGTCTCTGTAATAAGTAGGGAGAATTACGGCCCTCATCCGCCAAAATTCAGTCATCAACGCAGAGAAAAAACTGGCAGACACCCGATTCCCACAGTTCGAGTTTGAGTGCCCCCAAGCCCCGTGGTACGTGGAGACTTCTATGGTACAAGCAATTCGTGCTATCATGTGTTCTTTATAGGCCTAGTTTCCAATTTGGAATTTGCGCGTAGTGAATACTTGGCCATGCTCTGTTTCGCCAAACTCGAAGTGTGCAAAGTCGCACAAAGATTCTCCCGTTTTTCAGTCGCTCACTTGGTCT
>JAGQOY010000252.1 GCA_020427005.1 Planctomycetales bacterium
CCATTTCTGAAGCGTCGAAAGGCACATCATCGAGACATCCTCTGTCTTGAAGCAGCTGGATGAAGTCTGGGAGCTCCGCGTAGTCGTACAGGATTTCGCAAGCAGCGTCGAACTGTAGTCCGGTGGCATCCATGATTTGATGTATTGTCTGCACCTCAGCGTCTTTGAGTCGCTTCCAGACCTGTTGGAGAACAGCGACCTGATGGGTTGTTGTCTTTTCTTTGAACTGCATTGTTGTGCTCCCATGAATTTGGAATGAAAAGGAAATGATGGGAGTCAATCTAACCACATGCTGTGACACGTTTGGTCACTCGCTGCCTGTTTCTTTGAAATTTGCCTTCATCGTTTCCGGCGATAGCTTGACTTGCCCCTTTGGTGCAACGGGCCGTTTGAGTCGGAGCCAAGTGCTATCATAGCTATTCACACTTTTATTATCTGCAGGAGTGCGGGGGCATAATCGCAACGTAAGGAGCAAATGAGAACTCCTCTAGCACAACTCTTCAGCTACTTCGCAGTCGATAACCGATCCCTTGTTCGGTGAGAAGGTACTGTGGACGACTGGGATTCTTTTCCAGCTTCTTTCGCAGGTTGGCCATGAAGACACGAACGTAGTGCGGCTCGTTCGCTGAACCAGGCCCCCAGACTTCCTTCAATAAGTATTGGTGCGTCAACACGCGATCGCGATTGCGAACCAGCAACGCGAGGAGGTCGAACTCCAGCTTCGTCAACTTGACTTCGTTCTCGTCAACAAACACCTGCCGTGCCGCGAGGTCGCCGTGAACGTTCCCAAAGCGGAAGGTGTGATCTTCGCCGTCTACTGGCGGACGAGCTGCTCGACGCAAGGCACTCCGAATTCGGGCAAGCAATTCGCCGACGCCAAACGGCTTCGTCAGATAGTCATCCGCACCAGCATCCAAGGCTTCGATCTTGCTTTTCTCTTCGCCGCGAGCAGACAGTACGATGATTGGCAGCGATGACCAGCCACGAACTGACGAAATGACACTGATGCCGTCGGCGTCGGGCAGTCCCAGATCCAACAACACAATCGCGGGATGTTGCTGCGTAATCAATCGCACGCCTTCTTTTGCCGTAGTGGCTTGGATGATGCGAAATCCCTCAACCTGAAGCGACGCGTGCAGAAACTTCTGAATCGGAGCTTCGTCTTCGATGATGGCGATTAGTGGTGCACTCGGGTTAGCCATATCGTTATTCATCTATCTCTGTCGCGATACGCGGCGGTTTGGATTCGTTGGGTATAGTAAAGCGCACTATTGTACCGCCACCAGGACGGCTTCTTGCCGTGATCGTTCCTTTGTGGGCCCGAACAATTGCATCACAGATCGCAAGGCCCAGTCCTGTGCCTCGTCGGTCTGTGTTCGGACCCGAGCCTCGATGAAACTTCTCAAAGATCTTCTCTTCATCACCGGGAAGAATGCCGCAACCACGGTCCGCTACTTGAATCGCAATGCCACCGCTCACCGGCTCACTAAGAACCTCGATCGTCGAATCGGCCGGCGAGTACTTCAATGCATTGTCGAATAGATTTACGAGTATCGTTTCAAGCAGAATGTCGTCACCATGTACCATCGGTAGATCTCCGTCGATCTGAACTCTGACCTCACGACCTGCGAGTACATGATCGAGTCTGTGAAGCGCCGACCCAATCAATTCTTCCACGGGCTGCCATTGACGATTGATCTGCACTTTACCGCTGGACAAGCGAGTCATGTGCAATAGGTTTTCGACTAATCTCGTTAATCGCTGTGACTCATCGACAATCGTCTCAAGCAGATCGTGACTCGCTGGGTCAAACGATTCTTTATTGATGCTCACATCGAGACTGCTCGCAGCTCCAGCAATCGCTGCCAGGGGCGTTCGAAGATCATGAGAAACGGCGCTGAGCAGCGAGCTCCGCAGCTTTTCCGTTTCAGATTCCAACTCAGCGCGCTTCGATCGATCGGATAAGTTATTGCGTTCGATTGCGAACGCAATTTGTGTCGCATAAGTCTCAAGCAATTGTCGCGCATCGATCGAGAGCTGAGTGTTAGGCTTGGCTGGCTGAATAGCCATCACGCCCGCGACATTGTCGGGGGTCGACAGCGGAATGTAGATTGCCTCGGAACTAGGCAACGTATTTGTTCCGGCTCCGGCAGGTTCGTTATGATCCAGCACCCACTGAGCCGTCGCGAACTCCTTGGCGCTTGCGGCAAAGCTTGCGACGTGTCCCAGAATCGGTCGCACCTTCCGCTCATCGTTTGGGAGGTAAATCACAGCATATGCATCGAACACTTCCGACATGATTTGCTCCGTCTCTCGCAACAAATCCGCCGTCTTCGCCGTGTTGGCTAGCCGACGACTGAGGCGATACAGCGCTTCTGCTCTGCGCTCGTTCCTGCGAGCCGCATCCGCTTGATAACGAACTCGCGAGGTGAGGGTGCTCGCGAGTAAACCGACGATAAGCATTACGGCAAACGTGACCACATACTGGCTGTCATACACAGTGATGCGATAGTACGGAGGCACAAAAAGCACGTCAAATATCACTACCGAAGCTACCGAAGCAGCGATCGATGGCAAACTTCCACACCGCGCTGCCACCGCCACGACGGCAAGAAGGAAGATCATGATTAGATTTGCTTCTGAAAAACCAGCTCGATTCATTAGCAGCGTGATGAGTGTTGCGGCTACTGTGTAAATAACTGCTTCCAGCCATCTCAGGGGAGGTAGGCTGGAGGAGCGTGTATTCCAATGCATGGATTCAGAATGCGCTTCATCGACTCCCCGAACGACAACCACATCCATATTGCCGCTGTCTCGAAGCAATCGGTCCACAAGTGAGTTTGGGCGTCGCCACCATCGGTTGGTCTGGTCTCCAGTCTTTCCAACGACGATCTTCGTCACATTGCGGCTGTACGCGTAGGCGAGCAATTCTTGGCTGACGTCATCTCCCGAAGCTTGAACGATTTCACCGCCCAGGCTCTCTGCCAGCTTTAGATTGCGATGGAGTTGCTGACGATCTGCGTCACTCCACTGGACAGCAGATGCCGATTCAATGTGTAGCGCTATCCACGGGGCATTGATCCTATCGGCAAGTCGCTTCGCAGCGCGAACCACCTTCGCAGACGTCGGACTTGGTCCAACACACACCAACAGTCTCTCGTTTGTAGGCCAGGGGCGATTAGACGCACTTCCCAGCCTTGCAATTTCAACATCATCGTGCACACGATCGGCTGCGTGTCGCAGCGCCATTTCACGAAGCGCTACCAAGTTGTTCTTGCGAAAGAACTTCTCGAGTGCAAATGCCGCTTGCTGTGGAACGTAGATCTTTCCCTGCCGTAACCGTTCTAAGAGATCGTCAGGAGAAACATCGATCAGCGTTACTTCATCGGCTCGCTCCAAGATGGAGTCGGGCACAGTCTCGCGAACCTGGACGCCACTGATCTCTGCGACGATATCATTCAGCGATTCGACATGCTGAACGTTTAGTGTCGATAGAACGTTGATGCCAGCAGCGAGCAATTCCTCGACATCTTGCCAACGCTTCGCGTGACGGCAGCCAGGTGCATTCGTGTGGGCCAGTTCGTCGACCAACACAAATTCAGGCCTCCGAGCCAGTGTCGCATCCAAGTCGAACTCATTCAAAACAGAACCGCGATAAGAGACTTCCAATCGCGGCAAAGCCTCCAGCCCCTCCGTCAACACTTGGGTTTCGGGGCGTGCGTGTGGCTCGACATAGCCGATAACTACGTCGCGACCTTCGCGCTTCATCGCTTGAGCGGCTTGAAGCATGGCGTAGGTCTTGCCAACGCCGGCCGCGTAGCCGAAGAACAATCGCAGCTTGCCATCTGATGATGTCGACTCGGCGTCAGTCGATTCTGATCGAATCCGAGCCAGCATCTGCTCCGGTGTCGGTCGCTCCTGGTCGCTCATAGCGATTCAACCGACTTGAGCTGCGAGTCCAAAAGCAAATTGAACTCGAGCACATTCACTAAGCCCTCTGAATCAGTGGTTGGAACAGACCTCGATGCTGCTTGCCTTTGCAGGAGTTCTTGTATGGTGGAAACTTCGACTTGTCGACTCATGGCTATCCGATCTGCTTGAATCAGTGCGGCCGCAAGGCTGATATGCGGGTCAAGTCCCGAGCCAGAGGCAGTCGCCAAATCAGCAGGTAACGTAGCACCGTCTTTCAACTTGTAGTTTGCGAGTATTGCGTCCGCCCGCTCGCGAATCTTGGGATTGGTGGGCGACAAGTTACTGCCACCCGCACCAGAAGCATTGTAATCGACCGCCGATGGCCTGGGCCATAGATACTCCGGCCGAGTGAAGGGCTGAGCGACCAACCGTGAACCGATCACCTGTCCGTCAGAACCGTATAGGAGACTTCCGAGCCGCTTCTCAGGCGCAACGACCGATGCCGTTGCAAGTATGAGAGCGGTATAAGCAACGACGCAGACAGCAATGCTCAGTCCCATTAGACGAAACGAGCGTATGAATTCATTCAGCATGATTTTTTCCTCAATTCTCAAAATCTCTAACCCAAACCAACAGCAACGAGCGCTAGGTCGATCGCTTTGATGCCTATAAAGGGAACGATCAATCCGCCCAGCCCATAGACAAGCAGGTTGTTTGCGAGCAGCGCATCCGCACCTACCGGTCGATACTTCACACCCTTAATCGCAATCGGAATCAAGAGCGGTATGATCACCGCATTGAAGATGACTGCTGCCAAAATTGCACTTCGAGGCGTAGCCAGCCCCATGATATTAAGAGGTGCCAAGTGTGGCATGGCACTCATGAACACAGCCGGGATGATCGCAAAGTACTTTGCGACATCGTTTGCGATACTGAATGTCGTCAGTGCACCACGAGTCATCAACATCTGCTTACCAGTGGAGACAATGTCGATCAACTTCGTTGGATTGGAATCCAAGTCGACCATGTTGCCAGCTTCTTTCGCCGCCTGCGTTCCGGTGTTCATGGCTACGGCCACGTCGGCTTGAGCTAATGCAGGTGCATCGTTTGTTCCGTCACCCGTCATCGCTACCATGTGGCTTTCGCTTTGATAACGGCGAATCAGTTCCAACTTTGCTTCGGGTGTCGCTTCAGCTAGATAGTCATCAACGCCCGCTTCGGCAGCGATGGCCGCGGCAGTAAGCGGGTTGTCGCCTGTGATCATCACGGTTTTGATTCCCATACGACGAAGCTCGATGAATCGCTCTTTGATTCCACCTTTCACAATGTCCTTCAAATATATGACACCTAAGGCTTGATCATTTTCTGCGACCACGAGAGGTGTACCACCAGCTTTGGCGATACGTTCGGCTTCCGACTTCACCTCGCGTGGCAACTCTTTACCGAGCGCAATTAGATGAGACGCAATCGCATCGACCGCTCCTTTGCGAATCACTCGACCTTCGAGATCGAGACCACTCATCCGAGTTCGTGCACTGAACGGAACGACCTGTGCTGCTAGTTCTTCAAGCGATTGACCACGTAGCCCGTATTTGTTCTTGGCGAGAACAACGATACTGCGTCCTTCAGCCGTTTCGTCAGCAAGCGATGCAAGCTGGGCCACCGTTGCCAGTCGCTTTTCATCAATACCCGGCGCTGGAATGAACTCCGCAGCTTGTCGATTACCGAGCGTGATTGTTCCCGTTTTGTCGAGAAGCAAAACGTCAACATCACCGGCTGCTTCAACTGCTCGACCAGACATTGCCATCACGTTGGCTTGACTCAGTCTTGCAATCCCAGCGATCCCAATCGCCGCAAGCAATGCACCGATTGTGGTGGGAATCAGGCATACAAGGAGCGCAACCAAGGTAGGCACATCGATTGTGACATCAAAGTAGGTCGCAATCGGATAGAGCGTCACGCAAACCAGTAAGAAGACCATCGTGAAGCCCGCCAATAGGATCGTGAGTGCGATCTCGTTGGGTGTCTTACTGCGATTCGCTCCTTCGACCATCGCGATCATGCGATCCAAGAAGCTCTCGCCGGGCTTCGCGGTAACCTTCACGAAGATGTGATCCGAGACGACTCGTGTCCCGCCAGTTACAGCACTGCGGTCACCGCCGTTTTCTCGAATCACGGGAGCACTCTCACCGGTGACCGCACTTTCGTCGACGAGCGCGATCCCTTGCACAACCTCGCCGTCGGCTGGGATGGTTTCACCTGGACGTACGAGTACAAAGTCCCCAACCTTTAGTGTTGACGCTGGAACTTCATCAATGACGCGTCCAGCAATTTCTGCCACTTTATTCGCCGTCACATCCTTGCGAGCCGCACGCAAGCTGGCTGCTTGTGCTCGACCGCGAGCCTCAGCCACCGACTCCGCAAAATTCGCGAACAGGACAGTGAACCAAAGAATGACAGTGAGTCCGAGAAAGTAACTAGTTGCTTCGCTACCGGATGCGATAGCTTGTGCCGTGATGAGTGTCGTCAGAGCGGCACCTACCTCGGTGATAAACATCACAGGGTTCTTGGCCATGCGGACGGGGTTAAGCATCTCGAAAGATCGAACGATCGATGGTCCGAGCATGTTCAGGCTAAACAACTCCGGCTTAGGGCGATGTGATGGTGGGCTGTGAGGACCGGAACTTGGTTCCATGGAAACTGTAGACATATCTTTAACTCCGATAGCTTTGTTTGAACGGTTGTTAGGAAGGTCGCAATTGTTCAGCGATTGGCCCAAGCACTGCCAATGGCAGAAACAGAAGTGCTCCGACGATGAGCACTGTGCCTAGAAGAATGACACCGAACATCCACGAGTCGGTACGAAAGGTTCCTGCTCCTTCTGGAGTCGCTCGTTTGCTACTAAGCGATCCTGCAATTGCCAGCGGGGCGATGATCGGAATGAATCGAGCAAACAACATCACCAACCCAGTCGCGATGTTCCATGCAGGTGTGTTATCGCCAAGCCCTTCAAACCCCGATCCATTGTTCGCAGCAGCAGAAGTAAACTCGTAGACGATCTGAGTTAGTCCGTGGCTGCCTGGGTTGCTAATCGTGTCCTTGCCCCACGCCGTGGCAGCAAACAGGGCCGTACCTCCCAGAATGAACAGTGGGTGTGAGAGGATCGTCAGCAATGCCAGCTTGATCTCAAAGGCTTCGATCTTTCTGGCGAGATACTCGGGGGTGCGTCCCACCATCATGCCAGCGAGAAAGACCGACACAACGATGAACATAAACATGTTCAACATGCCCACACCGACGCCGCCAAACTCAACGTTGAGCCACATACCCGTCAACGGCGCAATGCTGGTGAGAGGATTAAGGCTGTCATGCATCGCGTTGACTGAGCCATTCGATGTAGAGGTCGTTGACACTGCCCACAATGGGCCAGCAATTGCCCCAAATCGCAGCTCTTTGCCTTCAAGACTGCTTGCGGAGGTGATCGGCAAGCCATCTAAAGCCCTTGTCGACTGTTGTTCGCAGATGCCTGCATATCCGATGAAACCGACGAATAGGACTAGCATGACTCCAAAGACTGCATGAGCGTGGTGAATGCGTCCAGTCATGCGTCCAAACAGCCAAACGCACGCCATCGGAATGACGATGATGCAAAAGTTGCTGATGATGTTTGTCCAGTAGGTTGGGTTCTCCAGCGGGTGAGTGCTGTTGGGGCCGTAAAAACCGCCGCCGTTGGTGCCCAACTGCTTGATCGCCACGAACGCAGCCACAGGACCACGTGCGAGCGTCTGCGTCGCACCTTCTAGCGTCGTTGCCTCGACAGCTCCCGATAACGTCATTGGTACGCCGCCGATCGACAGGCAGATTGCGACCATAATTGAGAGAGGGAGAAGGACAAGAAATGACGCTGAAGCCACGTCACGATAGAAGTCTCCCATGGACTTAGCACCTGCCATGACACGAGCTACAGCTACGAGCACCGCTAATCCAGTCGCTGCAGAAACGAATTGCAACCACATGAGCGATAGCTGTGAGAAGTAGCTCAGCGCGGCTTCGCCCGAGTAGTGCTGCAGGTTCGTATTGGTTACAAACGAAATCGCGGTGTTGAATGCCAGGGTCGGTTCTAAGCCAACTTTCTTGTCGGGATTGAGAGGCAAATAATCCTGAAACGCAAGTACTCCGAAAACGATCGCAAACATTCCGAAGTTGAATGCGAGCATGCTTCGGCAATAGCTTGCCCAAGTCGTCGTTGCATCGTTCTCGCCTAGCCCCCAGCCCAGCCATTGATGCCAGCGCCGCATGATTGGCGATTGGCTCCGATCATCGAACACTATTTGCATATACCTGGACAGAGGCCAGGCAATTGCGATCGCCGCGCTAATTATCAAAATGGGTAGAAACCAAGTATTCATCACAATCACACATCTCCTAGAACTTTTCTGGGCGCAACATCGCGTAGGTCAGATAGGCGAACGAAAAAACAACCACCAATACAACGATGGCATTCATAGGGCACCTCGAGATCGTTCGATCCACTTGATCAGTGCCCAGAGAAGTGCGAACCCACAGGTCGCGACTAAGAACATGGTAAGCGTCAACATTGCGAACTCCTTCAGTACGAGTGACTGTTAAGAAGTATCGCAATGTCGATATTAAGCGCGCATCAAAAGCGAGACACGGAGTATCAAAGTTTTATCAAGATGAGCTTTTAGCCCCTCGTCAAGTGCTCGAAAGCCACGAGCATTTTGGAAAATGGCGATTTCGCAACCGTTCTCACCCGGACTCCGAGCGAGAACTCTGTGTTAACTCTGGAGGCCCTCGAAAAGAGAGAGTCAGAGAGTTCGGGACCGATTTTTCGCACCGGCGGGTGCAACCTTGAAGGTTGCGTTCGAGAGACGGAAATCTCTCTGCAAACAGA
>JAGQOY010000253.1 GCA_020427005.1 Planctomycetales bacterium
CTCGATCTACAACAATACGGGGTAGTGTGAAGCCGAAATAAACGCAGGACGAGCCTGCGCAATTTCACGCGAGGAACGATTGGGCATCACCGCAGTCCGAGCGGTTGATGAGTGATGTAAAAACCGGATTCCTCAAGGACTTCGGTGGATGCCGTTGTTCCTCGCGGTTGTAGTGGTCCCTCACGGAGACCTAGTGTATCAAATCAAACTGGTCGCAGCCAAGTATTTTTCGTCAGCATGGGATTCGAAGGAGTGGACCTGCAAGCGATCTCTTTGTCCGCGTTCCAATGGCGTGGCTGCGTGAGGAAGGCAGTCGAAATCCAAACGATCCGCAGTACAAGCCTGCGGGATTCTTTATATTCAACAATGCGGGGTAGTCAGAAGCCGAAATAACCGCAGGACGAGCCTGCGGGATTCAGTTCTCTGATAATGGGATTTCTTGCTGCATTTGCTCACCATGCAAACTACTTTTTAAGAGCTGCCAGCTGATCAAGTTCTGAGAGCTTCAAGCGAACGCTGAGAATGTAGGGTTCTTCACCTGCGGTCCAGTGTCCGTAGGTGGTAGCGACAAGCGTTCCATCAGGCAGTTTTTCGACGCCTGGATACGCTGTGTCATAAGATAGTTTGTTGTCTTTCAATCGCACAAAGTACTGTCCGGCATCTTCTGGGATCGTCTCGGAAATTAAGTCTTCCCAACGACCTATCCAAGCTACCCAATCACCTTCATACTCACGTTCTTTGACCTTGGCCTCTGGTGAACGGCAACGAAAACTGATGAAAAGTCGTCCATCAGGAGCGTAAACTCCTGTGTGTCGATCTCCAGTTAGACTTAGCGGTAGGGGACGTGGCTCAGTCCAAGTGAGCCCCTCATCCTGAGAAAAGATAATGTGTGAATTCTGGCGACGCGAGTTTTCACGTAGCAGGACGGCTAACATTTTCCCATCTGGAGAGCGGATGCAGCCGGGCTCACACAAATGAAGCTGGGGCGAGGCAAAGACGCTTTCAGGAAAGGACCAGGTCAAGCCACCATCAACAGAAAATGTTTTGTATAGCGTGAATACACCCTCATTTTTTGGCGGCTGTTGAAAGAATCGTCCGTCGTCGTGAAACATGGCCAAGTACGTGCCGTCGGCCGCACCCACCGCCGTCACAAATCCCATGACGACAATACCTCCCCAATCTCCGGCCGGCGCAAGTTCACTCCAAGAACGTCCATCGTCTGGGCTTACGGAAATTCGCGCGGGATACAATCCCGACCACATAATAATGCGACGCTTACCATCAGGCCCAACGACGCGATGCAGGGTGGGCACTTCTTTCGATGTCTCCCAACTGGTCGGAGTCGGCAGACGGGGACTCCATGTACGCCCACCATCGATACTCCGTTTGAAAAGGATCCCGCCCTTTCCGTGCCCCTTAGGATATACGCACAGCATGGTACTTCCGTCTTCAAGCAAACAAGTCGTTGGATGACCAAGATACTGCCCAGGCTCCTTATCCACGATCACTTGGCGATCGATTTCTGCATCCAGATCAAGTGAAAGCACCTGAGCCTCAGTGAACCGCTGGCAAATTAACACCAGCATCACAGATCCGATCAGTTGAAAAAGAAATTTGATAGTCACAGGAAACGACATTCTGCGAGGCATTTTTGGGCTAACCCTCATAATTTCTCTCATTGAGACATCCTAACAAATGCTTGTTTCAGTTCTCATTAGTCAGAGTGCGAATGGACAATCCGTCGGAGGCTCGAAGTGAAATCGCATAGGATTTTCCTTCTCGGACTTTGATAGAGACTGCCTCACCATGCGCGGCACGGATCCCCAGCGTACTGGCATGCTGCGGATTATTGGCAAACTCCCAAAACTCGGCCCATAATTGGGACTCCAATTCGCCCATCGCGCCCCCTTGGGCATAGGCTTGGGGACGAAGCCCCACTTCGTCAAGGGAGAAGCCGTCGTTGGGAGTCTGTTCTTCTGAGAAAATCCTGCGGAACAGGCAAAGCGAAGTACCGCGTTCTATGTCCCCCTTTTCGACATAGCTATCATCGAATTTGACGATCCAGTTATCAATGTAAACAAGGTCGCCTGGCAATTCGAATTGCTTGGGCTCTGAGATCGGTTCTCCGTTGGGAGAGAGTTCCATAAACTCCAGCTGACTTGATACTGCGCGTCCTGTTTCATCACGGTTGATGGACAATACATTTAACTGCGCCAATCGCTGATCGGTTTTGAGCAACCTAAGGGCGAGATCCAGCTTTTCAATTTCTAGTTGTTTGGCGGCAACCTCGGCTGTCAGGTTGTTCACTTCCGTCGTCTTTAGCTGCAACTCCCCTTCGAGAGAAACGAGCTTATTGGCTGCTTCCTCAAGTTGAAGTTGTTGATCTCGCAGCAGGCGATCTCGCTTAGTGTACTCTTGGTAACCAAACCACGAACCACCCCCAATGATGGCCAAAATGGCTGCCATCAATATTGTCCGAGCGGCCGAATTGACCGTTTTCACACTTTCGATTATCGATCCCACAAACGTTACTCTATTCTCTAATGAACCAATGGAATGGATTGGAATTTGCTAGTGCTAGCGTCGGTTCCCCAAACACCAGTTGAAGGGCCATTGTTGTATTGCGGTAAGGGTACCCAGTTATTGTTGTGCTTATTGGCTGGTCAACTACCTACTTCTCAACAATAGATTAGTTTATTTGGCTCGTGCCTTGAATCCGAAAAACCGCATTACGCAGAATGGTGAATTATGACATACTAAAGCGAAGCGGGGGTTTTAACGTTTTTCTTCGGGCATTGGTTGAGCAAAAGTTGCACTGTCCAAATTTTTTAGACATCAAATCTGAAAAACGACTTTATGCGAACGATTTGTCCTCCCCAAGGTGGTTTTCTGCTCTTAGGCCTAGCACTCTTAGCAGGTATTGTTGGCGGAATTTGTGCACCATGGGACCAACCTCTATCGGAGTTTTTTCGAGTCCATGGACTGCCCGGAGATTTAAGAAAAGCGGTGGAGTTGAGTGAAGTTTTTGCACATGGGCTTGGAGCGGCGGCCATTCTAGGTAGCGTTTGGCTGCTCGCCCCGGAAAAGCGTCCGAGTCTGAAAATCGCGATTTTGATTACCGTTGTCAGCGGCGTGACGGCAAACCTGTTGAAAAGTGGATTTGTTAGGATGCGTCCGTATGCATCTCATTTACGCGTAATCGATAGTCCGGATAGTGCCGCGAATGAATCTAGCCTCCTGAATGAATCTAGCAGCTCGGGAAAATCAAGCACTTGGGGCCAGGAAGTATCCGCTAAGGAATCCAGCCCAGATTCAGGGCTCATAGCAGAGAGTTTCTGGGATGCCCGCCAGCGCAGTTTTCCTTCTGGCCATGCAGCCACGGCCTGGGGGTTAATGCTGGGACTAACATATGTTTTTCCGCGCGGAGGATGGCTGTTTGCCGTATTTGCCAGTCTAGCTTCGATCCAACGATTGGAAAGCGGAGCCCATTACCCGACGGACATATTGGCGGGATTTACAATTGCCATGTTAGTCGGAGCAGCCGTCTACTTGTGTTTGCTACCTAGAGCTGAACCCTCCCAAATCAGGCTTCGCGATGGAATTTGATCGACGCAAATTGAAAGCCAAGGTCAACCGGAAGCAGGTTTCCAAATTGTGAAACGTGCTGGTGCACGCAACCTACATCTTAAAACAACACTTACTATGAGACCGCACGATCCTTTTCGCCCTCGTTGCCCTACCTGCGACATGTTAGTTCTGAGTGAGGAAAGTCAGCAGTTTTTGCCTTTTTGCAGCCAGCGTTGTCGTTTGATTGATCTGGGGCGTTGGCTGAACGAGGAACATACGTTAAGTTGCGAAGTTTTGGAAGAAGATAACGAGAATGGCAACGCCCCTTCGGTGGGAACTCCATTGCCTCCAGGTTGGCACGATGCTTAACCTTGAAATTGCGCTCGAACGAAACAAGAAATTGAGGCAGCTACATGGAAGAAGTTCCGTTTGAAGATCGTCGAGTCCCGCTGACCGAGATTGATTGGGGACGGTCCGCTTGGTGGTTGCCGCCGCTAACTCGTGCGGTTCAATCTGCCTTTACGATGACGAACGTCGTATTTGCTATGGTCGGAGTTTGGTTGATAGAATCTGGATTTGTCATTGCACAAAATCTCTTTCATCCAGCAATTCTCATTCCGACTCAACCCGAAGGACAAGAATTTCGCCGAGAGAGTCTGGCTATTGTCTTGTCCACTTTGCCGAATCGATTTCAGCAACTGTCACCTGAAACATGGGGCTTGAACGAGTTAGCTTATGTCAGCTTTTGTCTCGTTTGGATTGTTGCTGGACTAGGATTTTTCGGTGGTATACTGGCACGCCGAAGCCTGGTGTTTTTAGGTCAACAAACCGTTGCCCCATGGGGAGAATCAATCAGTTTAGTGGCAAGACGCCTATGGAGCATTCTTTGGCTTCCGGGTTTTTATCTGATTGCCCTTTTTGCAGTCCTTCTGCCGGTGTTTGTTTTAGGATTCATCGCAAGACTTGGAAGTTTTGGGCTTTCAGTCGCAGGTGTTTTGTTGCTGATTTTGTTCGTACCCCTACTGTTTTCAGTGGCACGAATTCTGATCAACTCGATACTTTGCTTTCCACTGGCTGTTTGTTGCATTGGTGCTGAGACCAAAGCCGACACATTTGAAGGTGTTAGTCGAAGTGAAGCCTATTTCTTTCCGCGATTCAACTTCACACTTGTGATAGTGCTAGCCCTATCGATTAGCGGGTGGGTGGGTGCCCAGGTTTTTACTCTAGGAATTGAACTAGCTGAGCAACTGATCCTAGCCATTTTTCGGTGGTCGGCCGCTACCAGCCAAAACAGCTTCTTTCAAACGTACGCAAATATTATTTCTCGACGTTGTATGGATGGTTATTGGTTCAGTTTCTTTTGGGCTGGCGCAGCAGCTGTTTACTTAATACTTCGGAAGTCCGTAGATCACACTGAGCTGGATGAATTGGATGGTCCTGATGCTGCGACTAAGTCAGCGCTGCCGCCGATACCCAGTCAAGAAGTCATGAAAGGCGACACCAGCCAAGAGGTGAGCGCCAAAGACGAAGCCTCAGAAGAACAAACTTAACAACGTGTCTCTACTTTATTTGGCCTGACCAGGAAAAGGTCGCAGTGGATACTCAGCGTATAAGCAGAATTCAGTCGCCTGTTATTCCCATCGTTGGCCAACTAATTGCTAATCACCCTGGAACAATCTCTCTGGGGCAAGGAGTGGTTCACTATGCCCCTCCAGAGGCCATAAAGAGTGCTGTGATCCAAGCGATTGCGAACGATCCTCGAGTACATCGCTACGGGATGTTCTATGGGATACCGGAATTCATTCAACAAGTGGCCAGCAAACTCGAGGCAGAAAACAGAATTCGCGTTGATGAGAGGCACCGCATCATCTGCACTGCTGGATCCAATATGGGATTCCTCAACGCAGTCTATGCAATCGCGGATCCTGGTGACGAGATCATTCTGCTAAGCCCCTGTTATTTCAATCATGAAATGGCCATTACCATGGCCGATTGTCGAAGTGTTCTGGTACCAACGACGGACGAATACCAAATCGATTTTGGACGACTAAAGGCCGCCATCACGGCACGCACGAAGGCAATCGTAACTGTATCTCCGAGCAATCCTACAGGGGCTATCTATCCGGCAGCAGACATTGTTGCGGTCAATCGATTGTGTGAAGACCACGGAATTTTTCACATCAGCGATGAAGCCTACGAGTATTTTGTTTACGATGGACAGCAACCTTTCTCTCCAGCCTCTCTAGATAACGCCGTGGAACATACTATCAGCTTGTACTCGCTTTCGAAGGCTTATGGGATGGCCGGCTGGAGAGTTGGTTACATGTTGGTACCGAAAAGACTGGAGGTGGCCATCAAGAAGGTCCAAGATACGAACCTTGTTTGCCCACCCATTATCAATCAGTTTGCTGGCATATGTGCCATGCAGGCTGGACGCGATTGGTGCCGTCAGCAGATTGAACCATTTTCAGAAGTCCGAGATACCGTTTTGGATATGCTGAGCACGTTAGGCAGTCGCTGTCATGTTCCCAAACCTGCAGGAGCGTTTTATGTGTTGATGCGAGTCGAAACACAGACTCCGGATATGGAATTGGTTGAGGAACTGATCAAACGCTTTGGTGTGGCTGTGATCCCAGGCAGTACCTTTGGCATTCAAGACGGATGCTATTTACGATTATCCTATGGAGCTCTTGAGGCTCAATCAGTTGTGGCCGGAATGCAGCGACTTGTCGCGGGACTTTCACAGTTGATTTGACCTCACACGTGACTTTTGGAAAGTTAGTCAGAATTCTTTGAATTCTTTTCATGAGTAGACTTGCGCATTTGTCATCAAATGAAACTTATAAACAAAAGAGTGAATTGAAATGATGCAGGTAATCGGTGTTCAACTCGACATGCAATGGGAAGAAGTGGAGGCGAATCGTCGCCAGGTTGTCGATTTGTTAGCCGAGGAAGATGTCCCCCCCGGCTCACTAATCGTCTTGCCTGAGATGTTTGAGCACGGTTTTAGCATGAATGCTCGCAAGACCTCGCAAGAATCTGACCCGAGTAGCGAAGAATTCCTTCGTAACCTCGCTAAACAATATGACTCAGCAGTGCTAGCAGGTATTGTCGGCCCCTTAGATGCCAAAGGCGTAGCCAGCAATCTAGCCGTTGCCTTTGCCCCAGATGGCGCTGAGTTAGTCCGATATCGCAAGATGCAACCGTTCTCACTGGCCGGAGAGAGAGAGAGTTACGGCCGGGGAGATTCATGGAAGACGTTTCAGTGGCAAGGAATCAGTATCGCTCCCTTTATTTGCTATGACTTGCGGTTTCCAGAGTTATTTCGACCAGCGGCCATAGCCGGAGCGGAGCTCATTATTGTGATCGCTTGTTGGCCAGCCGTGCGGAGCGAACATTGGGTGCGATTGTTGCAAGCTCGAGCAATTGAAAACTTGGCGTATACGTTCGGCGTAAATCGAACGGGCAACGAGCCGGGACTGACATTTGATGGGCGAAGTTGCGCCTTTGACTACTTAGGGCGGCCTCTTTTCGAGGCTGACCCACAGCCGCAAGTCTTTGGTGTAGATATCGATATGGAAGAAGCTCGACAATGGCGAGAGAAATTCCCGGCGCTGCGTGACATTCGATTCCCAATCCAAATAGGATGATACCGCAGAGACGGTTAGTGGGAGGTTACATAACTAGACCTTTGGTCACCATCATAAAGACATCTTCCAAGGTTGGCTCTTTGTCATTGAAGCTTCGCATGGGGATTCCTTCGGTCACCAGGCGTTGCATGATGCCCGACAAAGCCAGATCGTCGGCCTCGAATTCTACCACAACACGATTTCCATCAATGTCGATGCCTCGTAGTTCCGGGCATGCCCTAAGAATGGAAACTCCTGCATCCAATTTATCTATAAACCGTATATCTACGACGCGATTTCTGCGAATTTGGCGGTAAACGCTGTCAATCGGACCACTCATCAGCAACTGTCCGCGCTCGACTATACCGATCGATGTACAGCAGTCAGCGAGTTCGGACAAGATATGGCTACTGATCAAAATGGTTTTTCCCATCTTGCGCAATTCTTTGAGCAAGGCCTTGACCTCAATTCTAGCCCGAGGGTCTAGACCGCTAGTGGGCTCGTCGAGAATCAGTACTGGAGGATCGTGAACTAGCGTCTTTGCCAAACACAAACGCTGCTTCATACCACGGGAAAGCCCATTCACAAAATCATCACGTTTATGGGATAGGTCAAGTAATTCGAGAACGTCGAGAATAACCTGCTTTCGCTGGCTTCGACCGATTTTGTAGGCTACTGCAAAAAAATCTAAAAACTCCCAGACTTTCATCCCATCATAAACCCCGAAGTCATCGGGCATGTAGCCAATGCTACGTCGCACGTTCATGGGGTCGCGATTTACACTAAAGCCATTAACGGTCGCATCCCCGCGAGAGGCTTTTAACAGAGTCGCCAGATAACGAATGGTCGTACTCTTGCCGGCCCCATTGGGTCCAATGAAGCCAAACATCTCGCCAGCACCAATTTTTAGCGACAGCGATTGGACCGCCGTGAAATCTCCGTAATCCTTGCCGAAGTCAAAAAGTTCAATCATGCTGTCGGTACTTCTTTCTTAGCAACTCTTGAGCTCAACAGAAATTAAACTTCGTCAGCGACTGGATCATCGAAGAACCTAGAACGGAGTGAGTTCCGAAGGAACATCATCAGCAGGATCGTTCTCCGGTGCAATCGAATTAATCGGTCGACTCAAAATGACCGGATCGGGAATCGGAACCCGCAGAGTCGAGGGAACCAACTGCGCTACCACGACACATTGACTATCGAATTGATCTTGTGATGGAGTGATAGTCAAATGGCCGGGATGCTCATCAATGTAACCAAACATGCGTACTTGTCCGGTCGCAATTGGCGTCTTCCGTAGTGCCTCTGCTAACACGCCGCCAATCCAAACGTTGACGGTTTTGTCGCCTGTCTGTTCAGTGGGCTTCTGTGATGTTAATGGACTATTCGACCAATTTGCCAGCATCTCTTCCAAGTTACTGGAACGAAATCGGAGTTGGGTTTCGTCAGAATCTCTTAATTCATCTAGCCAACAGTAATCCAACTGACTGGGTTGCAAAGCATTCGACGAGTTACGGACAACCAGTACCGATCGAAAGTTGAGTCCTGTCTTGTTTTTGACAGTT
>JAGQOY010000254.1 GCA_020427005.1 Planctomycetales bacterium
GATGATCGTACGCGATTTTGATGTTGACGGGCGAAACGATGTGATTGTCAGCAATGCACATAACTTCGGAATCTCATTTTGGCACAATGAAGGCCTCGACGAGCAAGGAGATGTCAAGTTCAAAGAATCGTTAATCGACGACAGTTACTCGCAAGCTCATTGCCTACACCTCGCCGATCTCGATGGCGACGGGATACCTGAGTTGGTGACCGGCAAACGGGTTCGAGCTCACAATGGCCGTGATCCCGGAGGAACAGAACCACCAGTCGTAAAGTACTACGTCTGGGATACCAAAGCCCAGAATTTTAGAGGCCACGTAATTCGGCAAGGAGATGTTGGAATCGGCCTACAGATTCGTACTGCTGACATAGACGGGGATGGCGACACTGATATTGTTTTGGCCGGAAAAGAGGGCACCCAAATCTTGTTTAGCCAGCTGAAGTAGCGTCATCTTGGCTCGGTAGCAACATTGGCGAAATCCCTCAAAGAATCGCCTTTCAAGACTGCCGCAAGTAGATCGGGGAGGCGGTCTGGGATACAGCCAAAACAAGGCATTCCCAATTTGGCCAATTTGTTTGCTAGAACTTCGTTGTGCGAAGGTTTTCCCGAGTCACTGATCGCTAACAAGGTAACCGCTTTTATGCCGCTTTCTAAAAGATACTCCATCTTTTTGACGAAACGGCTTTCATTGGGACTCGTGTCATGCAGATCCGCGAGAAGGATATACAAAGTTTTGGACGGAGTATGCATGAATCGTTCACAAAACGAAGTTGCTTTCCAATAGTCCTCTGCTCCACCGAGTTGCACTCCAAATAATAAGTCCACAGGATCTTGGCAGAGTTCCGTTAGATCAACTACTTCCTCGTGATTAAACGCAACTACGTGCGTTTCTACCGCTGGCATGCTGGCCAGAATCGCACCCATGACGCCACCATAAATCAAGGAAGAGTGCATCGAACCGGACTGGTCCATAGCGATGATTACGTTCCAATCATTCTGCCGCCTTTTTCGCATGAAAAACGAAATATTCTCGGGGATGATCGTTTGCAGATCTCGGTTGTAATTCTTCAGATTTCGTCGTATCGTTCGCGGCCAATCGAGGTTTGGCATCGAACGAAAGGGTGAATGTTGATTTCGGCCTAATGAACCACGAATAGCGGCAGCAAAACGGGACTCCAGCTTTCTTCTCAATTCATCAACTACGCGACGCACTAGATCCCTTGCCGCGGCCTTCGCCTTTTCAGGTACCAAATGCTTGAGCTCCAATACAGCACTTGCTAGGTCAACGGATGGCTCGACACGAGCCATAAGTTCGGGCTCGAAGAGTAGTTCTTTCATACCTTTCCGTTCAATGGCATCATGTTGGATCAACACCACTACATCTTTGGGGAAAAAGTTACGTATTTGATCAAGCCACTTCGCCACGCGCGGCTTGGTTGGGACTTTGGTGCTTCCATGTGGTCCACCGATATCCTTACGCATCCATTCATCTTTCGAGATCTCCTGCTCGGAATCGGCTCCATAGATCGCTTCGAGAGCCTCATCCATCTCCATCTGTTCTGGACTCAAATTACACGAGCTAGCACTGCAAGATTCGAGGGACTCTTGAGACTCTCGGCCTAGTATTAGGCGCCAACGTGCGATTTGCTCTGGCGTAGGATGCTGTGTGCTCATAAATCATCAAAACCAAATTCATCAAGTTCTGCCATTTTCGATTTCTCGGTCTCGTTGAGCGGTAGTTCTAATAGATTGGTAGTGGCGTCAACATTTGTGCCCCACAACTCACCAAGATTTTCGGCAATGTTTCTTTTTTCTCGAACAGAGAAATTCCCAAACGCACGTCGCAGGAAGACCAGTGCACGACGAAACTGCTCCTCGTCTAACTCGGCCACATATTGTGCCAGCTGCTCCCACAACGATTGTCTTGCAAGTAAGGAATAGCGATTTCGATTGGCCAAGCCTTCAAACCATCCCGCACCTAGATCTGCTGCAACGCCCGGTGAGAGGCGTCGTGAAACCTCTTGGGACAGCTGTTCGTTTTCAAGTTCTCCGCGTTCCAACAGCACAGCGCACGCATATCCAGACAGAATGGGATTGCGATCGTCAGCATCAGCCAGCTTGCGTAGTTCCAAGAGCCATAGATGTTCCTCAGCCAATTCGGGCATTTCAAATGCAACACGATTCAGACAGTCGATTGCCTGAGTCATCGAAGGTACTGTTTTGTCGTCACAAGTACACGAAGAAAAGAGATTCAGTGATGCTTGCGTAAACAACTCCTGCACAAGCGGCTGTAAAGACGATGTATCGCTTTGCCTTACGTCTCCAAATCGCACAGTCGCACTCAGCTCTCCTACTGCAAAAGCCAAAGCAACAAAATCGCGACTAAGTACTGCTAATTCCTGCAATCTTCGACGTGCCTGATCCATTGACTTCAACAAATTGCACTGACAGGCATCCGCAACCAGGGCGGCAGTCGTTTGAATTCTTCCACTCTGGGAGAGCAAAGTGTCGAACTTGTAGGCCGTAGCTACTTCGACAGTCTCTCCAAGTAAAACTGCCTCTACAAGTGCAATTTCACTTTCTGGGCTCCATTGCAGTCGCCAACACTCAGCCCATGTCGCATTCTCCTGTCGAGAAATCTCGATTTTTGCGAAGGGAATTTCTAGCACTCGCAAACGATGGAAAAAACTGGACCGGTGCAAATCTAAAAAAGCTGCCTCTCGTGACTTCACACGGCGATTCTCACGGAGATCAAGATCAATTTTTTCTTCGACGGTCTTTCGATACTTTTGTAGTTTTAAACGGTGAAGTTCTCGATCAAAGTCCCCTTGAATCGATGTTTGACTAACTCCTTTCGGCAATTCGCCAATCTCCGTCCCAACCTCAACTCTAGCCAGCGAATCGCGAACACCAACCAATTCACCATGCCCCAGAAGGGTCACAGCGGCATCGCGTAGATCGCTTAGCGTCGGAGCCGTTCCGTCCTTAAATGCAGAAAGAGTTTCGGCTAATCGAACGGCCTCGATTACTTCTGCCGTGGAGCGATGAGTCCCTGACTGTCGCATTGCACGCGCGACATGCGTCATGTAGCGTCTGGACAAATCAACAGTCTGGTTTTCCTCAGCGAGAGTATCCCATAGCAATTCAAAATAGGCCGGAGCATGATTCCCTGCTCCATAGCCGGACTGAGACGACAGTTTAAAGTAAGAATAGGGCATCAGAGTTAACTTGCTATCACGTTGTGGCAATCGCTGAAACTCCTCATCCGACATGGCCGGATATTGACTACTTAATACTGATGCATGAAATGCTCCTACAACTGCAACTATCTTGGCTGGATCGTATCCCTCATGGATGCAATTCTCGATTCGCCTACGCATATAAGCTTCACGGATCAAATTCTCGGCTCGCCATTTTGGAGCTTCAGCTTCGAGTTCACGAATGGTTTCGCCAAGGCCTAAGGCCGCGTGTCGGTAGATGCCGAAACCAACACTGTGTTCAAAGTTGCGCTCCCAATACGTTTCGTAGTCTCGTTCTCCAGCTTGTTCTGCAATTCGCGTGTACAGCGAAGGAGGTGGCTCAGGAGAATGCGACGGGAAGAATTGTTTCGAGGGTTGAGTCGTCGGGGACGCGGGCGGTTCTGTTGGCTTGTCGGTCCTGTTAACAGGTGTTTCCACCAAATCGAGCTCACTATTCTTACCTTCATTCTCTGAGGTTTCGCAATGTCTGTTTGCTAGTTGAGCTTCAAACTGTTTTTGTTCGCGATCAATCAAACCCAGGAAGACTGTTGACGGCAGGTCGAAGAATTCAACTCTGACAGCGTGTTCGTGTGCCCATTTAATGGCTTGATACTCAGGACTGTAGCGAGCAAACGGATAGACGATCGTGCGTACAGGCAGTTCGCTAGTGTAAGCGAGTATGGCAATCGGCGGGCGAGTCTCGCGTCGGCAAATATCTGGAATCAGATCCTTGGCATCATCCAAGCCTTCGACAAGAATGAGATCGGGCTGCTTTTCTTCTAGAAAACGCAGCAAGTGCCACGCTCCCATGGGAGAAAGATGCCGAACACCGAACACGTCAATAGTCCAGTTCATCGGATTATTCCGAACAAGCGTTAAAGAGTCCTCGCCAGTCGGCACCACGCTTCTTCATCACATTGGTAAGGTATTCCTGCCAAGTCACGCTATCTTTTTCTTCATCCTTAATGATGGCTCCTTCAATGCCAGAAGCCAGGTCGTGATCCGTCACCTGGCCACTACCAAAACTGCCTGCGAGCGCCATGCTACCTGCCAGGACTGAAATGGCTTCTGCGGTAGAAAGCACACCGCTCGGTTGTTTCAGTTTATTTTTCCCGTCGAGAGTTTGCCCTGTTCGAAGTTCTCGGAAGATTGTGACGACCTTTTCGATGGCCTCATCTGGCGGCAATTCAGATTTCAGCTGCAGATTGGAAGCAAGTTCTCCAACACGTTTTCGAACGATCTCAACTTCCGTCGCAAGTGTCTTTGGTGTCGGTAAGACAATAATATTGAACCTGCGTTTCAGAGCGGCTGACATGTCATTGACTCCGCGATCGCGAGTATTGGCAGTGGCAATGATAGAGAATCCTTTTCTAGCGGGGATTTCAACTTCCAACTCAGGTACGGAAATTCTTTTTTCAGAGAGCAGCGAAATCATTGCATCTTGAACCTCAGATGCGCAGCGAGTGATTTCTTCAAATCGCGCGATTCGTCCACCTTCCATCGCGCGATAGATGGGGCTCTTAATCAATGCTTGATGGCTCGGCCCCTGTGCAATCAACATCGCATAATTCCATGTGTACCTAACCTGTTCCTCGGTGGTGCCCGCAGTTCCCTGAACGACCAAAGACGAATCCCCGTTGACTGCAGCCGTCAAGTGTTCGGAAAGCCAACTTTTGGCAGTGCCGGGTTCTCCTATGAGAAGCAATGCACGATCGGTGACAAGTGTTGCAATCGCTACCTCCACAAGTCGGCTGTTTCCAACATACTTGGGTGTAATCTCGACGGAACCGGCCGAGCCACCGCAGATGTACGTGTGAACGGAACGAGGAGACATTTTCCATCCGGGAGGGACGTCGTATTTTTCATTTTCGATTAATGCCAAGAGCTCGCTGGCAAAAAGAGTCTCAGCGGCCGGACGCAATTCCGCTTCGGCAGGACTTGGAACTGACTGAATTGCGTCCGGTGTGGAAGGTTTTCGAGCCATAGGATCTTACTGCAATGTAGAGTTAATTGAGTTGATATGCAATTTTAACGTTGGACCGGGAAGTCTTGCGCGGCCGGACTAAGGTAATTGCTTTAGTATGAACACGGAATCGATCACTTGATTGGCAATATGATCAGGGAGCGATGGTAGCAATGCTTCCAGTTTCGGGATTGCCTCTTTGGCGGGTAACAACGCAATATGGCGCAGAATCCAATGGACCGAATGGGGCGATGCCTCTGCGAGTTTTTTGATGACGGTCAGCATTGAATCAACCAATGCTGGGTGTTCGACTTGAATCATCGCATGCAGTACTCCGTCCACTTCCCAAAATTCACGAGTTGCTGGATTTAAACCCATCAGCTTGGTGAACAATGACAATAGTGCAGGACTCGCCATTTTTTTGTCGAGCGTTGCCAGTTGAGTTACGATAGCGACTATCCCCAGGCGGATAGCAAGTTCGAGCCACTTTTTCGATAGTCTGGTAACATCCATAGATTGACTGTCGGAGTGTACGACCCGGCCATACAACTGCGAACTAAGCAAATTGGTAATTACCTCTCCCTTATATGCATTCCGGTCCTTTTTTTTGCTCGATCTTGTGTGATATGCGATCAGGTAGGGGCTAAACTCCTTGAAGAATTCTTCAGGCTTCCAAACCTCGACGGCAGTCTGAAAAACGTGGGCGAATACGTCGTCTCCAAAACTGGGGTGTTCTTGGCATAACAATTGTTTCATCTTGTCAGTTCCCTGAGCAAGATTAACCGCCAATCGATTGACAATGATCTCCCCGCCCGGAGTTCCTTTTACCAAACGAAATCTATCAATAGAGGAGACCAAATCCGTGTGAAGAAGGACGGTTGCTGAATCTGTTCGGCCTGTCAGGCATGATAGAAGCTGATCAAGTCGTTCAACCAGTTTGTTGGCATCCGTTTGGGTTCTTGAGTTCACCTTGATCTCTAGAAAGCTGAGAAACAGAGCTCTGATTTGTTCATGCAAAACAACTTCAACGGCCTGACTTCTGGACATTTGCAAAGCTTCGCAAGCGTCGGATAGATCTCCATCGACAATTTGTGCAATTAGAGTTGCATTCGCTTCTGGCAAGTCCATACGCGTGAGCGACTTCAACGCTGCTCGACGAACTTCTTTTGCTTTTGATTTGGAATGTTCAAGCAAGAATGGCAAATCTTCCGTTGAACTACCCAGGCACTCAATTGCTGCTACACGAGTATCCGCGTTTCCCTCGTCCAGTGCGGCTCGCAAGTACTTTCCGGTACGTGCGGGATCAAGCTTATGCATGAGCAAGAGTCGCCGCGACTGACCGGATTTTCCCTTGGGGTTAAACTGAGTCTCTAATTCGGGAAATAACGCCGGGCCATAGATTGGAAGGATCTTCTCGGCTACAAATTCTGCTATCTCGGCATACGAATCATCCAGCGCAAACAGAGCTGGCCGAACTAGCCGCAGGTCATGGAATAATCCCTGCTCATAGGACGATCGAATGACCTCCAATCTGCCGGATCCTTTGGTCGTCAGCGCTTCTAACAGGGGGCCCAGCAGCTTGGCAGGCGTTTGTGCCGTTCCGAGTCCCAGATCGATGGATTCAATGACCGCAAAGTCACCGTCGATTCCAGGTTCTCCTTGCGTGTAAAGTATAGAAGTTATAAGCGTACCGAGGTCCAAGAGCGCGAGCGATGCAGAGTTCTCGTCGCTCTCAAGCAACGCTACAACGGCCTGTGTAAGTTTGGCGAAGACAGGGGAATTGGTCCCAGCTTGTTCCAGGGAAGGAATTAATTTTTTTAACCGAAAGTCTCCCGGGGCCACGGAGCTGCCGGCAATTGCAATGCGTCTAGTCTCGTCAAAAACCTGATATAGAAGAGCGATACTCACGAGCAATCCTGTGCTTTGAGCGATGGATCAAAGGGTTAATCTAATAACTTCGCTTGCTGTTACTATGGCCAACGGTTTTACAAACAGTCGTTTTGCATCAAGATCGTTGCGGAAACGAACGACGAAGACCTGCTCCTGCAACATTCGCTGTGGCATCAATTGAAGCAAATAGCTACTTCGCGGTTCATCAACCCAACCTCTATCCGACAATACTAAGCGCGCACCAGTAGCATCTTCAAATACGAATTCATCACCAACCTTACCAGCTCTAGACACATGAATCGCAACGATTGGATGCTTGTCAGCCAATGGAGCTTTGATATGCCCCTTGATCTCTTTGACCAATGGCAAATAGTCGTGTTTTGCATACTTGGCTACTTGCTTCAGATCAGCCAGTTCAACCGGGCGCGTTAGCATTCCATCCCATCTAATGCGTGAATTCCAATTGCCGGGATATCTGCAAAGCTCCTTGACAATCGCGATTTGAAAAAAGCTATCGTCGCTTTTGACATGTTTAAGAGAACGATAGGGGCGATAATTCTGAGTCAAATGGATGTTGCCGTTGCCGAGGTTCATCCAGACACCGGTATCGACGATTTCCTGACGCGCAGGGTCATCTTGAGTTTGGAAGCTTAGCTGAATCAACTCCACATCGCGGTCCACCAAGCCAGCTTCAACTAGTTCTCGTAGCTGCCACGCGTGTCCTAGCCAGGCAGCGATCGCAGTCTCAGTCTCAGCAGTTAGTTCCGGATCTTCCAGCCGGGCTCGCAAATAACTCCTTCCCTTGCCAATTAGTGAATGTAATCTACCAAGCTGATCGAAGGCCTCACTAAAAACAGCCTCTCTCCCGGATGTAGGGAGATCGTCACCGCAGTCGTTTTTGAATAGACGTGTATAGCTGCGGAGGGCTGCCTGAGCTCCGGGCAAGAACTGGTCTCCAAGTTGTCTGGCTTGATCTTCCATCTCTAAGGCAGTCTTGGCGTTCATATTGCCGATACCCAGTCGAACTACATCCCTCAATAACCTTTCAAGCAGATCCAGGCCGTTTAGTTGTGCTTGGATCTTCTTCACCAAAGCACTCTTGTTCACGGATCGGGGCTTCGTCGACGCTGCTTTCTTTTTCTCAGAATTCGCCGCTGCCTTGTCGCGTTTTGATTTTAGGTCCTCGGGAACTGCGGCTACTACAAAATTCTGCTTCAAGGCCTTTGCAAAGAGGAGGCCAACACAGTGTTTGCAAGGAAATTGGCGGCTAGGACAACTACACCGATAGACAGGTTTATCGGGTGTACCAAAATCGGCTGAACAAAAGTATGGAGTTCTGCCGCTTCCCTGGCAGTAACCAAATAGAAGAGTTGCATCCTCAGAAATATGCAGACTTGTAAACTTTTTCTTGATGGCCAGTACACGACCATTCTGAGCTGCACCGCTGTTCGGAGCCGCCGCGATTGCGAATCCTTCGTCAAGTTCCATCGACGAGTTCCTGACACCGATGTTTTAACAACTGACTGCTGAGCAAGACTTGGAACTAGATTGTATCGCAAATCGTGCATTTTTCTCAAAGGCTAGCAGGGTGATGAAAAAGTCGATTTGCAAAATCTTGTGGACGAATAGT
>JAGQOY010000255.1 GCA_020427005.1 Planctomycetales bacterium
GGAGCCGTATGCTCTAATGTGGGCACGTACGGATCTGTGGGAGCCCGGGGCGAGAAATCGCCTCGGGCCACCTAGCCTTTGATCATTTTCGGCCGTCACGAGTAGCAGCCATTTATCCTGCGGCATTATCCATCATTGAGCAATCCATAGCTTCAGAACGCGAAGTGTGCAAGTTTCTTTCCCTGAGCCGGTCTCAGTTTCAAACCTGGAAGCGTTTTGAGATGACTTCACAAGGAAAGTCTGACGCAGAATTGTTACCTGTAGTAACTTCGATTTTCCACCGGCATCGTCGTCGCTATGGCAGCCGTCGTATTGTGGCGGAATTGAACAGCCAAGGAATTTGTTGTGGCAGGGAAAGAGTCTCTAAACTCATGCGAAATGCAGGTTTGAAAGCGATTTCCCCAAAGTCGTTTAAGCCTCGCACAACCGAAAGTAGGCATCGTTTAGGTTATAGTCCGAACCTACTTTTGGATCTTGCTGAGCCATCCAGACCACACCGTTTATGGGTGGGCGACATCAGCTATATCCCAGTGGCTGAAATCGGTTTTGGTTACCTCTCGGTACTCATGGATCGATTTACTCGGCGAATAACGGGTTGGAGTTTTCGGGAAGATATGAGCGAGGCTTTGACCTTGGGTACGTTGCGAAAGTCGATCCGCTCCGTCCAACCGTGTGCAGGCTTGATTCACCATACTGATCGAGGAGGTCAATACGCAGGCACAGCATACCGCAGCGTACTACGGCGGGCACAGATGGAGCAGAGTATGAGTCGTGCTGGCGATTGCTACGATAATGCATTTATGGAATCTTGCTTTGGAACGATCAAGAACGAATTGGAAATGACCGAATACAAAACTGTCATGCAGGCTGCTAGTGAGTTGGCTGAATATATCCACTACTACAACCATGAACGCAGACATTCTTCGTTGGGCTATCTTACCCCAACACAGTTCGAAGCAGTAGCCTGAGCTGCGCAAGCTCGCCGCTGGCCCTAAAAACCAGGCCACCTCAGTCGTTCTTTTTGACCGTAGCGTCATTCGCCGCTGAGTTCGCGCCCTATCATACCTACTAAACACATTTGCCAGCTCTAGGGCGTGTTCGGTCTATCACACCGTGTTGTGGAATCTAATCGGGTGTGAATTCGTGCGAGCTTTCGTCTCACCAAGTCAGTTCAAATCGTTCTGAACGGAGGACTTCCGCAGCTCGCTCCATCCGTCAAAATCCGCTCGCGCGAAAGATTTGATGCGTCAGTCGCCTTGGCCTCGTAGGGACAGGCCCGCGACTGACGAGCTGTCTTCCTTGAAAACATACAAGGGAGTGACCTTTGGCTTGACATCAAATGCGAAATGAAGGTTCGTCATGTGCCGGGAAAGTCAGGCGGTTGAGGGCCGTGTGAGGCGCGGAAGGCTAAAAGTTGCATCCTAATAAAGTTGACGTTAGTGTTTGGTAGAATTGCTTGTGTCATTCTGACCGAATGTGCCAAAAAGTCGAGTTTCAAGTACAGGTAGCCAGAAGTGAGCAATTCGTCTCAAAAGGTAATTCGCGTTATCTCAATGCTCGTCTGTCTTTGGAGATTGGCGACTTCCACCGCACTTGCGGATGACAGGAATGTGACTTCTAGAAGCGGATACAAATCTGAGTTCTTGGATCAGTTGGAAGCTAGGGCTGCTTCACTCACCGACGGTACTCTCGCGAAGCTTGCGCCAGCGCTTGTAAACCTGTTAGAGCACCATGAACCGACGCTCGATTGGCGCGTTTTGATTTTGTTGTCTGAGGCAAATTTAGATGGGATCAGCGAGGCACAGCAATTGGTTAAATCAGTTTCGCGATTGTTGGATGCACCAGATCAAGCGACGCGTGGCTTGGCTGTAAGAGTGTTATGCAATGTTGGCGAGCCCGCAATTGCTCCATCAATAGCAAGTCTCAACTCCCCAAGCCCGCGCGTGCGGGCTTGTAGTGCTACAGTTCTCGTTAGGCTCGGGGCACTTCATGAATCCGACGCCCTTGACCTTTGCCGAGATTTGGACCCGCGAGTGCGGGGTGCATCAATTCCAGTGCTTGGAAAGTCACCAGAGGGAATTGATGCACTTATTAGCATGCTCAACGACCAAGAAGTCGCCATCGCCTGCCTCGCTGCAGACCAAATCGGGCGCATTCAGGATAACCCCAATACTGGGCAGAGTGTCCAAGCCTTGGCAGATGCTTTGACTCGCCCGAATGTTTCTTTTTTTGCCGCACAGTCACTAGCGCGGTTGGGGAGTGACGCACGTTCCGCGATCCCGATGCTATTGGCGAATTTCCCTGTGGGTCGTCCTAGCACCGTTTTTTCAGACGACATGGTCGAGTTGGCATTGCCCCGAATTGGCGCTCCTCGCCGTGCGGATATTTTAAAAGTTGCGAGTATGTTGGAGAGCAATAATGCAGAGCGCTGTATTTTGGTCTGCCGAACGCTCGCGAGGTCAGGAACCAATGCAAAGTCCACGTCAACTCAATTGAAGGCCGCGATGCGAGCAGCGCTGGAATTGGACAAGAAGCAAAGCGAAGATCAGGATCCCTATAGCGACACATATCAGCGTTACGTTATTGCTGCGGATGCTGCCTTAAGGGCTTATTGGTTTACAACACGGAATGTAAGCGATTTTCGTTCATTGGCCGAAGTTTGGCCAAACAGACTGTGGTTAGGGGATGAGTTTTGGTCGGAGCTTAGCGACGTGGAGAGAACTGAGTTGATCGAATTCTGCCTGCAGAGCAACAACACATGGGTTGTGGAGGCGTCATTGAGAGCGACCGCCCGAGGCGATCCCAAACCTGAGCTTGAACCGCGCATTCAGGCCATGTTGCAAATGGATGATTATGAAAATCGAGAGTTACTGGCTAACGCTTGGCTCAACACTCTGTCGCCAGATATGCCAAAAGTTGAAGAACGAATTCTTGCTGCCCTGGGACACGGAACTATTACGGTCGAACAATTCGCTCGAAACGCCGTACGGCTACGCTGTAATAGCCAACGATCCCTTGACCGACTTCTAGCAGGGGTGAAGACACTGGAGAAATTGCCTGCTCAAACTTGCGGAGAGGCTTATCTACAATTGAGCGAAGAGAAAAGCCGCATTAGAGCCGTCTCCGAATTGACCAAGTTGAGTCATCTGGGAAACGAATGGCTTTTGAAAGCGATTTCGAATGAAAAGTGGGATTCGCCGGAATTGGTCACTTTCGCGAAAAATGCATTACGAAACCAAGACTATTGGGCTCGAATTTACGGCATTAGGATTCTTGGAAACATCGGCCCAGCCGCTTCCGAGTCACTCTCCGAGATTGCGACGCTATTTGAAACAGGATTCGATAACCGCGAGGGAGAGTTATCTGGCATTTTGATTTCCTGCGCTATTGCCCTCTGCAAAATTTCAGGCGACTTAAGTTATGTCGATCGACTTCTTCAACACATTGCGCTTCTTGAAAAACGCGATAAGGTCAATGCGGCGCACTACGAGTACAATCGGCAGAGTATTCTGCGTGAGATTGTGTTGCCGGGTTCGAAATACACGGAACTTATATTGGAATGCCTTGAAAGACATTCGCCGCCAGTCGTTGATAATTTCGATGACGCTCTCGAGTTAGTCGACGGCTGGATTGTTCTCGCTTTGCAAACAAAGAGCCCGCGGGCTCGTGAGCGAGTAGTTCGTATTGCTGAATCGAAGGATGCGTTACTGTCAGAACTGGCTGAGAGGAGATTGCTCAATGAGCCGTAACTTCCTTTTCTTCTTCTTTTTCTTTGTCTACTTCAGCTTGCAGCTCACGGTGGCGCAAGACGTTTTTTATACTGGTGGACTTGATAGCGATCGCACTTCTTTTTCTAGTTGGTCCCATAACGGAGATTCTTGGAAACATTCTGAAGGATTTAGTGTCCCGCTTGTTGGTGTTCGGCCCGCACAAACCGCATTGTCCGAGTTGCAAATTAGGTGGCAACCTGTCACCATCGATCCGTTGGCTGAATTTGCAACGATTCGCGGGCAACTCATCAGGGTAGTTAACGAGAGCGGAGAACTGTCGCCGATCAATTGGCAACAGGGAGTGACGGTCGCGATCAGCCGCGAAAGTTCGCGAGATCTGAAAGCTGGACGGCCGGTCGTACTTACTTCAGACCAATCAGTCATCATGACGTGTTTGACAAATGGCCAAGGTGCCTTCGAAGTGAAAGCCAAGCTGGCGGATTTGATGCGTGAAAAGGAAGTGGTACAGCAGTTTCCGTGCAGCTTGGCAATGGCGGTACACAGCGATCGCCAGGGATTGGGTCCGATTGTCGTCTGGTCGTCAGTGGACAGGATTCTGGAGCACTCAATCGTTCTTCTGGCATTCCCTGCTAACCCTACAATTGACCCGGTCGTTGAAGCAATTCGAGTAGCGTGTGGAGAGGATTTCAACCCAAAATCGATGATCTTGGCTGTCAACGCCTTGCAGCCTCTTGGAAAGGAAGCTGCACTTCGACGGTTGGAAGAGTTTCTCACGGAGAGTGAGAAAGTAGACCCACCTTTTTTAGACGCGGATGGTTTGTTTTGGATTTTGCGGTTGCTGTTCGAACCTATTGAGCTGGACAAGCGCATACCGCCGCCGATGGCCTTTGTCCGCACGGTGGATTCGACCGTTGAAGCAAACTGGCCTCTGAACCCGATTATAGTGATCGCCGATATTCCGTTTCAGTTTGTGGGTGGATTTGCTGGAGGTTCAGGGATGCCGGAAAGTCCACGTAGCCATATTGAATTCGTTCGTAGATACTGTGTAATTCGGGACTTTCAGCTTCATCCGAGTCGAGATCCGATATTGATCGCACAACAACTCATCGAAAGTCCACTTGTCTCAAAAATGCCAACACGCGATCGTAAGGAAGCAACAAATGATATTCGCAGTCAAGCGATGATGTTACTCCCCTATGATCGACTTGCAAGTTTACCCAAGGCAATGAACGATCAGGTCTGGAATACAGTTTTAGAGTTGTCGAAGGCCTCCTCTCTTACATGGCGACAGGGAATTGGCTTTCAAGAGGCCCAGAATTAGTAGTCGCTCGATCTTGGAAATAACAGGTGAGATTGAAGTAAGTGCACCTGAAACAAATTCTTCATCCCGCGACAAGCAGAGCTTGACGCTGCTTAGTACTGCCGTCGAATGCAGCTGTGCTATGGTCGTGGTGACTTTGGAGCAGCTCACAAGGCGCTTCGCGATTTCATCGCACGATTTGTGCCTGGTTACGATGCCGCCGGACAGCAGACGCTTCGTCTGGACGCTCGTGGCAATCGCACGACCTATACCTTCAGTACGGTTGGACAAATCACCGGTCGCAAATACCCAGACGCTTCACGTGCGACCTTCAGTTATGATGCGGTGGGAAACAGGTTGGTGATGGCTAGCGCCAGCGGCTACCGACAAACCTTTACTTATGATGCCGTTAACTAGATGACGACTGCACGACATTCCAACAAGACCAACAACCGAATAACCTACACCTACGATGCGGTAGGTTCGCGTAAGACAATGCACGCCAAAGACACAGGCCGATTCACGTACAGACGGCCCGCCTACTGTTTCCGATATTACTGTTGTGCCACTAAACGAGTTTGGCGCTCCCGCTAGGTTCGAATTGCGTTTTAAAGTCAATTCGAATCTCAAGATCACTGAAGAGCGTAGCGTCGGTAACACCTGCCGCGTCGAATGGTATGAATGTACGACTCACCCTGGAAGCCTGGGGCAGAAACCTGGTTCCTGGGGAATGGTTCAAATCTCCTTCACCGACTGACAACCCGCCCGCGTCGGTGTTTGGCAATTGGGGCGAACCGCAAACCAACCATTGTCCGGATCTAATTACACGGTACTGGGAAGATCGCCCGACAATTCTTGCGGCCGCTGGAACTTCAGTAGACATTAAGTTCGCCGTAAGGATTCTCGCGGGCGAAACTTGCCGGTGCGACGGAAACGATTCCAAAGAACTGCAGTTCAGCCTTCACGCAAGAATAAGTAAGATCGACGCACTGTTTCCTGAAAAAGTAGAGTTTGCACCAAATCCACCTGTCCTGACTCCTGGCCTAAGTGGTGAACCCATTGCCTGCAATGCCGGAAACATTCCTGCTAGTAAGAAATAAGCAGATATTTATGTCGCCGTCTAGAAAACTACTATGCGTCTTTTTGATCGTAGCGATTACTGGCTCCGCTGTGGGACAATCCTCAGACACGGAAAAGCGAGTTGAGTCTCTGATCGAGCAAGTTCGAAATAATGGCCAGTCAAGTAATGCGGAACTATCTTTGCTTACGGTCGTTGAGATTCCATTGACACCGCGTCAACTGAATGACGTAACCGACATTCTTTTACAAAGGCAAATGGAATTTACGAATGCGACTTGGACACGGGCAGTGCGCCGTCTGGCAAAGTCGAATCCAGTATCGTTGGTTGTTCTATTAACTCCGATTGAGCGATTTCTTCAGGACTCAACCGGACCTGAAATGCTTGACCTGATAATCGCCTTACGCGGATTGCAGGGGCATTCAGCGCGCGTCGTAGATATTCTCCAACGATTCTTGAGAAACAGTAACGACGTTTTGAAGTTGCATGCAGCAGTTACTATTTTGGCGTTGAATTCAACTGATGCAGGGGCTGAGAAAATCATAGAAAGCAGTCTTACCGATCATCGACCTGCAATCGTTTGGCGGACAGCACTGGCAATGTGTGACCTTGCAGCGACAACCCGATGGAATGAGTTTCTGAAAACTCTTCTTAGTCATACTGATTGCCGCGTGCGAGTCGCAAGCGCCTTTGCGTATTGGCGTTTGACAGAAAATGCTGAGACAACAGTGCCGGTACTCGTTGCTGCGATAGCCGATGACGATAAAGCCACACCCGTTGAATTTACGTTTCCAAGTACACCGGGGATAAGCCATCGTATTATCGCAATCATGGCTCTGCAAGAAATCGGTCAAAAAGCAACGGGAGCTATCCCAGCTCTTGAAGAAGTCATAACTACTGCAGTAGCACAGAAACTACCGATTGAGGCAATACCTGCTCAGGTCGCGATACGTGCAATTCAAGCATTGCCGCCGATCGCAGGGTCAAATCCTGAGCTTGCGAAAAGACTAGCTGTCGAAATCAGCGTGGACAGCTCTCTTTATCAATCGTTTTCAGAAGTCGTAGATAAATGTATGGAAGAACTCATGAAGCAGCATCCTTGATCTCTGGTTTATGCCCCAATGAGGGGAGTGGTGATTGGGACGGCTACAACTATGTTTCCAATCAACCTACTTTGCAAATTGATCCCTCAGGGCTGTTAATTGAGATATGTTGCTCGCCAGCAATGATTGGCCCGAAATTTCCCAAGCTACCCGGTGCCGGGACTGTAAATCCAGACGACTATTGGGTTCGGCTTTATTTGTTCGCCAACCGAATTGATCCCGACCATTTACGTGCAATTAACCTACTCCCAAATCACTGTTTTCTGAAGTTCAGTTGCGGCGGTTCACACGAATTTACGACCGAAGCTAACTCGGATCTGTACTATACGCCATTTCACGATTTATTTTCACCGATTCGTTCGACCCAAGTGTGAATCGTCTACTACGTTATCTGGGTATTCCTGATTTCGTTGCGGCGGGATGGTTGGTGAAACCTCTCATAAATCTGCGGACAGGAGGCACCTGCGTTCCTTGCACTGAATGTTCCGAAGACTGTGACTCGCAGCGTCAATGCCTGGAAAATGAATATCGAAGCTATCCGAGAGGAGAGTACCATTGGGTTCGAAAGAATGGTAACACCTATGCTGGTACGGTGGCGCGCGCATGTTGTGGAAAGATTGACATCCCAGGTGGGATCGATAAAGCGTGGGGGTGGAATGATACGCCGAGCCCAGGCGTGTTCCATGTTGGGCCCGGATTGGTGCATGATGTCTTGCCCGCTATCGTGCGACTCATTGAGTTTGTTAAGAATCAAGCGAATATTTGATCCCTTTGGCGTAGGAAACAATTCAATATGACTCTCGCCGTTTTAATGGCATTGACTGCAATGTGTGTGGTAGAAGACTCTCGGCCCAAGGAAGCCACTCTGGTCGATTGTGGCACATATGGAAGTGACGATATTGATTTCAATTTCAGTTTCACAACTCCATCGGAGATGTATCGCGTATTTCTAAGGGAACACGTTGCTAAGGAAGGCTTGAGGTTAAGATATACTATGTCTAGCTTGCCTGAGACGCATGTGTTTCATCTTGGATTTGGGACTACAAAGAGGGATCTCCGTCTGAATTCGTTCCCTCTTGCGCAATTAGGGGTACTCAAATTACATATCCATCTTCAGACGAGCAAAGGGGAAATTCTAATTAGCCAACTGTGTGACACGCGTGAAACTTTTCCGAGTACATTGCCGATTTTCATTTGGAACAGTAGTGGTCTGAGAGGTTTTATTTCACATGGCTCATCAATTAAGTGGGAGCAGCGACCTAATACAGGAAATCTCGCGGCGTTTCGCCCGGCGAAGGGAGAAACCTATATTCTGGAACTAACGATTGTAGAGACTAGCCCCGATGCCGCTCCGATGTTGCGACCACTGATAAGGTCGTAGGTTGCACAGTGCCCAATGAGTCAGCCCTGGAGACCGCGACCGCACATATGATTCAACCGGCGAGTGAGCCTGATTCGCGGTCGCAACTTGTTGACGG
>JAGQOY010000256.1 GCA_020427005.1 Planctomycetales bacterium
GATGTTTTCCCAGTCGCTCAATTTGAAAAGCTCTGGGGCGACATGACCGCTCTTCCAGATGTAGACTGCCAGTTTGTCGTCGTCCCCACAGTCCGCGGGCAACAGTTAAAAGAACAGTCGCAATTGGATGGCTGGCTAAGGGACGGTTCGGCAGCGAGAATTGAGCTATTGTGCGATTGGGAATAGAGTCTGCTGGTCTGTAGCAGTTGGCGATTAGGGCTGGTAATGGAAGAAGGGGCAAAAGTCCCAATTTCTGGCAACGACGGGTTTCGTCGCCTCATTCAATTTTCTAAAACTAAGCTTCGACAATCCCCTAGTTGCGTTACTTACTATGGGCCCCTCAATCCATTACGGCTCGACCAACTCGGTTTCTGCCGTATCCAAAGTCTTCACGTCAGCTTGATGCAAGATATTGTCGAGCCGCTCTCGGAGATAGCGCATTTGGTCGGCACTTAACTGTTGGCCAACGTGCGCTACGACGTACAAGATCACTATAAAAAGCAAGGCGCTCAAGGCTACCCACAATCCCCATGGATAGTGTTTGAGCATCCACTGTGAATATGCCAACGTAAATCCGTAGAACGCTGAAAAAGCCATGAAAAGATACACAACCCAGACACAGGTCCATACTTCCATTCGTGGCGCAAATCGGCCGTGTATTACAGGTCGATCGTGTTGCATCGAAACGTAAAAGGACAAGTGCGGTGACCATACTCGGTGCTCTTCTGGTCGAATATGTAACTCTCCATATTCCCCATGCATAAGAAAGCGAGTCGGCTCAGCAAGTTTCTCACATGTTACATGCAACTTGTCGATGGCCGACTGCCGTTCATCCGCCAACGCGATCTCAAACGTTGGACGTAATTCAACCCACTGCATGACCTGCCGCCTTCATTTTGTGTACTCGGTTGAAATCGGCGAATGCAGGTGCCAGAGTTTAGACGGTTCACTTTCGCTTTGGCGTACCGGTTCTAAAAGCTTTCCGACCTCTCTTGGTGGTTGCTAGCTGACCTTGGGTGTTGTTGCGTCCAGCAGATCGTGTTTCTCTCCTACTCGAATCTCCGACTTGAGCAATCTCTTGATCAAGAAAGAATGGACGAATACGCAATTGCTTGCCCGCAACCCATGTTCTGCCGATGGTCTTCAATATGTCGCTTGGCAGTTCCGAAGGCAAGTCGACAGTCGTAAATTGCTGACGAATCTCAATGGGACCTATGTCATTTCCGCACAGGCCCGCTTCATTAGCAATCGCTCCTACAATGTTCCCAACTCGCACGCCATCAGTGCGTCCCACTTCGATTCGATATCTTAACATTCCCTTGCGGGGCGGGGCAACATCGCGAGGCGATCGTCTAGATTCATCGCGCTGTCGCCCGACGGAGGTCTTATCATGTGATGACCGACGAGATTGACACCACGATTCAATTTCTTCTACGAATAATGGACGCCCGGGAGATGTGTTATGAAGAACGGCTGCTGCAATGGCCTCAGCCGACAGACCTGTGGCTCGCATCACTTGCTGTACCAAAGATTCAAAGGGCTTTAAGGCAGCTCCATTGACCGTTTGCACGATTTCTTGTTCGAATCTGGCCACTCGAAAATGATTGATCTTTGAAGCGCTTGGAGGCGATACAATTTCAATTGTTTGTTTCGTCAATCGTTCGATGACGGCTAGCTTACTGCGTTGTCTAGGCGTCAAAAAGATGACAGCTATGCCCTTTCGGCCAGCTCGTCCCGTTCTCCCAATACGATGTACATAGGATTCTCCGTCATGAGGTAAATCGTAGTTGATAACGTGGCTAATGCGCTGTACGTCCAAGCCTCGGGCAGCCACATCGGTAGCCACAAGCACGTTTATTTGCCCCTTGCGAAGTTGGTCGACCGTCTGTTGTCTCCGGGCTTGTGGCAAATCACCGTTTAGTGCTGCTGCGCGTTGCCCACGTTGCACAAGCTGATCTGCAATCAGATTGGTTGCATCTTTTGTCTTCGCGAACACGATAACGCCGTCTGTTGGCTCACTTTCCAGAATCCGCGTGAGTAACTCGAGTTTAAGATTGTCGTCGACAAAAACGCAGCGCTGTTCGATGTTGTCAGCAGTTAGGGTTTTCTTTCGAATGGAGATCTGTGCTGGATCGATAAGATATCGGGCCGCAATGTCGCGGATGGGTGCAGGCAGAGTCGCTGAGAACAAGGCTGTTTGGCGTGGTTGAGGTACTTGTTCCAACACAAAACCAACGTCATCAATGAAGCCCATGTTGAGCATTTCATCGGCTTCATCCAGTACCAAACATCTCACGGACTCCAGATTGAGACTACCGCGACGGATGTGGTCGATTACGCGTCCAGGCGTGCCAACTACAACATGGGCTCCGCGCCGTAACATTTTTAGTTGCGGTTCGTAGTCAGCTCCACCGTAGATGGCGGCGACTCGCAGCTTTGGCAACATGCATCCATAGCTTTCGAATGACTGAGCTACTTGCGTTGCCAGCTCACGCGTCGGTGCGAGAACCAAGACTTGCGTCTGGGAGAGTTGGACATCTATCTTGGACAATATGGGAAGCGCAAAGGCCGCTGTTTTTCCTGTACCAGTCTGAGACTGAGCCAGGATGTCTTGCCCAGCCAACATCAAGGGTATGATTTCTGCCTGGATCGGCGTCGGCGAAGTATAGCCTTTTAGCTGCACTGCTAACTGAACTTCGCTGGCGAGCTGTAGATCGGTAAAAACGATGGGTGACATCTCGGATTCTGTATGCATTTCCATCGCGGCCGGCATTGCGAGATTCATGGATACTGAACCCTCAAGAGTTTCAGTATTGCTGTTATGAGTTGACATTTGTTGTTATCTTTTTTTTGTTCAAAAACGCCCAACGACGGATCTTGACCAGACGCTGGAATGACTGATTCTACAGATTGATTTTAGGACTCAACGACACCTCAGCTGCTCGTCCATCCCTCACGCCCTTGGATGTAGGGATGGTGAGCGAGGCTAGGCATTTTGGATCCCGCCAATATTGACAATCGCGAGCTGACTAGTTCACTATCCAGCCTAACAATCGCAAGCGAATTTGTCCCATAGAAATAGAAGGACCAAATCCGCCGTATTAGCTGTACTTGCAACGAATTCCCAAGTACATCGTTACCCGGCGCGGCAATTGGTGTTGTGGCAGAGCCAAAGAGAAAAAGCAAATTGCTGAAAACTCAACCAACTTCAATATGCGTTGCAAAACTCTGTCCTGGCAGGCCCTATTTCTGGCCATTACGCGGCACATAATTGCCGTCACTATGAGGCCCGTGCCTTAAGCAAAACCCCATGCCATGACACCACGCTTCAGAATGATGAGGGAAAGAATAACACCGTTATTTCGAAATGCCTAGGGGAAAAACGGTCTATCCTAGAATTTATTCGTCGTATGTAGTTCCGGTGACGAGTCTAAGTCACATCGCCAGTTCCCTAGGATTCGGAACCAAAGGCTATCTCTCTTTGCACGACAAAATTGGGTTCGTTTTTCAAAATTGGTTTAACTGAGATCATTGGCAAATAGAAAAGGTAATACCTCATCTCTGAGTTGTCCGAACGTAACAAACCCTTGCCCCAGAACTACTAATCGCTTTCCATGTGTTAGCTTTCTATCAGTTCTTCCGGAATTCGGGAGTCAGAATCCTGAATCGCAGAACGGCGCCGGCGTGGTATCGCCGCTTTATGTAGTAGCTTTGCAATAGTACTTAGGGGATTTGCGCGCTGTGCCAGCCACCCCATAAATACGTTACAACCCGTACGACTGTTGCAAAAGTTCCAGTCGTTGCCCAAGTCCGGGGTCAACCATGTCCAAATCTCGAAAGCGATCGTTGCATCGATTCGCAAATGCGATTTGGCGTTGGTTTGCGCCACCTTCTCCACTTCCATCTTCGGAGACTTACGATATCGTTGTCCTTGAGGAGCGAATTCTATATAGCGCTACTCCGCTGCCAATGGATGGTCTTTCGCTACCGGATCTAGATTCAGACTTTAGCAACCTCATGGACCTTACGTCCGAGTTGGCGAGTGCTGATGGAACAGATTGGACTATAAACATCGGTGATATCTTTGCGTCTAGCAATGATCTAGAGCAACCATTGGATGTCCCAACTGCATTGCCAGCTGATTCTCAACCTTCGTCGGACACAAATCTCGAATCAGAAAATCGGCTAATATTAATCGATTCATCACTGGATGACCTAGAAAGCCTGCTGGCATCTATCGATGAACGAGCCGATGTCCTGTGGCTTAGTGATGAAGTCAATGGAATAGCCTTAATTACTGAATACTTGAACTCTCATGATACGTTGTACAGCTCAATTCAAATTGTTACTCACGGTGGTGCAGGCAGTATTGAATTGGGATCTGAGACGATCTCATTGGATACAATCGGGCTTTACGCAGATCAATTATCGGCTTGGAAAAACTACCTTGATCTTGAGGCCGACATATTGATCTATGGCTGCGAAACTGCTGCCTCGGACGAAGGAAAGGCACTTTTGACTTCAATCTCGGTAATGACTGGCGCCGATGTCGCAGCAAGCACGGATCTAACTGGATACGCGGCATATGGCGGCAACTGGGATTTGGAATTCAAAATCGGTAGCATCGGTACTGATAACATTCTGACGGACGAATCCGCATCTGATTGGCAACACGTCTTGTCAATCTACACTGTAACCAATACCAACGATTCAGGTTCTGGTTCGTTACGACAAGCAATCACTAATGCCAACTCAAACGCTGGTGCCGACACAATCAACTTTAGTATTTCGGGAACGGGTGTTCATACAATCAACCTAAGCTCAGTGCTCCCGAACATTACGGAGCAGGTAACAATCGATGCTACAACGGATGACAGTTACGCTGCCAATAGTAATAAAGCTGCCATCATCCTTGATGGAAACAATCTGACAGGTTCAGGTTTTATTTTTGAATATACAGCCGACAATAGCGTTGTTCGTGGACTCGTAATACGGGACTTCGCTGGAAATGGCATCACGATATATGGTGGGGCGGATGGTATCACTTTAACAGGAAATTTTATTGGAGCGTTGAATGCTTCTGGAGCCTATGTTGCCGGTGAGGAAAATACCGGTATGGGGATTTGGACCTCCGGAGCGAATGGCATCATTGGCGGCGCGACTTCGGCGCTACGCAACGTAATCTCAGGCAACTATATTGGGATTCAGATCGACGGTTCTGGAGCCACCGGAAACAAAGTGATGGGCAACTATGTAGGTGTCGATTACAACGGTTCTACGTCGATAGCCAATTCAGCCACGGGGATTGCGGTTACAGGAACGGCAAGCGGAAACTATATAGGCACGGACCTCAACGGTTCAAATGATTCCAGCGAGGGAAACGTAGTATCCAGCAATACGAATGTCCAGATTCAGCTCTGGGATGGAGATAATAACTTTGTGCGAGGCAACAAAGTAGGTGTGAACGCAGCGGTAACTAGTACGTTCGACACAAATTCTGTAGGAATTCAGTTGGGTTCAGGATCTTCAGGCAATACGATTGGCGGTACCTCGAGCAATGCGTCCAATGTTATTGGAGGTCAATTGTATCACGGCATCGAGTTGCTTGGATCCGGTACTACTGGCAATACGATACAACGAAACTACATTGGCACCGATTCGGCCGGGTTGCTTTCCTTAGGTAACACTGTTGGTATCAATATCCAAAGCCCGGCCGCTAGTAATTCGATTGGCGGAACAAGTTCAAACGCTGGAAATACCATCGCATACAATTACGAAGATGGAATTAGGATTGCAGATGGATCTACAAGCAATCCCATACTTCGAAATTCGATTTTTTCTAACGGGTCAACGGCAAATGACCTTGGGATTGACCTAAGTACTAACGGACCGAACGCCAATGATACCGGCGATGGAGATAGCGGGGCAAATAACTTGCAGAACTATGCTGTTATCACCAGCGTCAAGACAGGTAACACATATGTATGGATTACAGGCACTCTAAACTCGAATGCCAACAGCTATTATCGCGTAGAGTATTTCGCCAATTCATCTGCCGATCAATCAGGATACGGGGAAGGAAAACGATATTTGGGTTCTGCTAACGTAGCGACCGACGGAACTGGTAACGCTACGCTTAGTTCGACACTGACAACTTCAGTAGCAGTCGGAGAATATATTACCGCAACCGTCACCCAAAGCAATTCCGGGTATTCCTCTTTCACCAATACATCGGAATTCGCCTTAAGCGTTCAAGCCGTGCTGTCGCAGGAAATGGCAGTTGCTAGCAACGACTCATTTTCGACCAATGAAGATAACAATTTGGTCTTTGACCCCAGAGCAAATGACGTTGACGCGAACGGAGACTCCAAATCGATTCTAGATTTTACTTCTACGACGAATGGAACAACCACCTACACAGGAGATGGCACGCTTACCTATGCACCCAATTCGAACTATTTCGGATCAGATAGCCTAACATACTTGGTGGCCGACTCCGGTCAGGAGATAACTCATTTTTGGACATTCAACGGTACCGGGACCGATGTAGTTGGTGGAAGTACGGCGACCCAATTCGGAACTCCCACGGCTATATCCGGTAGATTCAATCAAGCCTTTTCTTTCAATGAAACAAATCAGTATCTGACGATAAACGATTTCGCCTACAACACAAGTTTTTCAATCTCTTTCGCATTCAAAGTTGATGATAATAGCGGCAGCTGGTTCCAGTATATGTATAGTCATGGAACTGTTAGTACGGCCCAAAGTTTGAATATTTACATCGGTGAGGCAGGGGTTGGTGCCTATGCCAATCAGATGTTTACAAACTTGTCAGACATCAACGATGCGGCGTATAACCAGGAATTGAACTTTGATATTTCCTCCATTATTAATGATGGACAATGGCATACGTATACACTGAGCGTCGAATCTGGAGTTGGATCAAAGGTCTATCTTGACGGCACTCTAAAAGCATCCTCTTCCCGTGGCGGTGATGCATTTGACCCGTCGGGAAGTCTCTATATTGCCGCTCGTCAGGATTTGGATGTCGACCGATTCTATGGTGGGGCGATTGATAACTTGTTCGTTGCTGATCGGACATTTACTGCAAACGAGGCTCTTGGCTGGCACAACCAATCCAACCGAGGATCGGTTAACATAACGATCAATGCGGTTAATGACGCGCCAACCATAACGAATGGATATACCTATTCTTACAGCTCCATCGACGAAAACTCGACATCATCAGGTAGTCTGGCGTCGTCAATACTAAGTGCCTCAAACTGGTCAGATATTGATCCATCTCCTTCGAACGGATTGGCAATCACAGGGAAGACGGGCAATGGCACATGGCAATACTCGACCGACGGCGTTACTTGGCAGAGTATTGGATCGGTAAGTTCGACAAACGCTTTGTTGATCTCCTCTGATACACAGATTCGTTACGTTGGAGATAACAGTAACGCGGAAACGGCGACCTTCAGCTATAAGGCCTGGGATCGGACGACTGGTGTCGCATCAACCAATGCCTCGCCCAGTTACGCGACCACGGCAGCTTCCGGAGGCACTACGGCTTTCTCGAGCAATAGTTCATCGGCTCAAATCATCGTGACGGGTCTAAACGATGCTCCAACTATTGCAAACGGTTATACGTATAATTTGACAGGCACCAATGAGAATACGAATTCATCGGGCACGCTTGCTTCGACGATTCTTACGGGTGCAAGCTGGAATGATGTCGATAGTAGTCCATCAAGCGGCCTAGCGATCACCGGCAAGACGGGCAATGGCACTTGGCAGTACTCGACCGATGGATCCACTTGGCAAAGTTTTGGTGCGGTTAGTTCAACCAATGCCTTGCTGATTACGTCAACAACTCAAGTACGATACGTTCCGGATAGCGCCAATGGAGAAACGGCGACGTTTATCTATAAAGCCTGGGATCAAACTACCGGAACTGCTTCGACCAACGCTACGCCGAGTTACGCAACTACAGCCAGCTCAGGAGGAGCTACGGCCTTTTCGAGCAATAGTTCTTCAGCCCAAATCGTCGTCACCAGCGTAAACGATCCTTCGGTGCTTTCAACTATCGAGGGTTCGACCCTAGCTTACACGGAGAACGACGGGGCGGTAGCGATCACCGCTTCCCTTGCCGTCGCCGATGTGGACGATACCAACATCGAGTCGGCTCTGGTGGCGATCACGGGCAACTACACCAGTGGCGAAGATGTGTTAAGTTTCATCGACCAGAATGGTATTACAGGTTCTTGGAATGCTGGCACGGGTGAATTGACGCTGACCGGCTCGGCTACCAAGGCTCAGTATGCGGCAGCCCTGCAATCGATTACTTATACCAACAGCAGCGAGAATCCGTCTACTTCGACTCGCACGGTCAGCTTCACCATCAACGACGGAGACGTGGATTCAAACACGGTCACCCGCGATATCGCCATTACCAGCGTCAATGACGATCCGATCAACGCAGGCTCGCTTCCAGCCGACATTGCGGTTACCGAAGATGTGCTGAGCAATGTCGACTTGTCGACCCTTGACTTCAGCGACGTGGATGCAGCCAGTTCCTCGCTGACGGTGACCCTGACGACCGCGACCGGTGGGCAGTTGACGGTGGCGGCTGGCACGGGCATTAC
>JAGQOY010000257.1 GCA_020427005.1 Planctomycetales bacterium
GGCCATGATTCCTCCTCCGATCCAAGCTATGATAGCGCCATTCCGAACCAACGCCAGGCCACTAAAGCAACAAGCCGTGACGCCTCGGGTTAATAATCGTCCATAAAATTTTGCAAATCGACTTTTTCAGCAGCCTGCCAGTGTGAGTCGGACCAAAATCATGTCACGCACTGCGCGTCGCATATGCCAGCCGGGATAGGTGTTATAACTGATGAAAAACACACCATTAGGAGCCAAGCATCGTCGCCCGATCTCTAGTATCCCAGTCTGCGTGGAATGTGGTACCCAAGAGAAAACTCCGTGACAGATGACATAATCAAATGCCCCAAAACTCTCGTCGATATCCAAAAGATCCATGGCCTCGAGGCTGATATTTTCAAGCCTCAACTCGTTGACTGCTGCCAGACCTTCCTCGATCTGGGTGACAGAAGAATCGACTCCAACAAACTCGCTTTTAGGGTAGTGGGAGGCTAACAACAACAAATTGTTGCCCGCCGCGCATCCCAACTCCAATACTCGGCAATTCTTAGGTGAAGTCGGCAACATTCCAAATAACCGAGCCACCGCGGCTAGATGGGATGGATGAGTCCGCTGAATTGGAAGACTTGGGTATGGGATTTGGTCATATGTGCTGCCCATAGCATTTAACCATTTGTCTTTTGACTTCTGGTCTGCTTGAGCAAATTGAAGTGAGGTTTCGCTACACTGGTTGTCCTATCTGCTCCCGATGCGCTTGGCTGTTGGGTAGACTTTTCGGTCAATTCGCTATTTCTGGAATGTTCCAGATCGTCGATCTCGTTTACAAAGGCCAACCTCCAATCAATTGGGGCTATTTCAATCTTTGATTGAAGGTCGTCGATCCGAAGCTCAGTCTGTGCGTCCCCCAATTGACGCAACTCCAATAAGGCTGGCGACTTGCCATGAGACGAAGGCTCAAGTTGTAATTTCTCACATAACAATGGCTTCGTCTGGGATTGCAGACCCCTTTGATCATTGCTGCCATCTAATATTAGCATGCCAAATTCCACCTCATCAGAATAGGATATAGATTTCCTAGTTTTCTGGTTGCCTCCTTGACATGATACGGCATCATTTAAGTTACTTGCCTCACTATCAACAGTCGCGTTAGGGTCATCATAACCAATTGCTAGGTGCGTACCTTTATCGCACATATCAAATGGACGCAACAGTGGCAGTGTTTCCAATAATCTTTCGGTCATAGCACTATGAGATAAAGAACTTTTGGATGCGTTACTTGATAGGATTGGCCTAAATGAACGTGCGCATTTATGAACTCGGTTTTTTTACTGGATAAGCCGTGATTCGTGAGCGACCGGGATTTGAGTACTCCCCGAGGCCTTATGGCCTTCAGCTCACAGATCATAATTGCGAACGGCTCATTAGTTTAACGTTAATAACGACCGCCGGCTTGAAATAGTCCGAGTGTTAGTGCACTTCCTTTTTGAAATAAAAACATCTCGTTTATGTTCAATGAATAGCAAAAAATTATCCACTTTTGCTAGCGTAATACTAGCCCTTGATCCGTGTGGAGGACGTGCCTCAGTGATATTTGGCGGCCCAAGAGTAACGCGACTTCTAATCCGAACGGGAATTTGCCAAACTTCGAAGATTATCGGCCTGTCAATTTAGCTGTTCTTTTTACAAGCATTTCCAACAAGAGAGCCTAGAACGGTATGAACATAAGCGCCATGATGATGGAGTTGTTGGGTGGGTTGGCGATCTTCCTTTATGGCATGGATCAAATGACGTCAACCTTGCGGCTGGTAGCGGGCGAGAGAATGAAGGCCGTATTGGCAAGCCTAACCGCCAATCGATTCAAAGGTGTCCTGGCAGGGGCTTTTGTCACTTCTGTAATTCAGTCTTCATCCGTCACTACGGTGCTTGTTGTTGGATTTGTATCTGCTGGACTAATGTCCTTAAAACAATCTATTGGCATCATCATGGGAGCTAGCATAGGGACGACAATTACGGCTCAAATCATTGCTTTCAAGATTACCAAGATTGCACTAGCGCTAGTATCTGTTGGTTTTGCTATGCAATTGTCCTCAAAAAGAGAACGATTGCAGAACTACGGCAAAATGATTTTTGGATTCGGATTGTTGTTTTTCGGCATGGAGATCATGAGCGATGCGATGCAACCGCTCAAGGAATACCAACCTTTCATCGATGTGGCCAAGAACCTAAATAGCGCTGTGGTGGGCATTCTGTTGTCATCGATATTCACTGCCGTCATACAAAGTTCTTCTGCTACGACTGTAATGGTTATCTTGCTGGCTGGTCAAGGACTTATTTCGTTAGAGCAGTCCATTCCATTGATATTGGGTGCTAACATCGGTACATGCATTACCGCATTACTTGCTTCCATTGGTAAGTCTGCCGATGCAGTTCGGACTGCTGTAGTGCATGTTACCTTCAATACTCTAGGAGTACTCTTGTGGTTCAATTTTATGGATGTGCTGGCTAGTTGGACTGAGTGGTTGTCCAGCGACATTTCTCGTCAAATTGCAAATTCCCACACGATATTTAATGTCGTCAATACATGTATCTTCATTTGGTTCGTCAATCCCCTTGCAAATTTCGTGACATTTATTGTCCCCGATCGTAAGCAAGTTGAATCGGAAACTGCCCAACCGATGCACTTAGATGAATTATTGCTGAAGACACCTGGCTTGGCACTCGGCGCAGTGAGAATGGAGTTGGGTCGGCTCGGAGTAGCTGCGCTGAATATGGTACGAGGTGCACTAACGGCTTCAGTGCGAGGGACTCAGAGGGAGCTTGATCGTTTAGAACGGTTGGATGACGATGTTGATGCATTGCACGCAGCCATCATCGTGTACCTCGGCAGAATATCTCGTGACAATTTGAATAATATTGATGTCAAACAGCTAAGCGATTATTTGTTGGTAGCAAATTACTTTGAGAGCATTGGCGACATGATTGAATCGAGCCTTGTCTCCGTTGGTCGGCAGCGTCTTCTCGAGGGACTTCAAGTTAGTCAAGCAACGGAAACACTAATGAAAGCCATCCATCACGAAGTATGTTGGGCAATTGAAAGATCAATCCGAGCTCTCGTTGATGGCAATTATGAAATAGCCATGGAAGTTATGGCCTCTAAAGAAAGTGTAAACAAATTGGTCATGGAAGCGGAAGAACACCTATCACGTCGACTAACAGCGTGCGAACCTCATCGCTTGGTAGCCTACCGCCTAGAATCCGAAATCATGGAGTATCTAAAACGCATGTACTATTTTGCCAAACGAATTGCCAAAATCACGGTTGATAATTTCGAACCATCACAGGACGAACAACTTGAAACTAATTTATCTGCATCCGGCTCCAAATCATTCGAGAACTGATTGGCTATCCACTCTTGATTTTTTCGGTTGTTATTGGTTATGAATTTCTAGCTTTAGAAAATGAGTTGAACAGCTAATGCATGGGTCATAACTTCGTACGAGCCGTTCACAGGCGAGTGTCGTCGTTGGGTCATCCGTTAAGCCGCGAGTTGCCAATTGGTGTATCAGGTCCAGTTCGATTTGGCGTTGATTTTGTGAAGTGGGTGGCACAATTTTGGCAAACTCAATTTTCCCGTCAGCAGTTGTGCGAATTCTTTGATACAACAGGCCTCGTGGAGCTTCGGTCGCCCACGTTGCTTCACCAGCACATGGCTCGTACTGAAATCTCGACGGAGAACATCCGCCATATTCTTGGATCAGTTGAAGACCGGTTTCATAAGCGTGCAAGCTTTCGAGAGCTCGAGCGATAATCGATTGAAATGGATTGAAACAAGGCCAATTAACATTCACTTCTTCGGAAAGTTGCAAAGCGCAGGGAGCCAACAATGGACGATTAAGATTAATTCGCGCCAATGGGCCCACAAGGTAGGCCGAGTTGGAGGGTACCCGCTGTGAATGTAGAGCAGTACTATGATCCACTTGGTATTCTCGAAAAACCTGTTCAAAATCCGCCACGCGAATTGCCGCCTGAGCATTGTTAGTCGTAGCAATGAATCCTTCATTCATTGGGTATTCAGTTGTATTCTGTAACGCGACCATTTCACAGGGACGGTGCCATTCGGGGAATTCAAAATCTGCAATCCATTTGACAACGTCGATTGAAGCATCAATGCCCCATCGGAATGCTTCTGCCAACTTGCGCAGATCGTTCACTTGGGGACTTCGATAAAATCCTCCAACAGCGACACTAACAGGGTGCGCTGCACGTCCTCCAAGAACTTCAACCAACTGGTTACCAATCTTCTTGAGCCTCAATCCACGCTTAACCTCATCTGGAAACTTTCTTGCTAGCTCAAGACTGCTGCTACATCCGAAGAAATCCGGAATATGCAACAAGTGCATGTGTACACCGTGACTTTCAATCCACTCGCCGCAGTAAAGCAATCGACGAAGGTGGCGTATTTCTGCCGAGATTTCGATTCCTAGGATGAGCTCTAGCGCATGCACGCACGTCATTTGGTAGGCGACAGGACAAATGCCACAAATCCGTGCCACGATGTCGGGAGTTTCCTCTAACGGACGACCTATTAACAAAGATTCGAAGAATCGAGGTGGCTCATAAATGGAAAGTTGAACATCTTCGACTCGTCCTTCACGGACGAATACTTTTACTGCTCCTTCTCCTTCGACGCGTGTTAAGGCGCCAATCTCAATTGTCCTTACTTCACCTGTCACTTAGCGACTCCAGAATCCGATTGTTCGTCCACCCGGTCACCTGTCTCTCGAAACTCATCTGCTGCAGCATTGAAATTGCGAAGCAGCGGTACGAGCGTTTGAGTATTCGAACGAGTAGCCAGGTAATTATCTGCTAGGCTATCACAATTCGCTTGCCCCGCAGGCCCAAAACATCCGTAACAGCCTCGCCCAAACCGAGGGCAAATCGCTCCGCAACCCGCATGAGTAATGGGGCCGAGACATGGAGTACCATGGGCGACCGCCGTACAAACCATCAGTTGACGTTTGCATTCCATACAAACACTGTGCTGAGGTATGCGAGGACGACGGCCCGCAAGAAAGGAAATGACAACTTCCAGCAATTGGTATCGGTTGATAGGGCAGCCACGTAATTCAAAGTCAACATCTACATGGTCGGCAATCGCCGTTGAAGTAGAAAGGGAATCTATAACGTCTGGTTTGGCGTAAACTGCTCGCAGAAACTCGGTGTGGTCTCCCCAGTTCCGTAAGGCCTGAATTCCGCCAGCAGTTGCACAGGCACCAATTGCAATTAGCACTTTGGATTGGGCGCGTACTTCATAGATTCGGTGCTGGTCGTGGTGTGTGGTAATTGAACCTTCTACCAATGCAATATCATATGGGCCCGGTTCAATATGGCTTGTTGCCTCAAGGAAATGCACAACCTCTACCTTGTCGGCCAATTCGAGCAATTCGTCTTCGCAGGATAGTAGTTGGAGTTGGCAGCCGTCACAGGAGGCGAACTTGAAGACTGCCAAGCGTGGCTTGTAGCGTGGCGGTTCGAACCAATCTTTTTTAACGGAGTAAGCGTTCATAGGTCTTGAACTCGCAGCCAATCTCGAACATTAGCAAATGGAAAAACCGGGCCATCTTTACAGAGGAATTGGGGCCCCAACTGACAGTGTCCACAGATGCCAATACCGCAATTCATATTTCTTTCCAGCGCTAGCCAAATATTGCTGTCAGGGATGCCACGTTCCATAGACGTCTTGGTGGCATAACGCATCATTACTTCTGGACCACAGGTAAGGACGAATGTCGATTCACACTCCGGCAGAGAAAGGCGTTCCAAGAGTAGGGTTACGACTCCCACGTTTCCTCGCCAGCGAGAATTCGAGCGATCAACCGTGGTATGTACATCCAAACCGGCCAATTCCCAATCGTCTATTTCGTATCGATAGAGTATGTCAGAAGGTGTACGTGCGCCCAACAACAAATGTATGCTGGCGAAGTCCTTGCGACGATCTATTAAAGTCAGAATCAAGTCTCTCAGTGGTGCCAAGCCAACGCCACCAGCGATAACCACGATAGAGGGTTTTTTGACTCGCGAACATAAGGACTCCACGGGCCATGGATTGCCAAACGGCCCCCGAAGTCCCAAGTGCATTCCCAATCCACCGCGTGCAATTGCGTGCGTAACGTCTCCAACAATCCGAATGGTATGTAAGACTCCATTCCGAGGAGTTTTTCCTGCGATTGAGATCGCGGCCTCGCCGTAACCGGGAACGTAAAGCATATTAAACTGGCCCGGAGAAAAGTGATATTCTTGGGCAACAGTTGGGTCGTCAAAAGCGAATTCGAATGTGACTACATCCGTAGTTTCTGCAATTGTCCTGACAATTTGCACTGGAAGAATGTGCCAAGGATCGTTGACTTGCCTGTTACGTAGAGATTCCCTTGGCCTCATGATCGAACTTTCCCAACGGCACACACCTTGCTCTGATCTGATGACTGCACAGGCAAAGATCGTTTAGAAGGAGGTGTGTTCCGGATTGCGTAGACTTCTTCAGTTAAGTCTATGCCCACTGGGCACCAAGTTATGCACCGTCCACACCCCACGCACCCTGACATATCGAATTGATCATGCCAACTCGCCAATTTGTGCACTAACCACTGCCTAAAGCGGCTGCGGCGGTCGTTACGCACCGTGCCACCAACCATATACGCAAAATCTAGATTGAAACAGGAGTCCCAGTGCCGCGTGCGTTCAATCTGTTCACCAGTTAGATCCGTGACATCTGTAACCGTACTGCAGAAGCAAGTTGGACAAACTTGAGTACAGTTTGTACAGGCGAGGCAGCGGCTAGCTACTTCGTCCCAACGCTGATGCTCCAAGTTGTTAAAAAGTATGTCCCGTAAGTTGGTGGTGTTTAGCTGTTTGGAGATTTGAGATACGGCGCGAGCGAGTAGGCTTTTTCCAGCCTGCAACTCAATCTCATTCGGCTCACGAGAATTCAGTAATTCGGCTACCGCGGCTCCCTTTTCGGATCCAATCTCAATCAGAAACCCGGTGTCTAATTCTGTCAGCGCCAAATCAAATTCATTTTCTCTCTCACGACTACAGGATGGTCCTGTACCCATTGAAGTACAAAAACAAGTAGCGGCGGCCGTCGTGCAATTCACTGCGATTAGAAACGAATTGCTTCTTCGATTGCAATAGATTGGGTCAACGTAGGTTCCTTGGGCAAAGACCCGGTCCTGGACACCAATGGCAGCCAGTTCGCATGCCCGCACACCCAGAAAGGCGAATTTGTTAGCGAATTCTCCATTTTCTTCGGTCGATGAGTCAAACTCCCATCGGTTACCACTCCGCTTGGCGCTAGCAAGAACGGCTTCCGGAGGAAATAAGTACTGCTTCCATGAATGGGGGCCTAAATTGAATTCGAAGTAGTTTGAGTTCGGGCTTTTCGACAATCGGTATTGCCCACCAGATTGCTCTTCTCGATAGCCTTGCGGCAAGTCTGCCAAGTTATTTATTTCGGCATACACAATTACATTGTCTTCAACCTTTGGGCCAACGACGGTGTAGCCGGACGAAGTCAAATGAGCAATCAGATGCTCTAATTCCAATTTGTCGATGAAAAATGTTTTGCCGCAGTGCGTTCCGTCAGTTACTTTTTTGAGAGTCACTTTTCATTCCATTAACGACATAGTTGTGGCAAGCTACGATAAATGATAGAGGTCCAAGAGCTGGAGTCGAGTCGCGAGCAGTCGTCTGGATATCGCTCTAGCCACTGCCGACATCATTCGAAAGCCGAGGCTGTGGTACTCCTGTAAGAGTCTTGAAAGCTCAGTTCCTTGAAAACTGAGAAGCGTTGCAGAGTGGGTAACAACAGCTGTAGCCGTCATGGAATGGTCTCCAATTAAGGCGGACCATGCTAATAATTCGCCGCTGCCCACCGACAAAATTGTTTGGCGCCCACAGTGGGTTGTTAGCATGTCCAGAGTAACGAAGCCGGTGCAAACAAAATATAGATGGTGATTATGTTCTCCTTCGGTAAACAATATGGTCCCCTCTGGATAAGTCTCCACTTTGGCAATTTGAGCCAGCAAATCGTAGTCTTGAGGTTCTAATATCGAAAGGATTGGGATTCCCTGAAGCAATGAAATGGTCCGGTTGTCTATTTCGGATGTCATGCTCAATCGCTCATAATTACATCTAGCCGTGTGCCAGGAATTTCAGTTGATCTCGGTAACTCACGGGTGAAGCGTCGTTGTTGTGCTACTTTTTTTGGGAGAGAAATATTCAGTCCCACGCTTTTTCTTAAATTAAAGCCAAGCTCGTACAGACGGTACTCAAGTCTGTTCGGTGGATCGAACACTTTGGATAGTTCCGCATAATCTTGAGTTTAGCAGAAGGTCCGTTGAGCAAAAGCTGGGATCTGTGAGTCCTTTGTTACTTCGCTGCGCAAGTGCTAGCCTGAAATTCTAGTTTATTTAGAATCACAATCTGTCGAGTAAGCATCTTAGGAACGCGGGAAAAATAATTTGGGTACCTGATTCGACGGCGCTAGCCGCGGGTGTTTTGCTGAAGAGTAGTCACCCGCG
>JAGQOY010000258.1 GCA_020427005.1 Planctomycetales bacterium
TGCGCCCGTCTAGAAAGCAAGAAATTCCTACGAGAGAGTCCAAGCTAGTGGAAATCTGCAAAAATATTTCCGCCTAATGAAATATTTCGACACCAGACTCAGTCTTGCTTTTTGAAGCGAAGCGAGCCCTTTTACCGACGAACCATGAATCCAACTCACGAACAAACACGAGCCAGCCTGATTCTGCGACTTCAAGACGCAGAAGATATGGCTGCATGGGACGAGTTTGCGGCGATCTATGGTCCCGTCGTCTTCAACGTCGCCATCAGCCGCGGCTTTCAAGCGGCGGACGCGGACAATTTGGTTCAGGAAGTATTTATGTCCGTTGCCAGCTCAGTCTCTAACTGGCTCCAGCGGGATGACCGAGGTAGTTTCCGCGCCTGGTTATTGCGAATTGCTCGTAATGCGGCTGTCGACATGATCACACAGAAAGCGACCCGATCCCTGGGCCGCGACGGCAGCGAAGCACGCATCCACCTGTCAGTTTTGCCTGCACCTTGTGAGCTCTCCAGCGCTCTGGATCTGGAATACGAACGAATGGTCTTTCAGTGGGCCTCAGAACGAGTGCGCGAATCAGTGGCAGAACACACTTGGCAAGCGTTCTGGCTGACCAGCATCGAAGAATTATCCGTCGAAGCTGCAGCGACCAAGCTCGGCACTCGCCCTGGCAATGTCTACCTGGCTCGCAGTCGCGTCATGGCGCGCATCAAGGAACTTGTCCAACAGTATCAGGATCAACCATGAGCGAGAATCAAGTTACCTGTGATGATGCGGCGTTGGACGCATTGCTCCGTCGAGACCAATCCTTGGAGCCGAGCGAAGAATTTCTCGCTCATATCGAAAACTGCACACGCTGCCAAGCGCGAATCAGCGAATTGGCAGGATCGACGGCGATGTGGCACGGTGTGAAAGCAGCCATCTCGGGTGGGGGCTGCTCCGGTCAGCAACACCGCTATTCGCCAGTGAACTTGGATCAATCGGCGATTCAATGGACGGAGTCTATGGCAAAGCAATTGCTTTCACCTCCAACGCATCCGGAAATGCTTGGGCGATTGGGACGATACGAAGTGGAACGCTTGATCGGCTCCGGCGGGATGGGGGTGGTCTTCAAAGCCTTTGACACGGAACTGAATCGACCAGTCGCTATCAAGCTTTTGGCTCCGTACCTCGCCAGCAGCGGACCAGCTCGTAAACGATTTGCACGCGAGGCTCGCGCGGCCGCTGCCGTCGTGCATCAACACGTAGTGCCGATTCACAACGTCGAAACGGAGCGTGAGTCACCGTTTATCGTTATGCAATATGTCTCGGGCGAATCTCTTCAAGCCCGCATTTATCGTGAAGGACCGCTCGAGCTTTGCGAGATACTCAGGATCGGCATGCAGGTCGCAGACGGTTTATCTGCTGCGCATCAACAGGGGCTGGTGCATCGAGACATAAAACCATCGAACATTCTGCTGGAAGAAGATGTCGATCGCGCGTTGATCAGCGACTTTGGACTCGCCCGCGCTACCGACGATGCCAGTCTGACTCGCACAGGCTACCATCCTGGCACGCCACAGTATATGTCTCCTGAGCAAGCGTCGGGGCAAAGCGTCGATGCTAGCAGTGATTTGTTCAGCTTGGGCAGCATGCTTTACACCATGTGTACCGGGCGACCACCGTTTCGAGCGGAAAACAGCCTGAGTGTGATGCGCCGCATTACGGAAACTGAAGCGACGCCGATTCGAGAAATTAACCCGAACATTCCGCAGTGGCTTTGTACTCTAGTGATGAAGCTGATGGCGAAGAAACCAAAGGATCGCCTTCAGTCGGCTGGCGTTGTACGCGATTTGCTAGGTGAATGTCTCAGTCACGTCCAACGCCCCTCTTCTTCTCTTCCCGCATTGCTTGTCACAAGCGAGCGATCGAGATATTCACTACCTGTCCTGATCTCAATGGGAGTTTCCGCTATGGCTGTGCTGGTTCTTATTCTGCTGTTTCAAAATGCGGTGCTGCAGGTGACACCACTTGAACAGCCTGCCTCATCCGAAATTACGCGGGAAGCCACCAATGCTGCCCTTGCAAATCTCGTGAAAGGCAACCCTCTGGTTGTTCGAGCCGCCGTGGAGACAGGACAGTTTACGGGTGCCATGAATCTGCACCGTGTTCAGGTGACGCAGTCGTACAAGGGCAATGCCGACGATGTGCGAGCAGTCTACGCGCACGTGACCAAAGCCGACTCAGAACCGCGTGGTTCGATTGATCCAGTTGAGCCGCGTATGCCATCGCTTGCTCCGGGCGAATATGTCATGGTGCTGGAGGCTAATCCGGTGACAAGCTCGTTCGCGATTTCCTCGTTTGGATTTCGTGTGACGCCAGAACCCACTTTCAATTACGTCGTCGTGCGAGAAAGTGAACAGCATGCTGCATGGCCAGTGGGCTCGCCCGAGGCTCAAGCGATCATCGCGTTTTGTGGTTCAGTCGGAGTCAACTCACAAGGTTCTTCGGAGGAGGAAAAAATCGCGCGGACACGAATTGACATCCAGACAATTGACACGGCCTGTCAGACCTACAAGCTCAGCGTCGGCTCTTATCCCGACAGCCTGCAGGACTTGCGACGAAAGCCAGACGGCGTGACCGAATCGCAATGGGGTGGTCCCTATCTGGAGCCGGGCAAGCCTAAGCTACTCGACCCTTGGGGACACCCAATCGGCCTCCGAGTGGACGAAGATGGCAAGCTGACGGTGTTCTCGTTCGGCCCCGACGGGAAAGCTGGCACGGCCGATGACATCGATAACCGTTCCACCACGGCGACGACAGGCAACGCGGCTCCACTCAATCAAAACGGATTGGAACTGGCAGTATCGAACTACAGCAAACAGGATGAAACGCACTCATGGAGCCTGACGGGGAAAGCCATCACGCAAGTCGCGGTCCGGCTTCACTACATCGTTGATGGAAAATCAGTGGTAGCGAGCGAGTCCATGATCAATACAGGTAATGCACCACACCCACTCGAAAAAATGAATGTCACATTGCAGATGAAGCGGGCTGACGGCAACGTGATTCCGAAGCTCGATATCAGCACAGAGAATCGCGGTCCAATGCTCTCTCAACAGGATGAATCGGTATTGCTGCCTCAGGGGCTTGCTGCGAAGAACAGCGCTGAATTTGCAGTTCGAGATGGCAGCTTTGCCGTCGAATCAGATCGGCCGTTCGTACTTTATCGCGGTGTCTACTTCTCGGACCAGGACTTTTCGTTCGATGACAATGGTCTCGATGCGATCGTTGAAATCTCCAGGACGGGTGTCACATTTTTCGTCGTGACCCTCCAACGACTCCCCGGTAATGTGCTTCCGGAAACCGGTCAAGCCGGCGGAAACCATGCATCCAGCTCACGTCCGCTGCTCTCCTGGCAGGACCTGTTGGGTAAAGACGCACCGCCCAACTATCCCACCGAACCCCTATCTCTCATCTCCGCGTTGAACAACAGTCGCGGTGAATGGGTACTCGCCGGAACGATCAAGGAAGGCGACGCGGAATCTGTTTTCGAAGCTGCGGTCGATATTCAGGGCGGATTCAAGAACATGATTCGGCAGGATTCATTCCCTCAGTGGCAGGTTGTCATCGCGTGGCCGCGCGAAGAACCTGCCAACGCTCTGGTGTTCAACGTCATGGGTGGCCCGGAACCAAATGGCATCAAATGGCTCTTGGCTCCTCAGCATTCGTCCAAAGCTGGTGGGACAGTCGGTGGCCAACACAAGATGTACGAGGGGAGTTGGAATCCTGAGAATAACACGATCACCTGGACCTCGGTTGAAATGCGGTTGCCTTCAAAGCGGAAAGAGGCTGCCAGGAATCCACCAACGCCGGAGCAGCCCAAATCGTCGTTCGACATGGTGGTCAAAGCGAATGGCGAAATCCAGTTCACCGGCTACCAGCACAACGAGTCACTGAGCTTCTCTGGCAAGATGGCAGCACGTGTCGGCGAACCATTTGTGGAGAAAAAACCGGCAATTACGAAGCTTCCCGGCGACTACAATATCTTTTTTGCCAGCCGCACCGAGGTTTATCTCGATTCTCAATCTGGACCACAGGTCGCTGGACCACGGGTCGAGAAGATCGGCTGTGAAGGAAATCTGATCTTCGGGCTGACATCACTCTATGCCAATTCAAAGGAAGACAGCGACACACTCGGATACTTCTGGCTGGACACATCGACAGGCGAAATCGTTAAAGGTCTACAACTCTCGGCATGGAAGGAGGCATTGAAGTTGAAAGGTGTCAGTGAACCCCGTCTGGTGGGGCCAGAGGAAGTCGGCGGGAACTGACAGAACTTAGACTTGCATGCAATTCTGTATTGCGGCCCCAATGAGAAAAGAATAACAAGCATGAATAAACCACGATCATTTGTTCCCTGGGATTTCTCAACACGGGACATTTGGACTTTTCTATTAGCCTTCGTGGGCATCTCCGCCATTAGCGTTGTGGAGGGTCTGCTACTTGACAGCCTGCCTCGATTTGGAGTGGGCTTTCTCTTCGGTTTTGGAATCGGATTCTGTGTTGCCGTGTTTTCGCTGCGAACAATTTCGATTGAAGACATCGCGAGGCTTCCGATGCCATCAGACCAAGTGCGCGAGATGTGCAATGACCCGGCGTGCGTTTTCCCATCTCCGTTGTTTACGCAGGCCGTCAAAATCTACCGTGACGAAACCGGCGTGACGCTATCCGGGGCTACGGCGGTGCTGAAAAAGCACATTGAGAATCGGCGGATGGACGGCTGAAGCACCAAATAACGCAAGAACGGCGAAGTCGATATGATCCGGCGAAAAATGACTGCCGCAGGGGATGGAGTCATGATGGGTTTGTCGCTGGGAACCGTGATCCTGAATTGTGTCTCATAAGTGAAAAGCGAATCAGGACAGGCGAATGTCAGTCTTTACGGGATGGATATCAAAGGCGTGACAACGAAGACCACGATGAAACGTACGAGCCATATACGAGTGGCCGTTAAAAGTATCGCATTCGTGTGCATTGCATTCGCGTCACTGAGCTGCGATTCGAATGCGTCAGGTAACGAGCCACTGCCGCAACCCAACATCGTCCACATCATGGTTGACGATTTGGGTTGGCAGGATGTTGGTTGCTACTATCGCGAATACCACCACGATGAGCCTTTCTACGAGACGCCGCACTTAGATCGCATGGCTCAGCGTGGGATTCGTTTCATGCAGGCGTACTCGCCATCAATGACCTGTGCTCCGTCGCGAACTGCCTTTCTGACCGGTCAGTATACACCTCGAAATGGCGTCTATCACGTCAACATGGGATGCCAGATTCCACGAGCGCGGCGAGATACGGCTCAAATGCTCGATCCATATTATGTGGGCCGCATCATGCCGGATAAGCCTGTGATTGCACAGTGGCTCAGGAGGGCCGGATACACAACTGCTCATGTCGGCAAGTGGCATGTGGCTGGCCCTTCGGGTTATCCGGCTCCGATTCATGTGGGCTTCGACTTTTCTTTTGACGAACGCAACCAATACAACGACGCTCAGATCTACGATGCCAATGATCCGAAGCAAGCCAATTTTTCGGGGCTCTTTGCCCAGCCTAAGGATCGATTGAGAGATGCTTTCCCGGACGCTCGCTTTCCGTTGCTCGACGACGATCGACCTTACGACAGCATGACGGATCTTTCCCAGCGATGGATTCAGAAGGTTGCTCGCGGTGACAAGCCGTTCTTTCTGAACCTGTGTCCCAGTCTGGTTCATGGCCCCATCATGACTCGCGATCGAAAACGACTGGCTCATTACTGCCGGAAGCTGGGGATCCCATTTCCGACGGATCCTGGTGCGATCTCTGACCCGGACACGCCCGGACAACACAACCCGTACTATGCCAGCATGGTCGATTCAGTGGACTGGATCATAGGGCAAATTATTCAAACACTGGAAACGACAGATGATGCTCGCAGGCCGGGAGCCAGGTTGATCGACAACACGTTTGTGATTGTTAGTTCTGACAACGGTGCCGCCCAGCAACTTCGCAACTGGAAGGCTCTGAATGGGGAGCAGAAGTTTGAGAAAGTTTCCGACAACGCTCCACTGCGCGCCGGAAAGTCGTGGGCCTACGAAGGAGGTTGCCGGATCCCTTTAATCATCATGGGACCAGGGATCACGCACAGCAGTATCAATGATGTCACTGCGGTCAATCTTATTGACTTATTTCCAACCTTCATGGCGATGGCTGGCGTGTCCGAGTATGACCAGCGATTGGCATTGGATGGTTGCAATTTATTGCCTGTCATACTGGGACGAGATGTAGCGGCTCGATTCCCAGATGGCACACCGCGCGACACTCTCTATTTTCATTTCCCGGTGCTCAACGGTGCATTCTCCACGATCCGACAGGGACCATGGAAACTGCTCAAGAATACGGGCTTCCCGATGAACATAGCACCGCAAGTGCAACTTTATCGACTTTACAACGACGACGGTTCGCCTGCTGATCTCAGCGAGAAAACCAACCTGGCTGATCGGTTGCCAGAACGGACCACCGAGTTGTTGCGAAACCTGGATGACTGGTTGAGTCAGTATCGAGCGGGGCAGCCTTACCGCAATGCGAATTATAAGCTTCGCGATCTCCACGGGCAAAACAAAGTTCCTACCATCCTTGGACGTGGTAACGAATCGGACCGCATTTGGGTTACGTTTTCGACAAGCAATAACACATCGAAAGTTGTGGACGCGTTTCTGCTCTACACCGTGAATCCAGGGCAAGCGGAAGAGTGGTTTCGCGGGCCAGTTGAGTTGACGTCTGGCCGCGTTGAAGCAACCGCGCCTCCGGGCATGACGCATGGGCTTTTCTGTTTGCTCGATGAGAACAATTTCCTGATCCACAGCGAAGTGATACCACCTATGACCGAGTACAGCGCATCAAGACCAATTTCCGCGATTCTTGAAGATGGTTATGCGTACAAACCGGGGCTTCTTGCGCTGATCAAGACGGCGGAGGCAGTCGCGCAAGAATCCGCTTCAAACGATCACGACAAAGAGGAACTCCGCGTCGCGATTCAGAACGCCAAAGCGATATGTGAACAGCGGGTTAATCCGGCAATGTATTCTTCGTCAATGGACGCTCTACGTCGACAGATTCTATCGCGTGAAAATGTGTCGGAATCGTCACTTCAGTTTTTGAACTACTTCCCACGTTAAACAATGTGTTTTGAGGGTATTCCAATGCAGGGCACTTATGACGCCATATCATGAAGTCTTCATACCGATCTTCCTAATGGGAATATTGATCGCGGGAGGTCTTTCCTTGCTCGCTGGCATGAGATCTGGATGTTTGATTCCAGGAATTCTGCTTGTCGGTGGAACACTGTCATTGTGGGCAGCACTTTTCCTAGGCTCTGACATGGGATATCGCGCATGGCAAAAGATGCCTGATCCGCCAGACGAAGCATTCAGTGATGCCTCCGTTCTTGGTGCTTTTGTCATGGGATGGTTTCCAGCGTCGATTTTTTGCATCATCGTCTTTGGAACCGTCCGTAGCGTTCGTTGCCTGTTGCATTGGGCCAACCCTGACGTTTTTCCAAGTACAAACATTGCTTCAATTGCACCTGGGCCAGAGGAAACAATGGACTTTGGTAATCCCTATCAGAGCCCTCGAAGTTAAGATTTCTATGCGTTTTACGATTCGAAACTTGTTGCTGGTTGTCACCGTGGTCGCCGTTGTCTGCGCAATACTCGCCTATGCTCGCCGAGTCTACTATGCCGATCGATGGCAAGCTAACTCAATGCTGGCTGATGTGAAAGGGATTTCAAACATACAGCTACACTCTCACACCGAGGTTGTTGAAGAGGTTCATAGCAGCAGTTTCGCAGTCGAGGGACATCCGCATTCGATCATTGAGATTGGAGGCCTTGGACAATACCAGAGCGAGCGCAGGTTCTCCTTGACCCGAATCGGCAAGTGGACTTTTAGGGTTTCCGGCTGTGGGCATATTGGCGTCTCCGTGGCAGCGACCGGAGAGGCGGTCGAATCTGACTACTTCGGAGGCGCAATCGAGCTTGGGCCAGATAGTCCTTACAAGAAGCTGTTCCCATTTGAAGTCGAATCGCTGCAGGACGTTGTCGATCACTATCCGGAACTCATCATCCTGTTCGAAACCTGGCCGCGAGAAGACGAGCCTGGTCAAGTTATGCTCGAAGATGGGACGACGCAGTCATTCTATGTTGTGGAGGAAACTCGATGATGCGCGACAGAAAGTTTGCTTTCTATAGGAGACTGCAATTCACAGCGATGGCGTTGCTGGTAGCTGCAACCAGTGGCTGCAGTTCTATCGAGCCAGAACAAACGTTTTCGCGAGCTGAGTTTTCGGACGCGACCATTGAAGCCCGCTACGTTGAAGTTATGGGAGCGGGTGCCTTCGCCTCGCACACGATTCGATTTTACGAAGTTAAGAATGGTCACCAACGGCTGTTGCTTCAGACTGAACTCAAGAATGATGGAAAGAACCCGAAAGG
>JAGQOY010000025.1 GCA_020427005.1 Planctomycetales bacterium
AATTGAAATCTCAAATACTCTGTCTATAGCATGCAGCAAGAGTTTTTTAAGTTATCAGAATGCCTGCGTGGGACTGGCTTCCGATTCTACAACATTCTCACGCGCCGTCGAATAATCCATTCTGTCGAAATTAAGAGTACAAACAAGAGTGTGATCCAGGTATTGTTCCATACAGGTTGCGGAGGGAGCGATCCCAATCGCGAAGGGGTACCTGAAGGAAGCTGTCGGAAAAACGCGATTGGATCATCCAATTCGCTGTTCAAATAGAATTTGCCTCGTGACTGAGTTGCCAAGAGTTTCATTGCATCCCAATCTGCACGCAGGTTGGCTTGTTCACCTAGGGGTGTGGTGACTGAAAAACTTTCACTTGGTGGGTCGTTAAGCAAAGGGCTTAACAATGTCGCACGATACTCACCAGCTTTCAGGTCTTTGACGACTTTTTGGTAGGCCAACGAACTAGTTGGAGCTCGCTCTATTTGCAAGGTGCGACTCTCCGAGTCATCGATGTGTAATAGTAGTTCGCAGCTTTCAGGAAAACTACTGACATCCTCTTTCCCAAGAATTACTTCAAAATTGACGGGTTGCCCAACTCTAGATTGCCGTGGTTCGATGTTGATTGCAGCGCGTTGATCCACTGAGTTAAGGCGTCCCCGAGCCAGCCATCTCAGCATCTGCCCCCAATAGCGTTCGTAGTAGAGATCTGTTCCGGAGAAACTCAGTAAGCGATACGATTCATCAGTGGCTTGCACAACGACTCTCCCTGCTCCTGCGAACTGAGAGATCAGAACGGGATATTCCTGACGAGTTTGCATGTCAGCCGCAGTAGCCAGCACCTGAGCGCCAGGCTTTAATTCCAAGATCGGAAGTGTTTGACCAAGGGCTGGGAACGAACTCCAAAGACTTAGAGTCTCAGTGGAGGTTCGAGCTAGTTGTAGCGGTAAGGCAGACCCACCCAACTTGGAGAGTTTCCAATTGAGGTGCCCCAGTACTTCGCTTCCCGGAGTGGGAAATTGTAAATACGGGAGGAGTTGACCCAACGGCCAACTTTGAGTGTCGGCGAGCACAGATGCTTGAGTGCAGACAAAAAGGCATCCTGAACCATGTTGAGTTACCGTGTCAAATATCGCTTGTTGAGAACTTTGGCTGATTAGTTCAGGAGCCACGTTATCAAAAACGAAGGCGTCGTAGTCGGCCAATGTGGATGTGTCGCTTGGTACGAGTCGCAAGGCTGATTCGTCTTCGGATACGTACCCAGGATCTGATTCTTGCAGTACGGTGTGTACCTCGAAGGCGGCGACGTTTTCGGACATGATTCCGCGTGTGCGCTGCAATAAGTTCTTTAGAAAGCGAAATTCATACGATGGTTGTTTGGCAACCAGCAGCACCCGTAGCGTTTTATCTTGAACGTGGATCTGTTTGCCAAGAGAGTTATTCTGAATATTGGATTCTTGCGCAATAGGCAGGGCCACAACCTCCAAAGATATTTTACCTGGTCGAGTTGCCTCAAAACTAAGGGTCAATTGTTGTTGGCTCGTTTGATTGGTTATCTTGACATCCTGTTGGTCCAAGACATCTCGAGATGAGGCATCGAGTAAATTTACGTGTATAGTCTGTGATTCTATATCGGTGGAGTTAAGAGTGAATTGGACAGCGACTTGGTCCCCTAAGTAAACTTCGTCATCGACGAGGAGATCGCTTACGCGAACATCGGGTTGGGCCAACTTTTGACCAATCACCAGTGCGTGTATCGGTATGGCTTGGCGTCGGGCATAGGCGGCAGCTTCTGATAATGGTGTACCTGCCGTATTGATTCCGTCACTTAGAAAAATGATGGCTGCTGCGGGGCGACCGATTTGCATGTCAATGACTTGTGTCAGCCCCTGACCAAGTAGGCTGTTTTCTCCATCAGGTTGGCTCGGCAAGAATCCATTTTCATTGCTTGGACGAGGTCGTACGTTTCCGGCCATATCGAACCATCGCAATTGATAACGTTCTTGTAGGCCGTCCCAATAAGTTTTGGGGATTTGTGACATCCAGTTCTCTAGCCACTCCCAGCGACTCAGCGTTTGTTCTGAATCGTCATCGGAAGGAATGTCCTTCGTTTGCATGCTAGCCGATGTATCAACTACAAAAATTAATTCCGGTAATTCACTCTGATATCGCTGCCAGTACATGCCAGCCAACATCCATAACACAATTGCAATGAGCAAAAAGCGAATGCATGCCAGAAGACTTCTCAACCATCGACCTGCATTACCGCGTTCCGTGTGATAGAGTCCAAGGGCTAAGGCAAGAGCTGAGGCAAATAGGACGAGTTTTAGCCAGACGGGTTGAACGAAAGTAGGCTGTAAAACCGACTCAACGGTAGTTCGGACGTCCAGTGAAGACTGAGAAAATAACCACATTACAGAGTTCTTTTCCCAAGTTGCCAGGCAAAAAGTGATTCGGAAATGAGTAACAAGACTAGGCAACAAAGTATGCCTAGTGTCAACGAATTCATCGCGCCGGTAGGGTTGGAAGCGACCAAAGGTTGGTCAGTTGAAATAGTAGATAGAATCGAATGAGGCAAGCTGTTAAGGGGAACGGTTTCTAAACTGCTTTGTATGGTATCCAAATTGACCGCGATCAGCTTGCTCTTGTCCGGTGGATCGTTGCCGTTCGACGTATCAATTTTGTAAATACCTTGCCAGTATGTTTGCGAGAAGCTCCACGGAAATAAACCATTGCTATCCTGAACGTCCAATTTTTGTTGGCGTTGAACCCCGCTTGGTAGCGTTATTGTGATAGCAGGTATTGCTTGGTCGAATAGCATCCTGCCGCCGACGGATTGACCAACGATCGAGTTGGCTCCCGGCGATTCAACGCTGGCTGCCGCATGAACGATGCCTTGCATTAGCGGGACAAAGCTAGGCCAGGTTGGCATAGCATTCCAGCTGTCCTGGTTGGTTTGTTCAGTAGCAGCACTGGGGCTTGATAGCAGCGAGAAAACGCGACCGTTGCCCATGCGATAACTTACCAGTAACGGTGCACTATCACTAACGGCTAGCTCATATTGCAAGTTGGGTTCAGCTTGGATGCGCCAGTATCGGAATATTGGCGTTGTCACGAGCCCTGAGGCTGGAAAGCCAGCAAAGGCCTCGACAGCTGGGCTCGCATAATCTAGTGGATCGATTCCAAAGGTTCCATCGTCAGACATGCTAAGCAGCCTGAACCCGAGTAAATCCGCATCGTCTTTCCAAAGGTCGGTCGTAGTACCAGGGCCAAGAAAGAAGACCGCAGCACCTCCCTGAGAAACGAAATCTCGAATCTTCTGGCGGACGGAGTCGCTCAACGACGAGACATCATTGAAAAGCAAAACGGCATGATCCTCGAATTTGCGCGCACCTAATTCGAACTTGCTTATTGCCTGAACGGAAAGTGATGATAAATCTGGAGACGGTAGCAATGCAAGTTGAATCCACTTGGTTGCCAGTCGGTGATTCTCAACCAGCAGGACGTGTATGCGTTCTTTACATAAGACAACTGCGGAACGTTCATTGTCGGCAGGTAGTGGGTCCTCGCCAAGCCTGGCGGTCAAAGCGACTTCACCCAAAGTGTGGGTGCTAAGCGGCAAACGATACGTTTGTTCTGAACGAGCCGGGAGAGTAATTTTCTGGCTCGACTTTACCTGCTGATTTTCTAAGATGCTGAGTGGCAGATCGACGACATCTGAGTCAGAAAAATTGTGGATCGTTACACTTACGGAAAACTCTTGATCGCGGACTACCTGGTAGGACGTAGGACGCATATCCATTATCGCTAAGTTCGACGGTTGATCGGCGGCTACTGACTGCACTGACAGAGAACAAGTTTTACTCAATCGCTGGAGTCTAGCAATTTGGTCTTGTCGATTTCCCCAGGTATCGATTCCCAAATCTGTAACGATCACGAGTTGTACGTCGATGGGTAGATCCCCATTTTTGCCAAGTTGTATCATGCTTTCTATGAGGTCAAGCCCCTGATCCAGATCTGCGCCAGTGTCAAGCAATTCGAGTGAGTCAATTGCCGAGGCGGCCTCTCGTGTATCGAATGTGGGCTGCGAAATAATTGCTCTGCTGGGCTGGGAGATTTGTACGAGCTGAAATGAATCTCCTTGATTTGCCTTGCGCAGGATCTCGTGCAAGATTCGTTTGGCTTCGGATAATCGAGTCTGATTGTCTTGTATATAGCCCATGGAATAGGATGTATCGACTGCGAATATCCAAGCTTTGCTTGGTGAAGTCGGAGGCGGGTCCTGAAGTATTGAAGGTTGATCAAAGTAAGGAGCAGCCAAAGCAATTGCCAAGCATACTGGAATGGACATCCGAATAACCAGTAACAGAAGTTGTTCCAGGCGGATGCGGCGAGCCTGTTGTTTGAGAACTTGCTGCAAGAGTGCCATTGCCGCCCACGCGACATGCTTTTGTTGTCGGCGATAGATGAGATGTAAGACAAGAGGGATTGCCGCCGTGAGACCCCACAGCAACATCCATCCGCTGGTTAAGCCTGCAGCAGAAAGGATAATCCAGTGAAACGGCAATGCACTCGGCATGGGTCAATTACCTCCTGGGCCGACTACGCTTGGCTAATATCATCGGAAGCGCTACTGCTAACGACTCGCTTGTGCGCACCAGGAAATAGTCGATTCCTATTCCACGGCATAGGACTTCCACATCCTGGCAGAACTTGCGGGCGGCTCGGCGATAGGCTGCCCCGATTAGCAAGGGGTCGGTTGGAAGTTGAGCGGGCAACTCAAGTCCTTCGAAGCAAGTAAAGTCTTCAAACGGAAAATCCAATTCTGCTCGGTCGAGTATTTGAATGGCCATGCAATCGTGACCAGAGCAGCGCAATAATCGCAATCCACTTTCGATTCGTGACATTTCGTCGAGAAAATCGCTCATGACAATGACTATTCCGGTCCTAGTTATCCTGTTGGTCGCCAGTTTCAGGCTGCGTTCCAGATCAGTGTCAGGAGATGTTGATAGTTCTTCAAACATGCTCACTAAATTGTCAAATTGTAATGTACTGCTACTCGCTGGCAGCCAGTGGTTTATTCCGGTCGCCAAAGTACCGACTGCAACCTGATCTTGCTGCGAGATAGCCAAATGAGTCAAGCAGCAGCATATTAACTGTGCGTACTCTAATTTACTTAGATGAGATGTTTCGCTCTTAAACGACATGCTCTGACTCACATCGATGAGCAGATTTGCCACGAAGTTCGTCTCGTCTTCATACTGCTTGAGGTGTATGCGATCTGATCGTGCGTATGCCTTCCAATCGACAAGTCGCAAGTCATCTCCCGGTGCATACTCGCGATGCTGGGAGAACTCAATTGATTGTCCGTGCAGTGGACTACGGTGGAAGCCAGCAACTAAGCCTTCCACCAATGAGCGCGCACGCAGGCCTAGTGGCCGAATGCGCGAAAGCGTTTCAGGATCGAAGTACTTTTGAGAATTGTTCACTTTGTTGATGACTCTCAATTACTTCGTCTACGGAATCTACAATTTCATGGATGATCTGTTCGACTGTAATCCCTTCAGCTTCAGCATGGAAGTTGAGTTTAATACGGTGTCGCAAAACAGGTGCTGCAACTGCCGCAATATCTTCAATTCTTACTACAGGACTACCATTTAGAGCCGCTCGTGCCTTGGCACCCAAGACGATGTACTGGCTAGCGCGAGGACCAGCGCCCCAACGCACCGAATCACGCACGCGGACACTAGCTGAAGAATCATCTGGGCGAGTCATGCGAGCGATTTGAGTGGCTCGCAAGGCAAGTGCAGGTGTAATAGCAATCCGCCGAACCAAGCTCATCTGATCCTGAAGTTGCTTTCCGGTCCATTGAGGTTGCATCTCAAAAGCCGAGTCGCTAGTGGTCCGTAACACGATTTCAACTTCTTCGTCAATATTGGGGTAATCCACTAGCACATGAAACATGAAGCGATCAAGTTGAGCTTCGGGGAGAGGGTAGGTTCCTTCCTGTTCAATAGGATTTTGAGTCGCCAGAACAAAGAACGGGCTGGGTAAACGATGACGCTGGCCACCTGCTGTAACCTGTTTTTCTTGCATGGCCTCAAGTAGGGCGGCCTGTGTCTTAGGTGGCGTACGGTTGACTTCATCTGCCAGGATAACGTTTGCGAATATGGGACCCGGTATGAACCGAAATTCGCGCTTACCAGTCGACTTGTCCTCTTGAATAACTTCCGTACCTGTAATGTCTGCGGGCATCAAATCCGGGGTGAACTGGATTCGCGAGAATCTCAAATCAATTGCACGAGCAAGGCTAGAAATCATTAAGGTCTTTGCCAAACCCGGCACTCCCACCAACAGGCAGTGTCCGCCAGAAAGAATTGCTATTAGCAGTTGTTCGATGACGGTAGCTTGTCCCACGATGGCTTGTGCCACCGCTGAACGAATGCTTTGCATACTTTCACGCAATTTCTCGAGTGCTTGTTCATCATCGGTTGTCTGTCCGCCCACTTTGTCCTCATTCGGAGTTTCACTCGATCGCAGATATTCGTCACCTTTGCCAAGCTGCTCGACCACCTGTTGTGATTTGCCGAGCACTTTACCTGGCACAGAGAAGACCTCGATCTTTATACTAAGACAAGTAATTCAACAGAATTGCACGCACCGGCGATTTGCCCAGCTGAACTCCGGCACTCATTTTCTAGTTGAGACTATTTCCCTATTTGCTCCTTCAGAGATTTGGCCCCATAGACTTGGTCGAGAGCTTCCAGGACAGCAGCGATGTGGACGGCCACAGCGCGGCCTTGAACCTCGCTATGGTAAAAATCGGCGGTTAAGCTCTGAATGTTTCCATCAAAGATAATGCCGACTAGATTTCCTTCACGATCCACGACTGGCGAGCCTGAGTTGCCCCCAATAATGTCTGCAGTACACACAAAATTAAAAGGTGTAGTGCTGTCGATAGCATTTTTTGCTTTGTGCCAGCTGGTCGGCAATGTCCAGTCCTTTTCTTGCCCGTGGGCAGTCTCGTGGTCGAAAGCTCCTCCCATCGTCGTGTTGGATGGAATTGAGGTTCCATCTTCTTCATACCCTTTGACGACCCCAAAAGCCAAACGCAGCGTAAAGGTGGCATCGGGGTACACAGAATCCCCTTGAGCCTGAAACTTCAGTTCAGTTATTTTGGCATACGCCTGCCGTTCTTGTTCGTCCAACTGTTCAGTGAGCTCGCGAACTTCTCGATACTCTGTTTCGAGCATACGAGCCAGGACAATTAACGGATCTGTACTGCTGGCGATCATGGACGCTCCACCGGCAGCCAATTTCTTCCGTGCGGCCACTTCAAACAACGTTGTATCTTTGATTAGGGAGGCTGCCCTTTCACGCGGGCCTTGACCGGCCAATACACGAGCCACGAGTGTATCGTTACCGCCGCGAAGTTCAACAAATCGCGCTAGCTCGTCGGCCAGCTGGACACGTTCTAGGTCGTCGTACATCGGGGCAGGAGAAAAAAGTTCTTGTTCCAAACTTTCCCGGTTAGAATCCCTGAATTCTCGCAAGCGTTCTGTACTTGGTTTTTGATCCTCTGCACCCATGAGGACAAGGTCTTCCGCAATGCTGTAAACGTGGCTACGCAGCGTGGAAGCTCGATCAATAAGTTGAACCCTTTGCTGTTGAACATTGGAAATTATTTCCCATGGGCTATTGTCGCTGGCCTCAATTCGTAATTGCCTTTCGAGCTCGCGCTGGGTGTGCAAGAAGGTTGGATCCTGCAATCCAGCCAGCATACCGGTATAGGCCTTCCGAGAGTTCTGAATTCCAAAGAGTTCGTCCTGTCCTCGGCGTGCTTGTTCCGGACCACCAAGTGCATATTGCTGCATTAAGATCTCTTTGCGTCTCAGAAGGTCTAGCACACGTGGCATACGTGAATCACGCTGGTACTCCAAGGCAGCGGTAGTCAGAATTCGTTGCGTACGGCCTGGATTGCCGCTAACAAACACCAAGTCGCCGTACATGGCCCCACCTGGATTAACTTTCAAATAATGTTCGACCTCGGCGGGCTTACCATTTTCGTAGACGCGGAAGATGGTGACATCCAAGCAATAACGAGGGTACTCGAAGTTGTCTGCATCTCCTCCAAAGAAAGCCGTTTTGGCTTCGGGAGCCCACACGAGTCGCACATCGGTGTATTGTTTGTATCGGTAAAGGTGATATCGTCCACCACCGTAAAGTGTTACCACGTCACTTCGTAAGCCAGTCGCTTCCTTAGACTCTTGCTCCACTTTGGCCATGGCTGCCTGTCGTGACTTGGAAGCATCGGCGGCGGACATGCCGGGCGTAACCGATGCGTTAATTCTCTCCGTCACATCTTCGATGGAAACCAGCTGATTGAGCTCCAGGTCAGGGGCTGGAAGTTCGTCGTCTGGACTTTTTGCGAGATAACCTTCGCTGGCAATGTTGTTCGTTTCTGTTGAGAGTTTATAGAGCGTTTCCGCAGCGACGTGGTGATTGGTAAGTACCAAACCGTTACTGGAAATAAATGATGCGCTGCCACCAGAATTGAATCGCACGCTGGAGAGCATCACGTGCCGGGCCCAGTCGTCCGTGGCCTCGAACTGGTAGGTAGTGAGCAGTTTCTCCTTCGGAAGCGCGTTGAAAAGCCACATGCCTTCATCGGCGTACACGAAATTGGAGAGCCACAGCAGACAGCAGCAGCTGAGTAATTTTCTCATGAACCAGCCTCGGTGATTGAATTGTGTATTTTGAGTGTCTTGCAAGCTATCTAGGTGGGGAGTGATCGGTCCCAATAACCTTTGTTGATTCTAGATTTGGTAACAGATCTCGGACTTGGCTAGCAGAGTGCCTATGTGTGCGAGCTGGTGTCTGGTACCTGCAGAACAGAGTCTAGGTGGTACCGACCGACCCTCGAGTAATTATAAGAAGTTAGATCCATTGCGGGACTGTTGATTGAAAAATTAAAGCTGGCCCTTGGTACTGGGTACCCCCGTCTGACGAGCGTCGAGAGTACAGGCGACTCGCAAGGCGCGAGCAGAAGCTTTGAAAATAGCTTCCGCAATATGGTGACTGTTGCGCCCGTAATGTAACAAAACATGGAAATTGCATAAAGCATTGGAGGCGAAAGCGTACCAAAAGTCCTCGATTAGCTCGCTATCAAAATCACCGATTTGTGCCGCGGGAATAGGTGCATTGAATACAACGTAGTTGCGTCCACTGAGGTCCAAGGCCACGGTAACGAGTGATTCCTCCATAGGTAATACCAAATGTCCGTATCTGGTAATTCCTCGTTTGTCGCCCAGAGCAGAGGCAAATGCTTGTCCCAGGCAAATGCCGATATCCTCCGTCGTGTGGTGCGCATCGACATGCGTATCACCATCGCACTTGACCTGCAAGTCAAACAATCCGTGTTTACTAAATAGGGTCAACATGTGGTCCAAAAAGCCAACACCGGTGTCAATTTGGCTATTACCTTGTCCATCAATATCGAGGGTCAAGCAAATGTTGGTTTCTGCAGTTTTGCGCTCGATCTTGGCTGTGCGCGACATTGTAGTCCTATTATGGAACGGAAAGGAGGAAACTAGTTGTGCAGACTTAGGCCTGCCAAGCTAGATCATTCGTAACTTTTCAACAGTGACAGACACGCATCGATTTGCTCTTCTGTTCCCACGCTTATGCGTAGGCCTTCACCCCAACCAGGATAGTTCATGTAGCGGATCAAAACTCCGTCGGTCTTCAAGCGACGATAGATGGGCTCAAGCGACACATCTGTTCTCGTGCACCATACGAAATTGGCTTGACTATCTTCGACGCGATATCCCAGTTTTCGCATACCTTCGGTCAATCTGGTGCGTGTAGCAACGATTTTTTGCCGATTGTCCTTCAACCAGGCCTGGTCATCGATCGCGGCGGTCGCTCCTGCCAGACTCAGCGCGTCGCAGTTGTAACTGTCTTTGACTTTGCGGAGCATAGAAATAATGGTTGGGTGAGCGATGAGAAATCCGAAACGCAAGCCTGCCAAAGCATAGGATTTACTTAGCGTTCGAGACACCATAATACGTGGATTGTGCTTGATGAGGTCAATGCAGTTATAATCCGCAAAATCAGCATAGGCTTCGTCGACTAACAGGGGGCAAGTTAGGCGACCTGCTAGTTCCGCAATTCGCGGCGGCGCGATGATCGTACCGCTAGGGCTGTTAGGATTGGGCAGGAAAACTAGACGGAGGTTTTCGTGTGAGGTCTCAAAATTGGCGTTAAGCGAGAAGTCAGGCTGAAAAAGTACTTCCTCATGCATTGCTCCCTGCACTTGCGCAAGCGTGCGGTACAGGATGTAACTCGGATACGGCAATCGTAGAGCTTGTCCTGGCCCCACGAAAGCTCGGGTAACAATTGTCAAGATATCGTCGCTTCCGTTGCCGCAAAGAATCCAGTCGGGTTCAACGTTGAAAATCTCCGCAGCCCGGATGCGAAATGCTGTGCCCAGTGGGTCTGGATAACGCTCCAGCCGAGCTTGAAGGGATTGTTGGATAGCGGTTATGACTTTTTGACTTGGAGGGTACGGGTTTTCATTGGTATTGAGCTTGATGAATTTTCCAACTTGAGGCTGTTCTCCGGGAACATAAGGTTGCATCTGCCGGATTTCATTTCGAAACAGTGCCTCAATGGCTGAGCTGCAAGGAGTTACCATAATTCTTGAGATTCGCTTAGGAAGGATTCTGATTGAACGATCGGATGCGCATCATGATAGGCGTATGTCAACACTATGACGATGAGCAGTTAGGCCCTCGCAATCAGCCAAGATGCGAATCTCTGGTGCAATATCCTGTAGTCGCTCACGCGAGTATTCAATTACACTCCCACTACGCAAGAACGAGTTGGCAGAAAGCCCCGCGGCCCAACGGGCGGTTCCGCCGGTGGGTAGAACATGGGAAGGTCCAGCAGCATAGTCTCCTAACGCTACAGGACTGAAGGGACCCAAAAATGTAGCTCCCGCATTGCGAATTTTCTCACACAAACGGCGCGGCTCGCGGCAAGTGATATGCAAGTGTTCGGGAGCGATGGCATCGGTGATTTCGCAAGCATGTGAGGCATCACGGGCCACGATAAAAGCTCCAAAGGAATTTAAGCTTTCAATAGTAAGTGCACCGCGACTCAGATGGGATAGCTGTTGTTGCAATTGCATCTGAACGTCATCCAGCAGCGCCTCATGCCAAGTAACAAGTAGGCTGGCTCCAGGCGAATGTTCGGCTTGTGCCAACATATCCGAAGCTATATAGGCTGGATCGGTGCTTTCATCGGCAATTACCACCACTTCACTGGGCCCTGCAATTGAATCGATATCTACTTCACCGTATACCTGTTTTTTGGCAAGAGCTACAAACAAGTTTCCAGGGCCTACGATCTTGTCAACTGCCGGGAGTGTCTCAATACCATACGCCAGTGATGCGACTGCTTGAGCGCCTCCAATTGGATAGACCTCACGCACACCCAGTTCGAAGCATGTGGCCAGAACATGAGCATTGAAAGCCCCAAACTGCGTCGGTGGAGCTACGACGGCGATCTGCTCAACTCCCGCAGCTAGTGCTGGCACAACGGTCATCAATACGGTCGAGGGATATGCAGCGGCACCGCCTGGAACACAAACGCCAATGCGGCGAAGAGGAACATACCGCTGATCGAGCCTGATTCCCGGTTTGGGTTCGTAGGTAATATCGCGATGCAGGATAGAGCTCTGAAAGTTATGAATGTTATCGCGAATTCGACGAATGCAGCTCAAGAATTCGGTGGGCGCTTGGCTGTGTGCTACCTCCAGTAGATCAACGGATAGGCGTGGATTATCAGAAAGCGCTGCTCCATCGAGTGCCTGGCTATAACGAAGTACTGCGGCCAAGCCTTCAGTCTGTACATCCCTGCAAATCCTCTGTACTACCTGAGAGGGCAACAAGGGTTCGCCAAAAACACGTTCGGTTAGTTCCCGGCCCCGCGGGCTAACGACATTGCCAGAAGGGCTCAATTGTTGCCGCAGATAAAGTAATTGCGTCTCAAATTCAGGTTCCGAAGCGTTGAGACGTTGGACTGTGACGTTTATGGAATTGGAGTTGCTGGTCATGGTCCGACAAGGGCAATTGGGAACGGGCAAACCAATCACGTTAGCTTCCAGGGGGGATTTCGGAAAGGGCCTGATAGGTAGATGTGCTCGAATTCGTGTAATTCTCATCGGACAATAAAACAGCCAGCAAGGCTCGCCAAAAGTCCAGAATAACTTGCGTTGCCCACCCAATTTCCAACTACCATTCTGCGTATCAGAAACGCGTTTTGCTAAAATCTAGGAGCACCAGCCCTAGTAAGCTAACTTCGATTTCGATGGCGAGTTCGAAGCCAAAACAATTTTCCAAGGAACTGTCAAAATGCAATACGAAATCGACTTGCGCAGCGATACGGTAACCAAGCCGTCGGCTGAAATGCGGGTGGCGATGGCGAATGCCGAGGTTGGAGATGATGTGGTCGGCTTTGATCCGACAGTAGAGTCATTGCAAGACTACGTCGCGGATCTACTAGGCAAAGAAGCCGCACTTTACATGCCAAGCGGCTCTATGACCAATCAAATTGCAATCCGCTTGCATTGCGATCGAGGAGATGAGTTCTTATGTGAAGCGGACTGCCATGTCTACAACTACGAGCAAGCTGCCTTTGCCCAACTCAGCGGGATAGCGGTACGTCCGGTCCAGGGAAAGCATGGTATCCTGCAGCCTGAACAATTGCACGGCAAAATTCGCCCGGGAGGCGACCATCTTGTACGGACTACCTTGGTAACGTTGGAGAATACGCACAATCGAGGGGGAGGATCCATTCAACCTCTTGAATACGTCGATGCGATATGTAGTTGGGCGCAGGAGAACAAGCTAAAGCGTCATTTGGATGGTGCCCGCTTGTTCAATGCTGTGGCTGCTACGGGCATTGATGCCAAGCGTTGGGCTCAAGGCTTTGATTCGGTAAGTGTTTGTTTTTCCAAAGGCTTGGGGGCACCAGTGGGTTCTGCACTGGCGGGTTCAAAGCAATTCATCGCGTTGGCCAGGCGGGCTCGAAAATTGTTTGGTGGTGGCATGCGTCAAGTCGGGATAATCGCGGCTGGCGCCCTTTACGCAATTCAAAACAATTGCGAACGACTAATTGATGATCACGAGAATGCAAGTTTGCTGGCGGAAGCAGTGCGAAATTCGCCGGTACTGTTGCTGGACAACGAACCTCAAACAAATATTGTGATTGCAACTGTCCGACCCGAATTTGGTACCTCCGCTGACTTGTTAAATCTATTGACGAGTAAGTCGATCGGTGCCCTCGCCATTGGTCCTCAGCAAGTTCGCTTTGTAACACACCTCGACGTAAATCGCGGTCAAATCGAGCGGGCTTGCGAAGTCATTGACAGCTGTGCTCGCCACACTTCATGTGTGTAATGTGCTTTCTGAAGTTCGATTTTTTGGCCATGTCGTCGACGATGGAACGATTGCATAATCGTAGAAATTCTTTGCAGAACTCAAGACTCAGTTTTATCCTGGATACTTCCATGCAGTACGCAATAAGTTTGTTTCTCGCCATCTGGTGTGTTCTAGTGGGTACGTTGTCAACGATAGCCGCTGAACCTGGATTTGAATCGATTTTCAACGGTCATGACCTGAACGGTTGGGCAGGGGCGGTAGATGACTACGAAGTTATTGATGGAAGTATCGTCTGCAAGCAGGGCAGAGGAGGTGTGCTGTTTACGGAGGCCATCTACGATGACTTTGTAGTCAAGCTTGAATTCAAGGTGCCGCCTGGTGGCAATAACGGACTTGCGATTCGTTATCCGGGAAGTGGTCGTGCCAGTTACGATGGAATGTGCGAACTACAGGTCCTCGATGATGGAGCTGAAAAATACGGCAAGCTGGATCCGCGACAATACCATGGATCGGTTTATGGGATGGCGGCAGCCAAACGTGGGTACTTGAAACCGGTAGGCGAGTGGAATAGTCAAACAGTGACGGTCATTGGTCCACGGATTCAAGTAGAGTTGAACGGTGTCCTGATTGTGGACGCGGATGTTGATCAGATAACCGAGTATAAGGATGATCGACCTCATCCAGGCAAAGCGCTGCGCCGGGGCCACTTTGGATTTGCCGGTCACAATGATCCCGTGTTGTTTCGCAATTTGGAAATCAAGCGCTTGCCTGCACCGCAGGAGTCGTCTTTACCTCAAGGACTGTTGTTTCATGCGGACTTTGATCATGATTTCATAGCCAAGACTCAGCAAGGATATGAGCAGATCCAGTCTGCTGCTACTTTGGACCGAAAAGAGGTTCAGCTTGGAGAGCAGATTCCTGAAGTAAGTCTTGTTAAGGACGGCCGATTGGGTGGAGCGGTAAAGTTCTCGTCCAAGAGCCAGCAAGTTCTATTTTATTCCGCCGCACAGCTTGGTTATCGACCTAAGGATTGGTCAGGAACGATCTCCGTATGGATGAAATTGGATCCGGATGCCGACTTAGAACCAGGTTACTGTGATCCAATTCAATTTACACCTCGAGCGTGGAATGATGCCTGCTTCTTCGTAGATTTTGATAAGGATTTACCGAGGGCCTTTCGGTTGGGAGTGTTTCCCGATATTAAAAGTTGGAATCCCCGCAATGTGGCTTGGGACGACATTGCTTCAGCTGCTCGACCGATGATTACAGTTGAGCGCCCGGATTTCTCAAGTGAGTCGTGGACGCATGTGTGTATGACTTGGGAACACGCCAATAGCGAACAGGCTGGACTGGCAAAGTTGTACTTGAATGGTAAGCTCCAAGGGTCTTTGCGGCGATCGATGCATTTTACTTGGTCAGCGGACGAAGTAAGCAAGCATGCCGCATTGATGTTGGGTATCTACTATGTGGGCCTAATGGATGACTTGCGAGTGTACGACCACTCGTTGTCTGAAGCCGAGATTCGTAGATTGGCATCTGCGGTATCCGATTAACAATGTTGGCTGCGAACCGAAGGTCGGGAAGTTGTGTCCACCCAAAACAAAGTTCTGCAAGCCCTGTTTAACGCCGGCCAAATATAGGAATCGAAATGCGAGTTTTAAATGTTGGAGTCTAAGCACAGGAGTGGAGGCAGCTACAACGAACGGCTAATTCTATTTGTCTTGGCAACGGTTCAGTTCATTACGATCATCGATTTTATGATTGTGATGCCGTTGGGTCCGCAGTTGATGAGAGTCCTGCAGATCGACCCGGCGGCATTTGGCTTGGTCGTATCTTCCTACACATTTGCAGCCGGCGCGGCAGGATTGGTCGCGGCTTCCATTATTGACCGTTTTGGCCGCCGTGCAGCGTTTTTAGTACTTTACGCAGGATTCATCCTCGGTACTCTGAGTTGCGGCTTGGCACCCACCTACGAGGCGCTTGTTCTAGCAAGAGTAATCACAGGAGCTTTTGGAGGGATATTGGGTGGTATTTCGATGGCGATTATAGGTGACGTGTTTCCAGACAGTCGACGGGGACGGGCCACTGGATCCCTGATGACGGGCTTTGCGGTAGCTTCCGTTTTGGGCGTGCCTATAGGGTTAGTAATAGGTAACAACTTTGGGTGGCATGCGACCTTCCTGACACTAGGTGTGTTAGGAGCTCCGGTGTTTTTCATTGCGGCCTACGCCTTGCCTTCTTTGACGGATCACCTGGGAGAAGTCCATATTCATCCGCTGTGGTCGCTATGGCAAACGTTTACGGTTCCCAATCACCTTAAGGCATTTGCATTGATCATCGTATTGACCTGTAGTGGATTCCTATTGTTCCCCTACGCGAGTGCCTATTTCGTCGGCAACGTTGGCATGTCAGAGCATGAATTACCGTGGGTCTATGTTACCGGGGGAATATTGAGCCTATTCATGTCACCCATCGTTGGGCGGTGGGCAGACAAGGTTGGCAAGCTGTTTGTATTTCGGGTTATCGCCCCGTTTTCGGCTGCGTTGATGTTGTTCATCACACACCTGCCGGCCCAGCAAGTGCTGTTGGCCATCGCTGTCTTTGGTGCACTAATGGTTTGCAACGTGGGCCGCATGATTCCTGCCATGGCGATGGTTACAGCGAGTGTTGAACCCAGAAATCGCGGAGCATTTTTGAGTGCTAATTCGTCTGTCCAGCACATCATGGGTGGCGCGGCAGCGTACGTGGGAGGCCTGATTGTTAGGCAGGCAGGCGAAGGCGCGCCTCTAGAAGGATTTGGTACGATTGGTTGGATTTCCGCAGGACTTGGTGTCAGTAGCTTGTGGTTGGCAGGGCGACTGCGCAGTGTTGAACAGGTCGCTGTCGCACCCACAACAGTCTTAGAAATTTTGCCAAATGAGAAAGTCGACCTAAACGGAATTCAAGAGCCACTAATTGCGTGTTTGGAAGGGGAATAGAATTTATTAACAAGGCCAGGCGATTGGTGAGTTACGTGTAGGCGAGTTTACTTTTTTGCTTCCCTCTTTTCCCGAGGGGACTTGTCACTCGTCGTGGTTTCCTTGTCATGCTTGTCTTTATCAGCTGTTCCGCGTGCTTTTGAATTGCGAGAGGCATCTTTGGCTTCGCTTGCACCTAGTGGTTTGGCTGCCGTGATCGTTATACTTTGTGCTTCAACGTATTGGGGTTGTGCCGCATCGCGTAGTCCGGAAACTGATACCGCGTCTCCCACCCCCACAAATTGCGTGTCCGTGGTCGAGACTGTGATTTTTGCTTTCTCAGACAGCATTACAATCAGAGGGCGATTGCCAGCAACTACTTGCAACTTGTTGTCTTGAACGGCTCCGACCTGCCCAACAATTCGAAAATCTTGAACGCCACTTGCTGCCGGAGTTTGATTGTTTTTCTCTGGGCCCGAGTTGCGAGTACGAGACGCGTTCCGATCGTTCGTTCGGACATTCGCGTTGTTATTTGGTTGAGCTGGGGTATTCGTCTTGGTTGGTGGCGGCGTATTGCGATTCGGAGCTTGTCGGGTGTTGTTTTTCCCGCCGCGGTCTCCTTCCTTTGCGGCCGCGACCTGTTCTGCCGTGTAAATGCCCGGAGTCTGGTTGAGTATGACCTGAGGGGAAAGGCGACGTGACATGATGGGAGTAAAAATCTCGATTGCTTCAATCGGTGCCTGCGGCACGCCTTGCATATCGAATTTACCATCAAACCTAACTAGCAAACCTGGCATCAAGAACGACTTGTCGGCGGTGCCCTGAAACTGAGTCGTCGTGTCCGAACCGATGTTAACCAGGCAATCCTTTTTGTCCTCGGTCGTGACTTTGATTTGGTTACCTACCATAGCTGCGAGTTTGCCAGAGAACTCAGCGACCTCTAGACCACCCGCGACACCCTGCCCTCGGATTAGCTGGCAGTTTGACCCCAAAAACACCGCAAAGCAAATAACTAACAATTTTCTGCAATCCATGACAAGTCACCTATTTGGTCAGAAAAGATACGTCAGGGGCAAGCCAATTTGGGGATCCATCGCTGACCATCCCATAAAGCAAAAATAGTTGAGATTGTTGCGGGGGAGCAACCATTTCTTACAATCGTTCCGGAGTTCAGCTAACGTTTAGTGTACTTGCTTTGTGAATTCGTGTCTCGCCCAACGATTGGCGGGTGGGGGAGGCTATACGTCTTCAAAGGCATTTGGCTAATCAACGCTGAGAATTGGAAGCGGTGTGGCCTAGAGGAAATGATGGTGCATAGGCGGGAATGAAGTAGGATCGGGGAACACAGTTGACTGACTGCCGAAGGGCCCGTCTGTCTATCGTGCCCTGCAAAAACCCTTCGCTGGGTTTGGGTTAACACTTGTAGATACATTATTTCAGAAGGCAAAATTGTGGCAGCGCCCAAATCTATGACTCGCGTGACGGTATCTACATTGCAGCAGATGAAATCCCAGGGCGAGAAGATCACAATGCTAACGGCCTATGATTTCACTATGGCAGCCTTGCTTGATCAGGCGGGAGTAGATGTGCTGTTGGTGGGAGATAGCTTGGCAATGGTCGTTCAGGGGCAACAGACTACGATACCCGTAACACTTAAGGAAATGATTTATCACGGCAGGATAGTAGCTGAAGCTGCCCAGAGGGCCATGGTGGTCGTGGATTTGCCGTTTCCGCATGGGCAACTTGGAGTCCGAAAGACATTGCAGGTTGCTGCGCGAGTAATGAAAAAAACACTCTGCCATGCAGTAAAGCTAGAGGGTGGGGCGGAGCAGGCTGATACGATTCGGGCGCTAGTGAATGCAGGCATTCCGGTAATAGCTCACGTGGGACTACGGCCTCAAAGCGTGCATGCTTTGGGTGGATACAAAGTGCAGCGAAACGCCGACAAACTGAAGGAGGACGCAACATCCGCGCAAGCCGCCGGTGCATTCTGCGTATTAATGGAATGTGTTCCCCAACGGTTCGCAAAAGAAATTTCTCAATTGCTAGACGTACCCACGATTGGCATCGGGGCTGGACCTGACTGTGATGGGCAAGTATTGGTAACACACGACCTATTAGGTCTGACCGTGGGTCGCATTCCAAAGTTTGTTCGACAATTTGCAGACTTGGCTTCGAGCATCAAGCAGGCCGCGAAGGAGTTTCAAACAGCGGTAAACGATGGAACATTTCCAAACAGCGGGGAGTCGTTCGACTAAAGTTCGGAGCTTCGTTTGGTGCGTGAGTGAAACAATAATGATACGAAAGATGAACCTTGGAGATATCGCGATGACAGGCAGCTTGCATCCATTGATTGCAGGCTGGTTACGACACAGAGAAAATAAGAGCTCGTGGAATGTAATCAGTGCAATGACACTTGGTATTTTGCTTCTCGCCCCAAATGTCAGCTTTTGTGGTGCTTCAGAGAAGCCAAATTTTCTGGTGATTTTGGCAGACGATTTGGGTTTTTCCGACCTTGGATGTTATGGCGGTGAGATCGCAACTCCGAACCTGGATCAACTTGCAAACGGTGGTCTCCGTTTTTCGAGTTTCTACAATACAGCTCGCTGCTGGCCAACACGCGCGGCCTTACTAACCGGTTATTATGCTCAACAAGTTGGTCGTGATGCGCTGCCTCATGTGGCAGGTGGGGCAAGAGGGACGCGACCGGAGTGGGCCAAACTACTGCCTGAGCGGCTGAAGCCGCTTGGGTATCGGAGTTATCTATCGGGCAAGTGGCACGTAGATAGTACTCCGTTGAAAGAAGGATTTGATCATGCTCTGACGATGGATGATCATAGTAGGTTTTTCTATCCCAATAAAACTACACTGGACGACGTCGTTCAACCTGCCGTACCTCGAGGAACAGACTACTACCAAACTACCGCTATAGCCCAACACGCGATCGATTGTTTGAAAGAACATCAAAAGCAGTATTCGCAGCAACCATTTTTTCAGTATTTGGCATTCACATGTCCACACTTTCCGCTACACGCACCTGCGGCAGACATAGCTAAATACAAAGGGCGTTTTGATACAGGTTGGGATGTGTCTCGTACAGAACGCTGGCAACGCTTGATGGATATGGGCTTGTTAACAACGCCTTTGGCTGCGTTGGAGCCCAACATTGGTCCTCCTTACGATTTTCCCGACGCGATCAAGGAATTAGGTGATAAGGAGGTCAATCGAGAACTGGATTGGGCCAACCTAACCGCAGAACAGAGGAGCTTTCAAGCTGCGAAAATGGAGATTCATGCTGCCATGGTCGACCGTATGGACCAAGAAATTGGTCGAGTTATCCAGCAAATCCGTGAAATGGGGCAAACTGAGAATACACTCATTCTGTTTATGTCGGACAACGGAGCCAGCGCCGAGATTATGATCCGCGGTGACGGACACGACGCAACCGCGCCCTTAGGTTCGGGCGATAGTTATCTGTGTCTTGGACCAGGCTGGTCATGTGCGGCCAATACTCCGTTTCGCCGACACAAAACTTGGGTTCATGAAGGCGGAATTTCCACTCCCTTGATTGCTCACTGGCCAGCCGGAATAAAGACGCCTGGTCAATTCCGGCATCAAGCATCCCATGTCATCGATTTGGCCCCGACGTTGGTTGAATTGGCTGGTGGGATATGGCAGGTTTACGAGGAGGATCAACCTAATCGCCCCGGCATAAGTCTGGCGACGACGCTCCAGAAAGATACAGATCACGAGCGAACATTGTGGTGGTTGCACGAAGGAAATGCGGCCCTACGTCAAGGAAATTTCAAATCACTTTGACCGTCGTATTGGCAAGCGATTGTATGCCTTGACTGAGTTGAACTGGTACAACTTCAACAGTTCCGGTAATGCCTTTGCATTGCCAATCGAAGGTGGTGATCTGATCAATTTGGGTTCACCCGGAATTACTGGCAATGACATTGTAACTCATGCCATCGGTGGCAAATTCAAGCCACGTAGCAACATCGAAGCTGGCGTTGCTTGGGAATACCCAATGACAGCTCGACAAGGGCTAATGAAAGACCGCCTGACTGTTGACTTCATCGTTCGGTATTAAGAATCTCTTGGTCGCTAATTGTCACTCCGCCGACAAGACCGAGCGTTTCCCAGAATCCTATCAACGACGTTGAATACCTGAGGCCACCTGCAAAGGGTGGCCTCTTTTTTTTGATAGTTTCCACTAACGATTCCAAAACGCCGGTCGGAATCCAAGGCTTTTCCACTTCCTATTCAGCACCAGTTTCTTGCTCTGAATTGCTAATTCGCTAACCGGCAATCCTCATTTCAGTCTCTACTGGCACGCCACGGACCAGCATGTTGGTAAAATGTCGAGGATTATTTCCCTTCGACTGAATTCCGTGGGACTACGTTTATGGCATCTAGAGCCTTCGATTTTGGCCACTACGAACGACACCCAAATCGTTTCTATTTAGTCTATTGGTTATTCGGCTACGCTTTGGTCGCAAGCATTTCGCTTGGCCATGTCAATCAAACAAGCGCCCAGGTACCGCTGGGATCGGTCGAGGGCCAGCCGCTAGCAATGAACGCTAGTCGCATTTTGGATGCGTTGAACTACTTGGGATACCCCCTTGAATCTGAAGCTACTCGCCGCCTGCAGCGCGCTATTGCAGATGAGGATTCTGGCCAGATCCAGGCTGTCCTTGATCCACACGCCTTATGTGGAATCACAATCAACCCCGAGCTACGCGTCAAAGTGGTTCGTGGCACGGCGAAAGCCGACCTTCAGCAGGCTGCCTATACGCCGGTGATAATCAAAGTGCTCAATGATGCGACGGCGACACAACGATTGCGACTATCAAGCCCACAAGCTGGTCCGGTATATGCCGGTGCTGCAGAGGCAATACTTTTGCGGCAAGCACAAACAGAGCTAAATAAGGATGAAAACCGCCAGCGAGATCATCGTTTCCTAGAACTTGAGATTTTCAGCAGCTCTCCCATGACGAGCAGCCTGAGCGGATTACAGGTCGAATATTTGCTAGCGTTAATTTACTCGAGCGAAGCAGGCAGCCGTGAGGCGACGTTGATATTTGACATCGGTGAGGGGACACAGGATATAGGTTTTCGCAGTGAATTGCCCATTCTGTTCTCCATTCGACAAGCCATTCCAGTGGAGCTGGCTGTTCACGATCATGACGGCCAGCCGACAACGGGACGTTTTGAATTCCGCGATTCAGATGGACGCGTATATCCACCCCAAGCAAAGCGACTCGCCCCAGATTTCTTTTTTCAACCTCAAATCTATCGAGCTCATGGCAGTTCTGTTTTGCTTCCACCTGGCAAACTGATTGTTAGTTACTCGCGAGGGCCCGAGTATCGGGAACAAACACAGACTGTCGAAATCAAAGCTGGTGTACCGAACCGCTTGAATTTTGAACTTGAGCGCTGGATTGACCCAAGCTTATACGGATACTACTCAGGAGACCATCATATTCATGGCGCAGGCTGCTCTCATTACGATAATCCAACTCAAGGCGTAACTCCCCAGGATATGTTTCATCAAGTCAAAGGTGAAGGTCTGAATGTAGGTTGTGTCTTGACCTGGGGACCATGCTTTGATTTTCAACGTCAGTACTTTTCCCCTCAAGCCGATACGCTCAGTGAGGACAAGACTGTACTCAAATATGACTTGGAAATCAGTGGATTTGGATCTGCCGCCTTGGGACACGTGTGTTTATTGAATTTAACCAATCAAACCTATCCAGGGTCTGAAGGCACCTCTGTGAAGGGATGGCCAACATGGACAGTCCCGGTTATGCGATGGGCAAAAGAGCAGGGGGGAGTAACTGGGTATCCTCATTCTGCGCTGCATGTTGATCCAGAGTTGGCGGCACGCTGGCTGATGCGAGTTTACGACACGAATCAAGATCAAGTGCTGGGTGTTGACGAGATTCCTGCCGTGCTTCCGGAGCCCTGGAACCAGGTTGATATCGACGGAGACATGCAACTCACGACACAGGAGATAACTGCTAGTGCCGACCGTGCGGCAGACCTGCTGCCAAATAATGCCTTGCCCGCACTGAATGGGGGCGGGGCCATGGAGATTTTTGTAAGTACAAGTGAAGCAGCCTGTGATTTCATCAGCGCAATGGATACGGCGCGGATTCCAGAATGGAACACTTGGTATCATTTGATGAATTGCGGCTTTCCACTTAAGCTGAGTGGCGAAACTGACTTCCCTTGCATGAGCAGCCGCAGGGTAGGGCAGGGGAGAGTCTACGTGTATTTGGGTGCCACGCCGCAGGTCGATTTTACGACCTGGTGTGAAGGCCTAGCCCGTGGAGAGAGTTATGTGGCAGATGGTTATGCCCATGCTTTCGACTTCAACGTAGCTGGACAGCGGGCGGGAGCAACTGCAGTTCAATTGGATGCACCTGCAACAGTAAAGGTATCGGCCAAGGTGTGCTTTGCCGCTGAGTTACCGCGAGCAGTAGCCTACGGGACGCACACTCCCCCCCAAGGTCCGCGAATGGCAGGAGACACTGTCAATTTGCATGCCCCACGTGAGCTTGGTACGGTCGCAGGTGGTGTGCGACGATGCGAGATTGTTATGAACGGGCAAATCGTTGGAGCCACTGATGTGCCAGCTGACGGACTCGCGCATAGCGTTGAGTTCGATGTGCCAGTCTCGACTAGCAGTTGGATTGCATTGCGCCAATTCCCACAACTGCATACTAATCCGGTGCAGGTTCTGGTAGCCGAAAAACCCATTCGCACTTCGCGAGACAGCGCCTTGTGGTGTGCCGAATGTGTTCGCCTGCTATGGCACAATCGACGTAGGTTTATTGCTCCTAATGAACAACCAGCTGCTAAACAAACTTACGAACGTGCCTTGAGGACATTCCTGCAACGGGCACAGCAAGCCGTCGACAACCAAGGCAAGGACTTACCTAACATTAGGCTCGAATTAGAATGAGATCTCACTCACCCGTTAGAGCTGAGCTCAACAGTAACCGAATACCCGTTTTTTCTCTTCTGAATGTACTTCAGATCTTGGCTAACGAGATTGCATACTGTTGATAAATGAAACTTTGGACAGCAATGCAACATACGCGTAGCCATTCATAACCATATTTTATGAGATGATCCAATCGTGAATCGAAAACGAACCTGTTGTCTTTTGTTTGGCGTGTGTCTTTGGACAACTCAGTTGGCACCCGTCCTACAGGCCGAACCTCCGGCAGTTTGTGTTTTCAAAGACGGCGAAGCACAAATTGTTGAGCCGTTCAATGATCCCGACTTATGGATTCGGCATGATCTATGGGTCGAGACGAGTTTTGACTCGGACGGAGATGGTCGATTGGACCGCATGCACGTCGATGTGACTCGCCCACGTCAAACGGATTCGGAGGGACTCAAGTTACCAGTGATTTATGAAACGAGTCCGTATTATTCCGGTGTCGGTGAAAACGAAGATGATTACTTCTGGAATCCAAGGCATGAGCTAGGCGAAACGCCACCTGCACGCCAACATTTTCCGCAACCTGAGTTAAGAACCAATCGACCCATCATTTCAAAGTCGCTAACGAAAGAATGGGTCCCTAGAGGCTTCATCGTTGTGCATTCTTCAAGCCCCGGGACCGGACTATCACAAGGTTGTCCAACGGTTGGCGGTGACAACGAATCTCTTGCGCCGAAGGCAGTGATCGACTGGCTTTGCGGACGAGCCCAAGGATTCACATCACCGGATGGAGATGAAACTGTCGAGGCATTTTGGTCAACAGGTAAAGTTGGCATGACAGGTACGTCGTACAATGGCACCTTGCCCTTGGCTGCAGCCACGACCGGAGTGGATGGGTTGGAGGTCATTATTCCCGTGGCCCCGAACACTTCTTACTATCATTACTACCGTTCCAATGGACTTGTGCGCCATCCCTATGGCTACATGGGAGAAGATATTGACTTTCTTTACGACTTCATACATTCGAGCACACAGCAGCGAGATTACTGCGATTGCGAAGTTCGCGATAAACAGATGCTGACTCAACAGGATCGAGTGTCAGGCGACTACAACTCGTTTTGGGAAGGACGCGATTATTTGCATGATCTTGGTCCCATGAAGGCAGCTCTATTGATGGCTCATGGATTTAATGACTGGAATGTTGTGCCAGAGCATAGTTATCGAATCTACGATGCGGTCAAGAAAAAGGGTCTAGCGGCACAGATTTACTATCATCAGGGAGGCCACGGGGGACCTCCTCCACTAAGTATGCTAAATCGCTGGTTTAGCCATTACCTTTACGGAATAGAAAACGGAGTTCCCACCGGCCCAAAAGCGTGGATTGTGCGTGAGAACGATAAACCTGAGGAACCCACTGCCTATGACGATTTCCCTAATCCGGCGGCTAGTCCTGTCACGCTTTATTTGCATGGTAAAGCACCGGAACGTGGACGACTAAGCGTATCACCGCCGGCGGATTCTCCCATCCCAACGGAGACTTTGACGGACAATTTCTCGTTTAGTGGAAGTGCTCTTGCGCAAGCCGAGTGGACCGAACATCGACTGATTTATGTCACCGAGAAGCTGAAATCTCCAGTCCACATTTCAGGCCTCTCCAAAATCAGGATTTCCTTGGCCTGTGATCGCCCAGCGGCAAATCTATCGATCTGGCTGGTGTCGCTCCCGTGGAAAGATTCCACCCATGGTCGACCTGCCAAGATCACTGACAACTTAATTACTCGGGGGTGGGCCGACCCTCAGAATCATCGATCGCTTACCGAAAGTGAGCCGCTTGAGCCAGGGAAATTCTATTCGCTGGAGTTTGAATTGCAGCCAGACGATCAAATAATACCGGCAGGCCAGCAGATCGGCCTGATGATTTTCTCCAGCGACAAAGACTTCACACTGTGGCCTACCCCCGGCACGAGGCTTACCGTAGATTTGTCTGAGACACAATTAGATCTTCCAATCGTTGGAGGAGAATCCGCTTGGCGAAAAGCATTTGCGGAAATTCCTTAATTTCCAATGCTAAGCACGTTGGACTCCAGCTTGCGATGAGGTTTTTTAATCTTTCGTTGGAGCACCTGTTGTCCTTATCAGTTCCTTTCGCTTGAGTTTATGGTAACCGAAGTGTCTGATCTGCAAGCTGCTATCCGCGTCATGGACGTGAATGCCAATCGAGCCGCTGAAGGCTTGAGGACGCTCGAGGAAGTGGCTCGGCTAATTCGCGAGGATGAGAATGTGGCCGGCTGGTTGAAAGCACTCCGACACGAACTGCAGCAAACTGTTGAACGGGGAATTCGGCGATCGCTTTTGTTGGATGCCCGATGCACGGCCACGGATGCAGGCACGGAGAACCACACGAGCAGCGAAAACAATAAGGCTTCGTGGAGAGAAATCGTCCCTGCTGCCTCGGAACGGGTCGGCCAAGCACTCCGCTGTCTTGAGGAGTTCGCCAAAGCGGCCAATTGTTCGAATGTAGCGGAATTCAAGACCTTGCGTTACAAGTGCTACGACCAGTTAGCTCGCATCGAACAGCGGTTGTTGGACGACCAGTGGCTTAGCCTGGCAGGCTTGTATTTGCTAATCGACTGTAGTCGCAGTGTGGAAGACTTTGTCGCCTACGTGCGCAGTCTGGCCGAGGCGGGAGTCGACGTGTTTCAATTGCGCGATAAACAAGCCGAAGGTGGCACTCTCTTTCGTTTTGGCCAGGCACTAGTGCAAGGCTTGAAAGGTACCAATGCTCGTGCGATCATCAATGATCGAGTTGACATAGCGTTGGCAGTTGGAGCAGCTGGAGTACATCTTGGGCAGGATGATGTGACGATCCATGATGCTCGACGCCTGACTGGTAGCAGGCTGGTGATTGGAATCTCAACCCATAACTTGGCTCAGGCGGAATCTGCCAGTCGATCTGGTGCCGATTACATTGGCTGCGGTCCAACATTTCCATCCCGGACTAAGCATTTCGATTCGTTTCCGGGACTGCCGTTTTTGCGGCAAATTGCCCATGCCGAATTGGGCTTGCCAGCATTTGCACTGGGTGGAATTTCCCTGGAAAATCTGCCGCAAGTTTTGGAGTCAGGCGTGTCCCGAATTGCTGTCACGGCCGCGATTCACCAGGCTGAAGATGCGATTATTGCAGCTCGGGAATTAAAGGCCTATTTAAGATCCAATGCAATGTGACAACAATAGAGTTTTCATATTGATCTTTCTTTGGCGTACATGAAGTGTGGTTATGAACCCTGAGATCAAAGCGTACAACAGTTCATTAGAACCAACCGATAAAGCGATTTGCGAACTGTTGGCGCGTGAAATAATAAAGCAAATGCCAAAAGCAGAGCATAAGATTTGGCACGCTCACCCAGTATGGTTTCTGGATGGCAATCCCATTGTTGGCTATAGCAAGCTCAAAAATTGCGTCCGCCTTCTCTTTTGGAGTGGGCAGTCGTTTGGTGAGGACTCATTGCAGGCAGAAGGCAAGTTCAAAGCTGCGGAGGCGAGGTTTTCCAGCAAAGCTCAAGTCGATGTCAAGGCGCTCAAACGCTGGCTAACATTGGCCAAGGAAATTCAGTGGGATTACAAGAACATCGTGAAACGCAAAGGTAAACTGGAACGTCTGGTAGTCCCGCAGAAAGAGAGTTCATCGGAGGCTCCATCGAAAGCTGAAAAAACCAAGCATCGAATCTACACCATGAGTGTGGCAGGCGTTTATCCTCACTATATTGCGAAGGCCGAGAAAAAGGGACGCACGAAGGCCGAAGTGGATGAAGTCATTCGATGGTTGACCGGTTACACCCAAAAACAATTCGAAGCGGCGTTGAAGAACAAGACTGACTTTGAGACTTTCTTTGCCAAAGCTCCACGGATGAACCCCGATCGTGCGTTAGTTAAAGGTGTGATATGCGGGGTTCGCGTCGAAGATATTCAAGAACCCACCATGCGTGAGATTCGTTATCTAGACAAGTTGATTGATGAATTGGCCAAAGGCAAGGCTCTAGAAAAAATCCTGAGAAAGCCCGCCTCGACTTAGCAGCTCCTGTTCCGGTGGATCTGGTTGAGTCGGATCAGTAGAGGAGCATCGATAACCTGCGGCGATAGTCGCTGGTCAGCGGTGAGTCATCAGGTAGAACGCGAAAAACCTCGACCATAAGAGCTCGAGCCTGCTCGCCTGTTTGGTGGCGGTCTTTCTCGACCAGTCGAAGGCAGATATCAAAGGCCGATTGATACTCATGACGACCTGCTAACGCTTCTGCCAAGGCGAATTGCTTGACATAGCTCTCGGGATCCGCAGCCGCCTCACGACGAAGTGAGTCTACATCCAATTGTTCCTTTCCCGCGAGATCCAATTGGGCCTTCAATCGTTCGGCTTCGGGCTCAAGAAACCCTCTCTTTTCCAATTGTTCGATGATAGCTTTAGCATCATCAAGCCTGCCCATGCGCAACAGTGCGTCTGCTAGGGCTATGCTAACTTCCGCCCGATTTGGATCGGTTGCTAACAATGCTCTCAGTTCCAGTTCGGCCTGCTCGGGATGGTCTTCCAGTTTTGCAATCGCCGCTTGTAGTTCTGCGTTCCTTAGGATAGCACCGAGCCACTCACGAATTGCAGGCTCTGGCAACGCACCTTGGAAGGTATCTACTACCTTTTCGTGCATAATGGCAAACACTGCAGGTATTCCTGATACACTAAACTGCGACGCTGAGCCGGGCAACTCATCCACGTTGGCCTTTACCAAAACGAATTGGCCTGCAAACTCTTCTGCCAGAGCTTCCAGGGTTGGCCCTAGGATTCGGCAGGGGGCACACCATGGAGCCCAGAAATCAACAATTACTGGTACCAATTGTGAACGCTGAAACACATCACCTACGAATGATTCTTCCGTGGCCTCTACGACCCATTTTCTGGTCTGACTATCCATTGTTCTCCCACTTATATTGACTGAAAACCAAGTACTTTGCTAACGAGGAAATATCATTGCGAGGCTAGATATCCTAAGATGGCACCAACGAGCAGGGCAGGGGGGACCGCAATTGCCAAAGTTAGAGCAACGATCATGGCTGAGCTCATGTGTGCAGTAGATTGTCTGGTGGAGACGGGCACTGCCGTTGACTCGGGCCAGGGACTGAGGCCGCCCTGAAAGCCACCACTTGAGACATCACTCCCGAGCCCCGGACGTTCAACATTACTCTCGGAGGCTCCTTCGGACGTTAATCCGGGAGGAAAAACCTGTGATGAAACTGGACTCACTGGAGTAGCTTCCCCCTCACCATCGACCTCCTGTGATGGTTCGCCTTCATCGTAGGATGGGGGCGGCGGTGCCAACCAGGGCGAACGGTGCATGCCAATCATGACGGAAACTTCTTCGGACGCCCACGGTTCCAATCTTGCCGCTACCTCCGAAGCTTGCTGAATGCGTTTGCTCATATCCTTTTCCATCATGTCAGCGATGATGTCTACGAAATCCTCAGGGATGTCGGGCACAAATCGCCGTGGATGCATCGGAGTTTCATCTACATGCCGACGCAATTTGGAAGACGTATCTCCACCCGGAAATGGGACCTTAGCGCATACTGCGTAGTACAGCGTACCTCCTAAAGAATAGATATCTGAAGCAGCTTGGATGTCCAATGGTGTCCGAATTTGTTCGGGTGAAATATAGTCAGCGGTCCCAACAATCTTACCGGCCCTTGGGTCATTGATGAGATCATGAGCAAAGCCGGCCAGTCCGACATCAGAGACTTTGGCGTGGCCCTCAGGTGTAACTAGGACATTCCCTGGCTTGACATCGCGATGAACTAATCCAACTCGATGTGCATGCTCAAGACCCAACGCGGCATGCATGATGATCTTGGCGGCCTGGTGAAGAGGTAAAGGACCGCGCGAGCGTACGAGTCGTCGGAGATCCATGCCCGGAACATATTCGGTTACTAGATAGAGAACCTTTCCATCCTGCCCTGCATCGAAGGCCCGAACCAAATAGGGGCAATCCAGTTTGGCTTGCATTTGGATTTCACGAGCAAAGCTATCCTTGGCTTCCTGCGTATGCCGCGACCTAGGCAATACCTTGACTGCGCAAACGCGACCCATTACTTGATGTACTGCCTTGAAGACTTGCCCCATCCCGCCTTGTCCAATGAAGTCGGTAATGATGTAGGGACCTAAATTCAAAATCGTACGGCCCGCCAATAATTGTCCAGCTTGATACTCGGTGATGACCTTTTGCTCGACTAGAATATCGGCGATCTGCCGATCAGGCAGAGGTTTGTTTTCCGATCCATCTGCTTGCTTCTGACGATGGCGGGCCACTCGGATTGCGTAATCCATTTGCTCGGCCGTCACTCGACCGCTAACAATCGCAGATTTTTGGATTATCGAATCAGGATTCATGGCGGCGAATTGATGAAATTGTGGGGCAGGGCAGGGGGCGCGTTCAAATCCGGAATTTGATACAGATTTTTCTAGTTAAGGTGCAATGTGCATGCCTCAAGTGTACTCTGCTCGTTGGAACAGGGCCCCAGTTTAGGTACGGAACAGATGGGGGATCTGTGAAAACGAACACCGTTCACTCTATATTTTAGGTCAAAGAAACAGCTTGTCGCGTACCTAGAGGGACGACGAGGAATATAAATGTGGGAGTGATTTTTGCCCCTGTATCGGATCGAGCTTGCCACAACTTCTTTGGTTAACGACAATCGACATCCTGTCAGGCTGTCCTTGGATGGGCGGATTTTGGGTCGAAGTAATTCTAAATCAATGAGCATCGAGTATGAGTGGACGGTTGATCGCGATTGGAGACATTCACGGCTGCTCAGACGCATTGCGAGTTCTGTTGAACACGATCCAACCGGAAAGCGACGATACGATTGTGACTCTGGGAGATTATGTCGATCGAGGCCCAAACTCAAAGGATGTAATTGAGCAATTGATCGCCTTGAAACAGAAATGTGTGGTAGTGTGCCTTCAAGGCAACCATGAAGAAATGATGTTGCGAGTCGTACGCGATGAAGAACCACCATACAACTGGCTTCGTTATGGCGGAGTGGAGACACTGGATTCCTACGGTTTCGTAGGTGACATGAAGTGCATACCGCCAGAACATTTTGCATTCTTTGACACGATGGCTCCATTTTACGAAAGTGAAGAACATATTTTCTTACACGCGAATTACGATCCGGGACAAGAGCTTGAGAAGCAGACTGAGTTCCATTTGCGATGGCTAAAACTCACGGAAAGTACGCCTGGGCCACACATGAGTGGAAAACGCGCTGTGGTAGGTCATACCCATGACCGAGGAGGTGAGATCTTTGACGTAGGGCACCTCGTGTGCATCGATACATATTGCTACGGCGGTGGTTGGCTGACTGGCCTGGAGGTTCGCACCGGAGAGCTTTGGCAAGTAGACTTCAATGGCCGACTTAGGAACAGCTGATAGAGTTTTTGCTAGTTTGCTGCTTACTCTTGCGTGAAGCCAACCAGATTCACTTCTTCCCCTTGATCTGGAGTCACCATTGCCCTTAAAACCGTGGCTGAAATATCGATTGGCAACCAAACCGGTGTGCCATTGGCTAGTACCGCAGTGGCACCATCTGAATATGTACCGCCAATTGAGTTTTTCCCTTTAGCACACAAGTTTGGATTTAGATTGGGAAACGTTATGTCCAAGGGTTCGTGCCACAGAACCGGCATTGCCGTTTCGACGACCAGCAAAGTATTCCTCAATCCATCACTGATCTGATCTCTTTTCAATGGACCCGACTTTGGGAAAATAGTGCCCGTTCCTGTTATCAAAACATAACTTGTCTCACCAATTGTAGGCCCTCCGCCGCTTGGGGAACGGTAAACATCTGGGCAAGAGTTAGCCAGAAACGAGTTTTCGGTAGAATTCCACGGCAGATCCCACTGGACTCCCGAGTAAAGTTCTTCCTCACCAAGATAGGGAAGCAATAGAGTTCGCCAACTATGAAGCGGACGTCCCGAACTGTCGACCGTCATGGGCGGGGGATAGGCATCATGATCATTCGCATATTGATCCAGAGCACGAGCAATTCTTTGGAGATTTTGCAAACATAGATTCTTGTCGTGCATAGCTCGAATCGTCTGGAGCGAGGGTGCCAGTAGATAAGCAAACAGACTGACAACCAACATGGCCGAGACACTGATGACAAAGGTCCGAATCAGCGCCCTTTTTACATTCCTTTTGATGGCGTTTTCAATAGTGATTCGCCTGACGTCAACCTCGGCCAGCTGCACCTCACCCATTGACGGGGCACCGACTTGAATGTCCTTTCCGCAGCCTACACATGGACCTATTTTCCCAATATAGGAATCGTCCACCAGTGTTTTCTTGAAGCAGTACGGACATGTAAACTGAAACGGCATGACTATCGTCGAATTGAGAATAGTTAGAATCTTACATAACGGTTCTTCATGTTATCACAAACTGGGTAGTTTCGTTTAGCAGGCTGGGCGAGAAAATATTTGCCTGACATTTGGGCGGGCTAGGGCAGGGGAGAGGAGGTTTCTGGAATGCGAGCTGTCGTGCAAAGGGTGAGTCATGCGGCCGTGAGTGTCGGCGATGATTGTGTAGGTCATATCGACGTTGGATTAGCTGTGTTATTGGGGGTTGAGCAGGGAGATGACCTGCAAGATGTGGAATACTTGGTCGCCAAAACTATCGGGCTACGAATTTTTGAGGACGGTAACGGAAAAATGAACCTCTCGGTATGCGAAGTTGGTGGAAGCGTTCTAGCTATCAGTCAGTTCACCCTATTTGGGGACGTGCGTCGAGGTAAACGTCCCAGCTTTACGCAGGCGGCACCTCCGGAGATCGCCAATCGTTTGTACGAACAATACTGCCTAGATGTGCGTTCGCATGGCATTACTGTCGCCACCGGTCGGTTTCAAGCGGATATGCAAGTCTCTTTGACCAACGATGGTCCAGTAACAATTCTGCTTGATAGTCGCCGTCTGTTCTGAAGCCGTAGACTTGACTCTGAGTTTCAATATCTAACTACCGTACCCAGTTTTGTCCGCGCTCAATCACCAATTGAATCAGCTCTCGAGCCGTGTGCGGAACATCCGGATTCTGGGGCCCGAATCGGGCCATAAAGCCTGCGTCCTGATATACCAGAAAGCAGATCAAGAGCAGCTTGGTGTAGGTCACGTAATTGGCCCAGCGATTGTTACCCCAAAGCTTGACTGCGGTACCGTATGACTTCTTAAATTTGTACTGCCCACCTTTGAATTCGACTGACCATATTTCATCCAGAATCAGATGACTCATAAATCCTAGGACGACAGCACCGGACTTAAATAGCCGTATGCTGATGTCATCGGTGGACATTACAAGAAACGCGAACAAGCCAGCAATAGCCGCGGCCGGCAGTGAATGCCACATACCTCGATGTACTGTGTAGCGACGGAAGACCTCGGCCACTACGAAGCGCACAAAGACGTAAATCAAGCCAGCTGCCAAGACCATCCACTCGTGACTCAGTCCTAGTCTTTGAAATCTCTCGACCATGAGCATAGGTACGACCGCTGCGCCTAGCGTCGTAGCCTCACGCAATGGTCGTCCAGAATCGCTATCGAGATCGGGTAGCATCCCGCTAAGACTACATAATCCTCCGGCCACTAAGCAGGTAGCATCTGGCATGCCGGATTGATAACCAGCGACGGCGTACACGGCGCCGGTGATCGTACTGACGGTCATATGAGTTCGAAAGTCAGCCACCGAGTTTTCTCTCCAAATGAAAGTTGTGACAAACACAACTCCACTGTAGAGAATTATGAGCAGTAGATTAAAGACCAAAACAGAGCAGGGGGGGAATCCGGTTTTTCGTTGCTAGCAAACGCTGTTCGCGACAGAATTCGATCTTCGCTTGCGGAAAAATTTCTGCTAGAGTCCCCTTCTCTGTTTCATGTGAAAGGACTACGGGCGTGCAAGCATACGATCTGGTCATGTTGATAGTTATCGGCATGTCAACAATTTTTGGAGCTATCAAAGGGTTTGCATGGCAAGTCGCGTCGATAGCATCCGTTGTACTCAGTTATGTCGTTGCCTATCGTTTTCGATTTGATGTCGCTCAAATGATCAAGGCTACTCCTCCCTGGAATCAATTCTTGGCAATGCTGATTTTGTTCATGGGAACGAGCTTTGTAATTTGGGTTCTGTTCAGACTATTTAGTGGACTAATTGATCGCGTGAAGCTCAAGGAATTCGATCGACACCTTGGTGCGGCCTTCGGACTTTCCAAAGGTCTTATCTACTGCTTGTTGATTACCATGTTCGCGATGAGCTTGCTGGGTCCAAACCAACAAGCCGCCATCTGTAATTCGCGCAGTGGATATTATATTGCGAGTGCGCTTGATCATGGCTTAGGAGTTTTACCGCGAGAGATCCACGATGTGGTCGGACCGTATCTCACGGACCTTGATAACAAACTCAAGAACGGACAAAACGGAAACTTGGCCGAAAACAACACCACCGGTTCCAATTGGAACACTCAAGCCACAAGCACACAAGATTTGGGTTCGCCGTCGATTAATGTGCCAGCTTTGACCCAAGCCGCTGGGCAGCTTATTGATTCGGTACTTCCTAACAACTCGGTAGGCGGCCCGCAACAACTGAACTTTCCGCCATTGCCATCGAGCTCCAATTGGAATCTAGATTCTTCCTGGGGAACGGGCACAAGTAACATTATCCCACAGCCAAATCTTCAACCATCAAATCTTCAGCTTCCAGCAACTGATTTTGGACGCACGAGCAGCGCAAACAATTTGCTGCCACCGTTGAACAACGCAAATTCCACCAACAGCAGTCTATTGCCCAGCGGAAACGATACAGGATACAGTGCTGGAGCCAATTCGGGCTGGATACCCACTCCGATCTTACCTAGGTAGGGAATTGATTGGACAAGCAAGCGTGCGGAATAGCTGGAAACACCTGAAAAACACGCGAACTTCATTTTCCCAGGGAAAACCTACTCCCAAACCGAACATAAGAAACATTATCGGACGTTGCTACTAGCTCAATTTCGCTTCGACTAAACTTACTTTGCGATCGCGTAAATGGTCGATTGGCTCAGAACTGAAAAGTAAATCGACCCGAGAAGTTCACGCCGCCAAACCTTAAACAGCGGTTCCGTTTTCAACCGGCTGAGAGTCTTGTTGATCGAGAAACACGCCCATCCGCCGAAACTTCTCGTAGCGTTGTTCCAATATGTTCTCGATGGGCTGCGAAGTTAAGCGCGCCAGATTGCGAACAAGATAACTCTTCAATTTGGCCGCCATCTGATGATGATCCCTGTGAGCGCCACCCAGCGGCTCTTCAATTACATCATCGATCACATTTAGCTCCCGCAAGTGTTCGGATGTGAACTTGAGAGCATCTGCGGCCTTTGGAGCGTGCTGATGACTTTTCCATAGAATGCCCGCACAACCTTCAGGGCTGATCACTGAATAGTACGCAAACTGCAAAACTGCGATACGATCGCCAACACCGATCCCAAGCGCACCACCGGACCCTCCTTCACCAATTACTATACATATGATGGGCGTCCGCAGCTGGCTCATTTGAAACATACTTTCGGCGATCACTTGAGCCTGGCCGCGTTCTTCAGCTCCCACACCCGGGTAAGCACCGGGCGTATCAATGAAACAGATAATCGGCAAACCGTATTTCTCTGCCATCTGCATTTTGCTCATCGCCTTGCGGTAGCCTTCTGGGTGCGCACAGCCAAAATTGCAGTTGGTTCGTTCCTTGTATGTTCTTCCCTTCTGATGGCCAACCACCATCACTTTGTACTGATCGATTTTGGCGAATCCTGCGAGCACGGCCCGATCGTCCCCAAAATGTTTGTCACCATGCAACTCGACAAATTCGTCGAATGCGAGATTGAGATAATCACGCGTATAAGGTCGATCTTTATGTCGTGAGACTTGCACAATCTGCCAGGGCGTTAATTGTGAATAGATTCGATGCGTAACCTCATTCCATCGCTTTCGAAGTGTGATCAGTTCTGCTTCCGAGGCTTCGTTCTGCGGTTGCTGCTGTAATTGACGAATGGCCATCTCAACCTCCAGCATCGGTTGTTCAAAGTCTAGGCCGGTCGGTGTATCCATGCGGGCTGTGCTCTCTCAATTAATTAATGCGACTGTCAAAAATTGCTGTCTACAGAAGGAGAATTACATGCGTCCCGCCGTTGGAAACTCATCAAAGATACTGGTCTCAGGCGGTTGAGGCTGCTTGCGAAAGAGTCGGATGGCACGGATGGTCGTTGCTAGCCCCGTCATGGTTTCGGGACGATCTTCGGGCTTCTTACTCAGCATGCTACGAATAATGTTTGCAAAATCGGGATTGACATTATCATTGGCAACCATCGGATTTGGAATGGGGGCCGAAATGTGCTTGTTGAGTAGATCGTTGGGATTTTCCCCAGTGAATGGAGGCTTCCCCGTGACCATCTCATAGAACACACATCCCAAGCTATAAATATCGGTTCGACCATCGAGATAACCGCCACGTATTTGTTCTGGTGACATATAACTTCGAGTGCCTTGACACTTGGACTTGCCACCGAAGATCTTGGCGATCCCTTTCTTAATTTTCTGGCTAATAGTGAAGTCGATTAGCTTCACTTCACCGGTACGACTACACAGAAAGTTGTCGGGCTTTACATCACAATGCACGAAGCCTTTGGAATGCATATGCCCCAGGCCTTCGAGGCACTGGACGAGAATTTTGTCAAGCATAAACGCTATTGAATCAGGACCTCGGCGCAGTGCCTGCTTCATATTGAGTTCGCTAAACAACTCCAAAACCAGGAACGGGCTCGAGCCCGAAAGAATGAGCTCAAACATCTTAATCACATTGGGATGTTCCATCTTGTTGGCAATACTGAATTCATTGCGCAGGAAGGACAATTCCGCTTTGTTCTCTCGGAAATCTTCACGCAAGACCTTGAGCGCAAAACGGCCCTGGGATTCAGCCTCAATCGCCTCCCATACCTGACATGAGTTGCCTACTCGTATCAAACGCGCCAAGCGATAGGGACCGAGGAAATTTTTTATGTTGGTCATTAATTGCCCTGGTATTCAGGCTCTGAGATAAGATGTTTTTGCAGCGGTTGAACAACTAAGCTGCCAGCTGTGCAGCCCTTCTATTTTAGGTCAAAGCCATCCAAAGTTCATTATTGACTTTCAGGCAGCCAGCGGATTTCTTTGGCCTCTGCAAATTGTTTGCATAAGATTTCGCGGAACCAATTCTCAATTTGCAAGGAATTCGCCAAGGCACCCAAAGCTCAGTTCTTAGGGCTTTCTCCCTGCTTTTTGCTCCAACAGCTGAACATATTTGTCACGAATCCTGCCAGTCATAAACTGATGACGAAATTGATCCGTAAAACGCATCGCCCCGCCCTGCCCCAAACGATTCCTTAACTCTCCACTTGCGGCTAACTCTAGTAAAGCGACAGCCAGTTCACGTGTGCTTTTGGCAGGCAGCAAGTAACCGGTCTGGCCTGGAATCACGACCTCACGTGCTCCATCGATGTCATAGGACACCACTGGCTTGCCAGCGATAAGAGCTTGAGGCAATGTGCGTGCAAGACCTTCGCGCAAGCTAGTGTGTACCAAAGCATCCATAGCACTTAAGTAATAGGGTATGCGTTCTGGTGTCACAAGCCCTGTGAATTGAAAGTAGGGTTGCAATTCAAATTGTCGAATTCTGGCTTCTAGGCTTTCCCGAAGTACACCGTCCCCCACCAATAAGAAACGGCAATTGGGATTGTCACTTATCACTTCGCGAGCAGCCTCGATTAAGTACTCATGCCCTTTGAGATTAAATAGTCTGGCGATTTTTCCGAATACTATATGCTGCTGTTGATAGCCCAATTTTTGGCGCGCTTCAGGGCGAAACTGCTCGCAACCACGAAAGGGCTCGACGTCCATACCTGAATAGATCGTGGTAAATTTTTCTCGAGGTGCGACGCCAGCCTCTACCATGAGTTCAGTCATTGCATCGGCAACGCTAATCAAGTGATGGCATCGCTTGGCCGCCCATCGTTCCAATAAAATAAATAGGCGACGGGCAAGACCAGACTGATAGGGGTGAAATGGAGCTCCGTGCACGGAATGAATAACTACCGGTACACCCGCATACCATGCTGCGGCTCTACCCAAGAATCCACCTTTAGCACTGTGAGTATGAACAACATCCGGTCGAAAATTCCGTATCAAAGTCTGGAGCTGATAATACGCCTGAATATCTCGAATGGGGTGAATTGCTCGTTGCAGGTTTCGCAAAACTTCCACTGGCAGCCCCCCTGCCCTGCCCTGGGATAAAAGTTTGCCTTCAGGACCTTCCGTTGGTCCGGTGACTAGCAAGCAGTCGTCCTGATATTCCTTGATCAAATCCAGACAATTGAAAAGGGTGTTTTCTTGCGCCCCTCCTATGATCATGCGTGTAATGATGTGTAGTATCCGCATCTTGCTCTCTGATTAGAAAAGAACCTCGACCAAGCACAAGCCTTGAGGCGGCGCGGTAGCTCCAGCATAGCGGCGATCCCTGGCCGCCAAAACTTGCTGTACCCATTGGGGTCGCTCCCGTCCTACACCTATTTGCACCAGAGTACCGGCGATATTACGAACCATGTTATACAGAAATCCATCTGCCTCAATGTTCATTGTGTAAAGGGTCCCATCAAGGTGCTGGCAGGCCTCCAAAGATAGCGTGCGTACATGGCGAACTGTACTTCGCCGCGGACTACCGTTAGTCTGAAAACTCTGGAAATCGTGCTCTCCAACTAGAAGTTCAGCCGCTGCCCGCATCGAGTCGATTGACATGCGACGTCGTACCCACCAGTGTTGGGAGGCGCCCAAGGGATCGGCAACTCGCGAACAATAGATCTGATACCGGTATCGCTTGCCCGTATTCTCTCGCAACGGATTGAAGTTATATGCAACCTCGCAGGCCTTGCGAACTACGACGTCTCCCGGCAACCTAGTATTGAGAGCCAAGGGCAGTCGATCGGCAGCAGCGTTCCATTTGTCAGTGCGAAAAACCGCTACTTGCCCAACCGCATGGACTCCGGTGTCAGTGCGACTACTCGAATGGAGCACAACCCTTGTTTCAGACAACATTTCCGCCAAAGCATCTTCGACAACTTCCTGAACCGTCCTCAAATTGAGTTGCTTTTGCCATCCACAAAAGTTAGCGCCGTTATAGGCCAACACCAATTTGAACGCTCGATCTTGGGAAGCGATCTTCGATGCGTTTGAGTCCAAGGTCAATTCTTCATTGAGCTGCGTTTGACGCTCGCGTTGAGCAGTCAACTCGGGAGCTTCAGAATTCGCCAGCTCGGGGCGATCATTCGGTACATGATTAGACATTGGCTAATTGGCCAGCCAATAACTTGCCGATCTGCACCGCATTGGTAGCAGCCCCCTTGCGCAAGTTATCGCTGACACACCAAAAACTGATTCCACAGGGCTGATTGATATCCTTACGAACACGTCCCACGAATACGTCGGGACGCCCTTCACAATCTCGTGGCATCGGATATTTCTTGCTTGCCAAATCATCGATCAAAGTGATTCCAGGAGCTCGGTGAAACAGTTCATGTATCCGCTCCAGCTCCAAAGGTTCTGCGGTTTCACAATAGATGGATTCACTGTGACCAACCAAGACAGGAACTCGAACGCAAGTAGCATTGATCGCAATCGAGTCATCACCCAAGATCTTATGGGTTTCATGAACCATTTTCATCTCTTCTGACGTGAACCCAGCCTGTTTCATGGATCCTATTTGCGGAATCAAGTTCAATGCAATGTCATATTGAAACATGCTGGGAGATAGCGGATTTCCAGCTATGCGAGCTCGCGTATTTTCAATTAACTCGGTCTGGGCTGCCAGCCCCGCGCCACTAACAGCTTGATAGGTGCTTACAACGACTCGCTTTAAACCAGCAGCATCGTATAACGGCTTGAGCGCCACAACCATCTGCGTCGTACTGCAATTGGGACTAGCGATTATCCCTACGTGATTTTTGACAGCCTCCGCGTTCACTTCCGGAATTACTAGCGGTACCTTGGGATCCATCCGGTAATAGGCGCTCTCATCAACGACGATCGCTCCACGCTCGACTGCCCAAGGAACAAATTCAGCAGCCACTTCGTCGGGCGTGCTTGCAATTACCAAATCCACCCCCTCGAATGCATCAGGCTCCATTAACTCGACTGTAAGCTCCTGGCCACCGACGTTGACCGTCTTGCCAACCGAACGTGCAGAAGCCAAAAGTTTCAACGTCTCGTATTGCAACCCTTGCTGCACGAGCTCATCAAGTACGATTTGGCCCACTGCACCGGTCGCCCCAACGACCGCCAACGTCTTAACCACGTTATTTCCCCTACTCATGTATGAAATTGTTCGCCCCCTGCCCTGCCCCATCCAGGATCGTTGGGACTCTGCTCAACCGTCTCAGCTTCCTACCAGTGGATACCTGATTTAATCTAAATACCAGCAATAAACGGCTCTTGGAATTTCTTCCTCACCGCTCGTTCTGGTTGAAAGAAAAGAAATGGGTCCTGGTGGCAAAAACATTGCCGAGCAAGGCTTTTATATTAGATGGTTTGAAGTTTAGTTCAGTTCGGCTGGAACGGATAGTAGTTATTCGCATTAGCAGGCTGCTGAAAAAGTAACCCGCAGCGTCGGCGAAGGAATGTGCCCAGCACCTTGCTGACGCTTCGGGTTCTAATCGTCCACAAGATTTTGCAATTCGAGTTTTTCATCAGCCTGCTAGAAGCTTTTTGCTGTGCGCCTAACGGTTTTTGGCTGTCGAACCTGATGCTGTAAGTACGTTTGCCCCATGGGGTGGAAGGTACCTTGCTGTCAGGTCCATTACGGCATCGACGCTTCCCGCAGGTTGCTCTTGCGTGAGAAACAGATCCTTTGGAAGATTGGGCAGGTAAGTTGGGTTGTTGTATTCGAGGGCGATGGACACTTGCGGGCGTTTGGGATCATCACTCTTATTGCCTGAGTATTCAATTCGGTACGGCCACAGTGTGTCTTTTTCCGTCTTGCCGAGAGCCACGCGGACTTGTACCGGTAGCAGGCCTGACTGGTTAGGAATAGATAGCGCAAGATCTACCTGTGCCCGAGAGCTTAGTGGAGGAGCCTTCGAAGCTAGCTTTCCATCCAACCACCATATTGGGTGATCATTCAGCTCTCCCACTTCGACGCCGCTCCATTCGTATTGCAAGCACAATTTGCGCAACACCTCAGCTTGCCCCCCTACTGCCATGTACATAGCTGTCAATGGATTGTCTACCGATTGTTGGGTAAAGGGTTTCAATCGATCGGTTACTCTGACTAAATCAACTCGCCATCGTTGGGAATTCCCACCCACGCTTTCCTGAGTCGTAAGTATTCTTCCGTCACTGGCTTGTAGCACACTGTTCATTTTGTCGCCGGCAGAGAACTGCAAGATCATCTTCAACTTGCCTGTCCCCTGCCCTGCATGCACGTAGTCGCCAATTCCAATTAGCTGCTTGTCATACAGTCTTACAGTCTGTCGAAGCTTGCATAGCATGGGTGGTCCCCAAACTGCTTGGCGCAACGCTTCATGCAGTAACTTTACGGCTTCAGATTCTTGACTTTGAGGTGGGTGATTTGATTCAGCCTGCAAGACGGGAGCGATCAACCAAACCAAGCAAATGAGGCCAACCCGGCACCCCCTAAACTTAGGTCCTCGCAAGCTACCACGCTGAACAAGTTTGTCCGTCTCCTCGCTGTCGCTCGACCCTCTCAAACTTCCTAACATTCCTGGGGATGGTTGGATAAGGTCCCTGCGCAGACAGCGCCAAGTCCCAACACTTTGCGCGCCTCTACCCCTGACCTGGATCCCCGAGGCTGCTGTTTTGCTAGCTTTCGAATTGGGTAATATGCTCCACATGCCCTGGTTGTGCCGAATTTGTCAAAGAAAACAGTCAATTAGCGCCGAACATAAAGCCACGGAGACCTAACAGCGCGGAATATAGGTTTTGCGCCGTATGGAACCTCGGCCGGATTTTAGGCTCAGCCGGATTTTAGGCTCATCGGGCGTTTGTCGTCCAGGTGAATCCCGCTCGAGGAAAATCTCCTTTGACACAATCTCACTCAGGATCGTTTCGATTGGCGGCGGACGCCCGATTCGAAAACGGACGTTTTGCCCAGATTAGGGGGTTAAGCATGAAAGTGCGTGTTTTCGTGGCAACACTAGCCGTTGTAGCCGCTGGCTACTTTACCGGCTGTACCCCGGTGCGACATAACCTGCCGCCTGCTCAGCAATTGCTTGAGCCAGGCCCAGGAGTCGGTGGACCGGGACCAGGTGTAATGATGATGTCCGATGCAACTGCTGGCGGAGGAGCACCCGTAATTCCCGCAGGCTATGCATGTAGCGACGATGGAAGCGGCGGCATGATGGTGCCCGGCGCTATGGGTGGCACGGCCCAATTATTATTTGGCCGGCCCGATGGAATGGAAATCCACTACGACGTGATAGGCGATGGCTCTTTTGGTAGCGACGCCCTATTCGTACCCGGCCGACTTGAGTTTGGCATGGGCGGGATCTATCGGCTGAAGCTCACCAACATTCAGAGCCGTGAAGGGGTCGAGCTGTATCCAACTATTGAAGTGGCTGGTCCAAACCCGCGCACGGCTGCTTACTTGGCACACAACGCGATACCTGTTCACTTCAATCCCGATGACATCGAACAGGTCTTGTCAGGAAATTTTGTAACCAAAGTTATTTACCTACCTGATCCTGAGTTTCAAGGTGATGCGCTTGTCGGTGTAGACGTATTGGTAAGCAATCGTCTGAACCCAGGCGTTGATCCAATTGTCGAAGCTGATCGTCGTGGAGCCATCCTAGCTATCATACGCTTGGGCAACAAGGACATTGAACTATCCGGCATGTCAGGTGCTGGAGCAATGGCGGGTATGCCTACCATTTACGAAGGTGCTGGTGGTCCTACGTTGCCGGGTTATGTCTCCGGCATGACTGGTCCTGAGTATGGCATGCCCTATTCGGGAACTCCGATCGGATTGGTGGGGCCACCTCACATTCCCTATGGTTCTCCCGCGGGACTGCAGAAGCACGTGATGCGCAATCGTACGAGCACTCACATTCCTGATCCTGTTTCTAATGTCAAGATCAACGTACGCCAGTCGCCAGGCTTGAGCTACCCTCAACCAGCAAGTCGCGTACGAATACACGAGCAAAGTTTCAATACTGGAGCTTCAGCAAACATGCCGCTCATGATGCATCAGAATCAAGCAGTCGGCGCAGAATACTGCCCTGAATAAGGGACTTCAGCAGCATAGGCCATAGTACCAATGCTCGTTTGATGAAGAATACGTTTGGTTCAGCGGTTGATATCAAAGTTGACCGCAGAACCAGTGTTTCTCAGAACTGAGAAACGCAAACAAGCACAACTGTGGAGCCCTGCCATTGGCTCCCTATGCTGTGCAGCCAATTAGCAACGTGAATGAGTGAGGCGGTCGATAAGTATTCTCCACTTTCGACCGCTTTTTCCATCCTTGCTTTTGATGAAATATCGACGTAGGTCGATTCGCCTAAAACTCGCTTTAGGCCCAGCAGGCAAAAAATCACTCCCAATCACGGTGGAACAATGTGCCGCGTGTTTCATAAGAATCCTGCCAATTCCCTGCTGGTTGCAAAACAAATGTTAAATCCTCAAATACTAACGCTGGGCTTTGGGTTGATGGTTGGCCTGACCATCCCTAACTCGACGTTTTGCCTAGCTCAAGGTCAGACGCTGCCCAACGTACACTACTTACTTAATTCAAATCAGCCACCTGGCGCAGTTGCCAGTATGCAGGTTGCACGCGGAAATTTAGGAGTTGGCACCTTCCAAGCGGTCTCCTTAATAGCACCTCCTGGAACACAGATCGCGCTCGCTAGAGATGGTATGTTTCTCGATCCAATCGATGCACCTGTAACTACGGCGATGCTCGTTGGATCAGTCTACCGATTTCGGGTGACCGGCATCCCCTTTCAAACAGCGGAAGAAGTATTTCCGACCCTAGAAATCATTGATCGCACGTTTGCTCCCAACGGCCGAGAACATCGCTTCCCAATTCCCATCGTTCTGACTTTGGAAGACTTACGACTCGCATTGGATGGTGCACTGGTTACACGCGTCATTTATCTCGAAGACAGTGAGATTGCGGAACCTGTAGCACTGGCACCTGGCGAGCAACGTGTCATTGATGTGGAACCCAATGTCAATGCTCTGAAGACTGCAGATCAGTTGGGACGTCCAATGGCCATATTGCGAATCGGATCGCGTACTCCCGCGGACCTAAACGGCGATCTAAGTCAATTCCTCTTTGGCTGTCCACCATGGATGCCTTTACCGGTCGCACCGAGTCGAGAGGGACTGATTCAGTCTGGATTAGCTTGGCCTGCAGCCACCAATGTGGTCCCTGCCACTGAAAAAAATAACGAGCCCATCGAAGACACCCCCAAGCTCGAAAGCTACTAGACGTAGATTTGTAGCTTGGCCAGGCAGTACTTAGCAAGGATGTAGCTGTGTTGCGATCTTCCTCACTCAATCAACGTAACGCAAGTTCGATCGGACGACCGGTAAGAATGCGCCGACTGCAATGCTTTCTCCTTGTCTCACTTTTCAGCACTTGGCAATTGGGTTGTCATAGCATGCCGGGACTTCATTCGGCAAATTTATCTGGTCCTGGCCAGTACGCATTGAACGGCTCAGACGCATCCACAACTAGTGAACCCGTTTCCAAGGCTGAGGCGCCTACGTCGCACTCGGCCTACTTTGAAACTACCCCCGGTGTCATTCCAGCAAGCTATTCGGCAGAAGCAAATTTGAATCCAGACCCCTGCTATGTGGATCCCAGTTTGGCAGCCAATTGTTGTACGCCTAGCGTGTCTGATTGTTTCCCGGGCCCGGGAGTCATTCCCAATGTACTGAACGTTCAAGAATATATTTTTGACGGTGGCGACACGCAGCCCACCATGATTGTACGTCAAGACTATTCTGTGGCAGGCCTTGAACCCACCGATACAGTAGCCTTCTACGAAACACTTGACGGTAAACAGTGCATCACACCGTCGAATCGGACCGCGATCTATGCGCCTCGCTTTGGATCAGTTCGCCAAGTACACGGTATGCAAGTCGCCAGCAAGTCCATACTAACGCACCGCGTCGATGCACCGTTGCACATTAGTAGCCTTAATGACCAGGCGCCACCGAGCACCGTCATGCAGCCTCTGGCACCCCAAGGGCAAGAACGTGTAAGCTTGATCGATGCCTTCCAAGAAAACCGGCATGGAACTCCACTGGAAAGCGTCGTGCCACCTGAGAGAGTCAGTCGGGCCATCTTTGCGTTCTCCGAAATCAACTTTTTCAGATCTGGGCAATTGGACGGGCTAGAAGTACCCGTGGTAGGGCGTGTTTTGGCGAATGCCCGTACCTGGACCAATCCCGAATCCTTAGGAGTCATGATTAACGGACAGGAAGCCCTGTACGTCAAAGACTCGGCACGCGCAGAGGACTTCCACGTCTATGATTCTCCAGACGGTAAGTGCACGTTAAGGCTCTGCAAAGCAGCCTCCCATACAACCGCCAATTCCGGAGATATCGTTAGCTTCAGTCTACGTTTCGACAATCAGGGTGCTCAACCGCTCGGAAATCTGGTCTTGCTGGATAGCCTCTCTCCCCGGTTGGAGTATATTGAGGGTAGCCAGCAATGTAGCGTAAATGCTAGCTTTACCACGGAACCCAACTCCGCAGGTTCATTGTCCCTGAGGTGGGAAATCGAAGCCCCACTAGAACCGCTAAGTGGAGGCGTGATTAGTTTTGACTGCCGTGTGAGGTAAACCTAGTGTGCGGTTGTGGCTTGATAATTTCAAAGCGCCCAAGCCTAATTCCGCATGCACTCTACTTCTCGACGAAAAGACCATCTTCACGGCCTACTTGCCGGTGTTGCCATTGGTGACGCCTTAGGTTTTGCGCGCGAAGGTCTACCACGCCGCCGAGCATTAAAGGCCTTTGGTCGACGAGTCGGTTTTCAGTTAGTTCCGGGATACGGTTTCTATTCCGACGATACGCAGCTGCTACTTCTTTCTGCCCAATCGTTACTCAACTCGCGAAGTGAACTCAGCACATATCGTCGTGCCTTTAGCTCCCGACTCAAATGGTTGCCACTAAGCATACCGATTGGGATTGGCAAAGCTACGTTTCGCGCCGCCATGCGAAGTTGGCTTATCGATTTCAATGTGACACCTGGAGTTAACTCAGCCGGGAATGGCCCGGCCACGCGTGCAATCTTTTTGGCGCTAGGGCTTCATGGCACAGGTCATCGTGTCAGCAAGTGGATCGAGGATTCGACCTCGCTCACACACACCGACCCCTTATGTATTGATGCTTGCCGCGTGCTAGGTGAGGCAGCTGAATTGGCGGTAGCCGAATCTGAAAACTTTAATCCGCACCTTGCGCTTGAAAGAATTATCAAAGAGGCAAGGTTGCCCGAACTCAAGTCCAAGCTGGTTGATTTGCAACCGATGCTTGCGGCTGGTAAAGGCCCGCGGGCGGTGGCACGTTATTTTGGTTGGCAGGACGGGATCTCGGGGTTTATTGTTCCCACTACAGTCATGGCCCTCTATTGCTTTCTGCGCTACCCCAAGAACTACCAACGAGCCGTCGAATCGGCCATCTTGCTCGGGGGAGATAGCGATTCATTAGGTGCTATCGCTGGTGGCCTGGTCGGAGCCCACATCGGTTTCAAACGGCTTCCCCAAGACTTGGTGATTAGACTCGCTGGTGCACCCCACGGTAGGTCATGGATTGCCTCGCTCGCCGAGCGGCTTTCGGATTGGCCACACGGTTACTCAGATCTTTTTGCGGCCCAAGGTCAACCAACCAGGCCAGTCGGACAACTGTTGCGCAATCTGTTCATAACCGCGGCCGTCTTTACTCACGTTCTCTTGCGGAAATCCCGTGTTAAATGAGACAGAGTTACAGCAGTTGCTCTATTGCTCAATTACGCCGGCAAATTTGACACTTCTCACTAATTGCCGGAATTGCCGAACGCAACTCACTTTCCCACCGATAGCAAAGTCCTATTCGACGTGACTTTCGGAATGGAGGGTCGGAGTTCCAGCTTTACTCGCGAATCTTCCCGACGGATGTGTTAGAACAGTCTTCATCTAAGTGTAGCGGTAGCCACAGTGTTTGATGTAGTTTCTACATTCGGGCTCCTTGAATAGGTCGAGAACCTTTCCGCAGAGTTTCCAAAGGCCCAGAAGTTTGCTCTAGTAACCCGAAGCGTCAGAGCGTCAGCGAGGGGCAGGGCACATCCCTCGCTGACGCTTCGGGTTACTATTTTAGCAGCCTGCAAGTGCGAGTCGCACGGACGTATAGCGTGTGTTTTCAAGGAAATCATTGAGCAAATGTGCAAAAAAATGCTACTCTTTCGTGAAGTTTGCTCTAGGCAGCGCTTAGCTGTTCATGCTGAACAGGATTGAAGATCCCGTCGCTGATGTTCGATGTCACCCAAACCGCCTATCATTGCTCGGACTCGGTAGGCTCCGTGTGTCCGTCCTGTGCATCCCTGTCCGGACAACTCCTTATTACCGATAGCTATCGTGACAATTCAAGCAGCTTTTGCTGAGATCAGATAAGGCTGCACGTCCTTCGCTGGCGAGACCACCCTGTGTGGCAGCTTTGGCAATTCGACTAGATGCTGCAATCATGCTCTCGGCTAATTGACGATAATCTTCGTCCGCTGCGTCCGGCATTTCTTCAGCTAACGCGATACGTCCGAGGACTGAGATTAACTCTGAGTTACGTTTGATGATTTCGCGATTTTCGTCAAAATCGCTATCGCTTGTAGCCAAAGTGTCTAATCCTTCCTTTTGCGATACCTCCAAGAGCGTCATCAAAGGAACACGGTCAATTAATTGCGACAAATCCAAGTCCGAACGTACCCGTCCATCTAAGGCTGTCCCATTTAGCAAGTCCGCCAAGTCGAGCAAACGCTGCTTTGCTTCTTGAAAAACCTGCGATGACCCGACTTTTGTGTTGGCCGCCACTCTAGCCATAAGCTCGCGAGCAATCGAAGCACTGTTTTTCCAGCGTACGTCTTCCGGATAGGTTTCGATAACGGCAAAGAGCACGGCCAGAAGAGAGAATTCCTTTCTCGCTTCCACAAATCCACCGCTAGCAAATGCGGCCGGATTTGTCACACATTTGTCCAACTTGAGTTTCGCCCCTTTGACTAAATCTTCTATTGATTCCGGTGAAATCAATCTCCGCCATGAGTCATCTGTATTACTCGGGATAGTTTCCGTATCTAAGTCGCGTTTTTCAGTCTGCTGAGTTGTGGTTTCGCGAGTCGGAAGAGGGCCGGTAAGCTGCCCTCGAATGTCGTCATAGAAGATGTCCCTGAATTTGTCTTGGTCGAACTTTGGAGCCTCCACTCGTGGTGGTAACTTCGAGTGTTCTACCCGATTTCCTTGGCCAAAGGCACATCCACAACCTACTGTAGCAAGCCACATCAGGCATGGACATCGCAGAAGTTCGAACAACGGATTAGGCAATTGCAAATTCGTTTTTTGGAAATTGCAAGCAGCCAGCACACGCCATTTCAAGCACTGAATGCCCATCCGATTCAGGCCCAAGAAAATTAACTGAATTCCAATTCGTGCGCCTGATTTCATGTATGCCTCAGAGTCTCGGGGTAATTTCCTGTGCAAGTAAGTCGACTAGGTCGCCTAAGGGATCGGTGAGGGAAACAAGTTCATGGTGGTCCGAACGATAACTTGGGATCGATGGTTGGTACCAGGCAAGTGGCAAGATCTCCAGCGCAGTAGAGTGGTCTGCATGTTCCATGTTGCTCCGCAATTTGATCTGGGTACACCCATCGAGGCTAGGCAATACGCGATCATCGCTTTGCTCCTGATTGTTGCTTGCTATATCGTAGGCCAAATTCTGCAAGAATGCGTCGAGGTCTGCTCGACCGCTGCTTTCACCTTCCCCAGACAAGGAATTCAGGTAATTAATAATTACAAGTGCGTCGATGGGTGCTACAAAACCATCACCATTTACATCGTACATGAAATCGTTTTCGCTACGACGCTCGGGCAATAGGCCTCCTTGACTAACTCGCGGATTATTGAGTTCATTGATGATTATCAAAACGTCACGTGGCACGACAAATGAGTCTCCGTCAACGTCTTTTCGCTCCACCGAGTTTTGCCAGGGTGCACGCAGTGCCACAGTTTCGGCTTCCGGATTTGGAGCTTTGGGCTCAGTTAGTCCCACATAGTCTGTAGCGAGGCTATAGAAAGAATAAGTGTGATTATCCTGCCCCGCAAAAACGGCAGAGGTTTCAAGTGTATTGTCTAACCAAAGGTGGAATGGCCCATGGTTGTCTGACACATAGATATCGTAGGCAGCAATACCAGAGCCTTCTAGCGAGTCGCTTCCACCCCAGGTGACGGTGAATGACAGGCCTAATTGACTGATAAGAGACTGCACTGCGCTTGAGGGAGTTTCAGAATCAATTGTATTGAGAGTCGTATTGGTAACGATAGGCTCGTTGGTATCAAAGACTATCGCGGCACTGTTGGCGAAACTGGCTCCCGCCGTCAAGCTTGGGATGGGTTTGGCACGAAAAGACACAAAACCTTCGCCCGTGTGCTGAGCATCGTTGACAGGCAGGAAACCCGCGAGTGGATCTTCTGGGAAGAGGTTTGTTTCTGCATCGAATGATCTCATCCGCCAGGTTAATGTACGAGTATCAACATCAAGGCCAATATCTACCGAAACGGGATTTGTGTCTGAAGCAACTAGTGCTACGGTCTGAAAGGCCGTTCGACCGCTTGGAATCTGAACTGTGGTATTTCCAAATCCAATAGCCACCAGCTCAAGCGTCGCCAGGTCAATTTCGGGAGGCAGCACATCCGTAATGACCACTTCTTGGGCAGGCAGTGTCAATTCGGCGGGAACTCCAGGCTCCGCTACATTTTCAAAGTGAATGACGAAAGAAATCTCCTTGTCCGGTTGAATGAAACCTTCATCTCCGAAGCCTGACGTCGATTTGTCATTGGGATCGCGAGAGCGTCCAGCTTGCCCATGAAAAGTGCGTCTGCCCCCGCGAGTACGCTCATCCCCTGAGTCACGTATGGCGTCGCGCAGCAGCTGAAAATGCCCTTGTCGCTCAATCTCCTCTTCCTGTTGATCTTTGGAGGCACCTCGATCATCGCGTACTACAAGGTCCAAATTGAATGTACTTGTTGGGCTTGAACCTCTGGCCGGCCGTCCAAAAATGTAATCGCCAAGGCGCTGTAGGGCATTTCCCCGACCGATTCTCGTAGGAATTGCATCCAAGGCTTCTTCCAGCGAAACACCGTCACCGTTCTTATCGTTAGCGGAGTTGTTTAGCGCAGAGTAAATTGCCGTTGAAAATGCACCGCCATCGTCCGCATCCACTGATGTCTGGTCCCCGCGCGAGGCGGCTATGACTCGTATTCGATCTAACTGTTCTGGGGTCAGCCCCAAATTATCGGAATTCAATGCGTCAACGAGGCCACCGGAAAAACAATTGTCAGCCACAATGATGATGTTTTCAGCTTGCGTTACACTGACATCATGAAGAAACTCGCGGAAGTTGTAGAGGTCATCACCGTTGTTCGGGTCTTGATCATCGTTGAGCTGAAATGCTCCATTGCGTCCATCCTTACTTGGATCTCTCGGGTTAAGACCGTTGACTTGCACACCGTGCCCGGAGTAATGAATGTAAAGGGTATCACCGGGTTGGGCCGATGAGGCCAGAGATTTGACTGCGTCCTGCATTTGTTGTCTTAAAACAGTGGTGCCATTGGATGACAGATTTCGATCCACATTCCGATCAGAGATCACCGTTAATTGAGAGTCAGCTGAAACGCTGGAATAGGGTACTTCAGCCGTACGATTTAGAAATGAGTACGCTCGTCCGAGGTCATTTGCAACGCCAGGCAGGTCGGCGTCAGCTGTGTACTCCGAGACCGCAACAATCAATCCACGTACTTTACCTCCAGTCGTCGTCTTGTTCGCAGGTTCTTTTTTACCGAGTGCACCACTGGCTTTGCCTATTTCCATTAACAATGCCGGTCGCAACCAGATTCCGGCCGATTCGGGTGCGATGTCAGCAGTTGCACTCTGAATGGCGGTGAGCGAGTTTGCCGCCATGAGCTGCAAAAACTCACCCCAGTTGTTTCCTAACTGAGATTGGAGTTGATCAAAAAATACATTCCACTCTGCGTCGGTCATGCCAACAGGTTTAGCCACCGCACGGATTGAGTTGTAGTCAAGTGGCTCGGCCCCCAACACTGGATTATTGATCGGCGCCCACAACGCATCCATCGAGAAATCGCCCAAATCTTGCGCCGTTACATACACATGTAGAGTTTGCTGGTCTCCCGCCGGGATCCCTGGCATTGTCGCTTGCGGAGACATCGCCAGAAACAGTTGTCCCAATACGCCCTGCCCTTGCGGTTCGCGAGCAACGCTCACGGCTCCGGTTGCACGAAGGTCAACTATATGAACTGGCGCGTCCACATTTCCCCGATTGCCCCACGTGATCGTAAATTCGGATTCTCGATCGACGCGTAAGAATCCAGGGCCGGTCACGGTAAGAAAGAACTCGGGAGCACCTCCATCTTCAATTCGAAAAACGCTTTGAAGCTCGCGTTCAAGACCATTTACAGCCAAGATTACATCGGCAAGCCCAGCTGCAGTACCATGCAAATCAAAAGTAACTTGCAGAGATGAAGCACTGATCCATTGCTGAGCCACGGCGGTTAATTCAGGACCGCCACCTGAAGGTCTCAACTTGGCCAGTGCCTCTGGTGGAATTGCTTCGCCAAAGATTGAAAAGGTAACTAGCCCATTATTCCCCCCCGTAGTTCGACTAATACTGTTCACTTGAAAACTTTGAACTTCCGCCAACAACTGAAAGCTGACTGGATTGTCTCCAAAGCCGACGCCGTGTACCAAGATATAGAAGAACCCTTCGTTGGCCCCTGAGATATTCATTTGGACGTCTGGTCCGGAATATCGAGGTGAAACGTGGCTGAACACTGTGGGAGTTGGCGCAAAACCATTGCCTACAAAAACCTCCGTACGACCGGTCGTACTTTGGCTGTCGAATGTCAGTTGAACGTTCTGCCCAATAGACATTGGCAATTTGAACCACCGGTTTGCGGTTTGGGGCGTGAATTCCGCCGAGGCGATTTCGCCAAGGACCAGCTCTGGCATGTCTAATGAACAACGCGCAGATTCAACTTGGTTGTTACTTTCCTGCAACCCCTCAAACACTTGCTGGCTATTATCCGTCGTGATGACCCAACGATAATCACCTGTTCGTAGGCCGGGAACATTGAAGACGGCCTCGGCATAATAACTGTCCCCTACCGCCAGGTTTCCGACGTGCTCTACGGATGCAACCTCAATAGGCGTGCTTGCTGAGGCTGTATCGCGACGCAAAGAAATTGAATCTACCCAAGGACCAACCGCCTGGTTTGGTCCATTGTTCGTTACGCGCCATCGTAACCGCACGGTGTCGCCAACCATGACAACAGTAGGTCCCGATTCAAGGCTCACCGACAAGTCCGCGTCAGGCTCAGAGGTTTCCTGACGCTCGAAGGCTCCTAAGTCGTAATAGGGCATGGTACCGGCCCCAGTATTGGGTTGGACGCCAGGGTCATCAATTCGTTGGTTGCCTAAGTAATCAACCGATGGTGCTGTGAAGCTCAGACTGATGCTCTCGCTCAAGCCCGCATCGATAGCAGGCGAGCCCTGCCAGAGTCGATAGTCTCCAGTTAGCCCTCGGCCGAAAAATCGCGGATCTTGGGATATATTTCCCATGGCGTCTCCCGGGTCCGAAAGACCGACATAATTCCCGACAGTAGCCGCAGGATTGAAAACGTCATTGTGTCGCAAGTCGAAACTAGCCGAGA
>JAGQOY010000259.1 GCA_020427005.1 Planctomycetales bacterium
AGCATCCAACGGAAGGCAAGTCTTCGGATCGAAATGTCCGACCTTCAAGCCACCGGTGAAGTGGATGGGGCGCATGAGGAAGAGGGGCACGACGATGATTCAGAGCTCGAGGCAGGAAACGATGAACACCTGGACGAACATGACGACGAAATTCACGCCGAATCCGTAAATTCGGAACAAGTGAGCGACACGACTTCTGAACATTCTCATGATAGCAGCCCCCTTGGCGAACAAGTTTCGGGCTTCGATTCAGGCAACCAAGTAAGCGACTCCGAATCAATCCATGCGGGCCCTGATTCGACAGCTACTGAGTCAGCACCCAGTGAGTCAGCACCCAGTGAGTCAGCACCCAGTGAGTCAGCCGCTGCTGCTTCAGCAGTGGCGGCGTTGGAGAATGTCCAGGAAACAATCGCTGATGCCCTAAAAGACGATTTGCTAGCCAGTGATCAGGTATCCCCAACTCCGGAAGATGTGCAGCTGAGCTTTACAGACCGGGCTGCTCGAAAGAGTAAGAAGGAACAAAAAACTTCAATTAATCGTAAATCTGCAGCGAAGCCCACGCCACGCCAACGCCGCCGCCGATGGCTAGTCGCGACGCTGCACCCTATGAAGGGCATGAAGAGGCAACTCAACAAACTGACGGCTTATCAGTTCCTGATGATCGGACGGGGGCGTCGTAGCCAACTGATCGATGCCCATTTGGATTTTGAGCGAGGGCCGCTTGTGGCTTTAGCAAGAGATACATTTGTCCGTGAAAAACATCCGCTCGCTGCATGGTTTAATACCACCTGCGACGAAATCTTTGAATCGGCACTGCGACCCAAAATCCAACAGGATGCGTTGGCAGATCTGGAGGAGATTGCGGAAGAACGCCTCCTTCAGACAGCGGTGGATCAACTTCGCATACGCTTAGGCCAACGGCCGGTGCGTGGGCATACTATTTTGGTTGTAGACACGGTCGGCCCCAAGACTGCCGCGATAGCCGTTATTGGGCCAGAAGGAACTGTACTAGCGACAGAGGAGATTCCATGTTCTGCGTTGCCAGATATTGTGTCTCAGAATGTCGTGCGACTAGGCGAACTGGTACACAAATTTCGCGCTACGTTGATAGCGCTCACCAATGGCCCCGCACGCCGTTTCATGATCCTTTCAGTTAGAGAGTTGATGCAGCAAAGTGCCAATAGTGGCTTGCGATGGACTATGGCCGATCGCAGCGGTGCCGAGGCATATGCTGCCGGACGCATTGCACTTCGCGAATTGCCCGAGCTAAACCGCCGAGAAAGGGCCGCTGTTTGGATCGCACGCTCATTGCAAAATCCGCTTGTGGAGTTACTCAAGGTTGATATCAGTCGCTTGCGCCTAGGCAGTTACCAACGGGAGTTACCGCAGGAACCCTTACGTGACTTGGTACGTGCTACATTGTCCGATTGTGTTGCTCAATTGGGGGTAGATGTATTTCGTGCTTCCCCCGCAGCCCTACAACATGTGCCAGGTATCCATGCTGAAACTGCCAAGCAAGTGTTCGAGTTGATTGGTTCTGGAAAAATCCATAATCGCCCTGATTTGCTCACTAATGTTAGCCAATGGAACGAGTTAGACGCCCGACAGGCCATAGCTTCTTTGCGTGTTTTCGAAAGCGATAATAGTCTCGACGGCACCCTGGTTCACCCTGATGATTATCGTTTGGCGGTTCGTTTAATCGAAAACACGCCACTCGCATTACCACCTGCTGCGCCTGACGGATGGTCGAAACCCAGTGCGCAGGCCACGCCACCTGAATCAGCTGAACCCACTACTAGCCAGATTCATGATTCGACAATCACTTCCGAATCATCCGATCAATCCGTGGGGGAAAACGCTGAGGGCTCGACAGAATCAAGTGAACTTGCCGCTGAAATTGACAGCCCTGAACTGGACAACTCTGGAGCAGATGTAGGAGCTCAGGTTAGCGACCCGGCAGCCGAAATGGTTGAAGGTGCTCCTAAAGGCGACAATCCGACGACGGTTGACCAATCGGAAGGTTGTACGGGTGAAAGTGAGTCTTCGCAGCCAGTTGCAGACGTGAATTCACGTTCGACGATGAAACCGGAATACCCGGAAGAAATAGTCAGTAATTCTCTTCAGCTTCCTGAAATTGACGTCGAGAAATTGGCGAGATCCTGGCAAGTTGGACGTCATCGCTTGCGCTGGATTGCTCAATGCTTAAACCAACCTTTCGCGGATACTCGACTTTCGAATACTCCTGTTCCGTTACTCAGTGAGCTACCAAGCTTAACCAATTTGAAGCCAGGCACGTGTCTGTGGGCAGTCGTCGTAGGCGTTGCCGATTTTGGTGCATTTGTAGAGCTTGCCCCTGATTGTAGCGGCTTAATACATATTAGCCGCTTGTCAGCCAGTTACATTGAAGATCCGCATCAATGTGTCCAGGTTGGAGACCTAGTACTGGTCTGGGTGGTATCGGTAGATGAGAAGAAGAACCGAGTTGCTCTTACTGCCATATCACCTCAGCAGCGTGAGCAACAAGTTGCCGAGGACCGGCAGTCAGCTCCTACACGCGAACACGAACCACGAACTGGACGTGGCCCACATTCTCGTGGCACAGATCGAGGCTCTGCGCCGCAAGGAAATGCCACACGCAGTTCTACTCCCCGTAGCTCTGGTCATTCCACTTCGACCAGTGGCGACCGTGGGAGACGCGACAACCGGCGCGCAGGAGGTAAGTCGGCGGGTGGTGGCGGCCATCGACAGCGAACGGAACGTACAAAGACGGTGGTAGTTAACAGCAAAACACCTAAAACGCCTATTTCACAAGCGATGAAGCAAGGTGCCGAACCCCTGCGATCGTTTTCAGATCTCATGCAATTCTATGAAGCTCAGCGTACCGACCCACCCACATCGGAAGTACCTCAAAACGATTCGGCGGCGCAATCAACCGATGGCTCATTGGATCAGCCAAATGAGAATTGAGCTTCCGTACTAGACTTAAGGTATTGGCGAGTCATTCTCTCAGACCGAATTGAGCCTTTGCTTGCGTGGAATGAAAACATGATCGACGTAGAGTGCCTTTCGTTCGACCTTCAATTGCGTGACCCATTTACGATCTCGCGAGGCACTGTGGATGTACAGCCCACTGTCATCGTGCGAGTGCGCAGCGAGGGATTGGAGGGACTGGGAGAGGCCACCACAAATACGTATTACGGTGTAAGCAAAGAGCGAATGCTTGACGCAATTCGTGCTGTACGGCCGCAGTTGCGGGATCATATTCTAGAGAATCCCGCTGAACTATGGCTGCAATTGGATCCAGTGCTGAAAGAATGTCGATTCGCGCAATGCGCCTTGGACTGCGCGATTTGGGACTTGTATGCCAAAATGAATGGCCAACCTCTTTGGCAATTGTGGGGCTTCGACGCTGGCGATCAACGACCCCCGACCTGCTATACAATCGGCATCGCGGAACCTCTTGAAATGGTTCGAAAGATGCAGGCGATGCCAAATTGGCCTGTCTATAAAATCAAGTTAGGGGCCGACGGAGGGTTGCCCTTGGTACGGGAACTTCGTCAGCACACGACTGCCACCTTCCGTGTTGACGCCAATTGCGCTTGGCGAGCCGACCAAGTTCTTGAATTAGCAGCGCAATTGTCGGAATTAAACGTCGAGTTGATTGAGCAGCCTCTCAAAGCCGAAGAATTTGCAGCCATGCGCAGCCTAAAAGGCCGTTCTCCAATTCCACTCATGGCTGACGAGAGTTGTCAAGAAGAAGCTGACGTTGATCGCTGCTTGGATAGTTTTGATGCCATCAACATCAAGCTTGTGAAATGCGGTGGCCTTACTCCGGCTCGACGGATGATTACTCGTGCAAAGGAAAGAGGGTTGAAAGTTATGGTGGGTTGTATGACTGAGTCTAGCATTGGAATTGCTCCCGGTGTACACCTGCTGCCATTGTTGGACTATGCAGATTTGGACGGCGCACTCTTGTTGGCCAACGATATTGCGTCAGGGCTCACCTGGCAACGCGGTTACTGTAGTTTGCCAACACAGAAGGGGCTGGGTGTTCACCTTCTGCAACAACATGAGCACTTTTAGACACTGATGCGCGACTCTACTAGCAGGGTGATGAAAAAGTCGATTTGCAAAATCTTGTGGACGCTTCGGGTTACTTTTTACCAGCCTGCTAGTGGGACTTGCACCGACCTGTAGCGTATGTTTTCTCGGACATCATTGATTGAACGTGCGAAAACACGGTACTCTTGACTGAAGTATGCCCTAGACTCTACTCTTCTTCCTCATTAGGGTTTTCTGAAACTTCGGTAGCAGCTTGGGCATCACTCGGAATCTCAGTGGGTGGCCCTGATGAAGCAGGCTCTGTTGGTCCACCCACGGGCTCATCCACTTCGTCTTCTTTCGGTACTTTGACAATCGCTGTAAGGCTGTCTCCGTCATCGATATTCATGATCCGAACGCCTTGTGTATTTCGGCCAATAATGCTGATCTCTTGGGCCGCAACGCGTTGGATTTTACCGCGAGAAGTCATCATCAGCAGTTCATCATCATCCGTTACAGAAACGATTCCCACTACTGGCCCGTTTCGTTTGCTGGTTTTAATGTCAATCAATCCACCGCCACCTCGGCGCTGCGTTCGATAGCTTTGACTTGAAGTCAGGTCTTCGCTCTCGACAGATTCAGCCGTCGGGTCCTCGACAGTGCTTTCTGAATCATCCGCGTCAGTCTCATCCTCAGGTGGTGCTAACTTCTCACCAGCTCCAAACCACGTTCGTTTGCCGTAGCCCAGCTCGCACAAGGTGAGCAAGGTTGATTCGGGGTCAGCCACCACCATGCCGACAACGGAGTCCCCCTTGCGTAATCGAATTCCCTTGACCCCCGAAGTGTTGCGTCCCATAGAACGTGCGTCTGTTTCCGGAAATCGAATTGCTTTCCCCCCTGCAGTTGCTAGTAATAACTGATCGTCCGGACCAACAACAACAACATCAACTAGTGCATCATCTTCCTTGAGTTTAATAGCAATGATCCCGCCTTTCTTGGGGCGGCTGTACGCATCGAGCGGCGTCTTCTTTACTAATCCCTGCTTGGTTGCCATTACTAGGTAATGTCCTGGCAAATTAAAATCACGAATTGCTAAGCATTCGGTAATTTGTTCTTCGGGAGCCAAGTTCAATAGATTCACAACTGCACGTCCACGGCTTTCCCGACTCATTTGCGGAATGTCATAGACCTTCTGCCAATAGACTTTGCCTTGACTTGTGAAAAATAGCAAATAGGCGTGTGTGCTGGCAACAAACAGATGTTCAACTGGATCTTCTTCTTCGGTTTTCATGCCCGAGATGCCTTTGCCACCCCGTCTTTGAGCACGATAGGTCGATGAAGGGATGCGCTTGATATAACCGCGGTGGCTGATTGTGACCACCATGGTTTCTTCATTGATCAAATCCTCAAGGTTATAGTTGCCTATTTCTTCACTGCTGATCTCTGTTCGTCGGTTGTCGCCAAACCGACGGCTAATCTCTTCCATTTCCTCGCGAATGATGGCAAAAATGCGTCGTTGATCTGCCAGGATCTCCAAATAGCCAGCTATCTCGTCCAACAAATTAGCATGCTCTTCTACTAGCTTGTCTTGTTCTAAGTTAACGAGTTGTCCTAATCGCATTGCTAGAATCGCATCGGTCTGAACACTCGTCAGTGTGTAAACATCTGTTTCTCCACGGTCACGTTGAAACTCAGCAAAACCCCGTTCCCCCAGGGCTCGACTCATCATGGAAGCAGGAACCTCGACTCCCATTAACCGATCCTTGGCCTCAGCTTGTGTGCGGCTGGTCCGTATGATGCGAATGATCTCGTCAATATTCGCCAGTGCCAGCAACAACCCTTCCACGGTGTGTTTGCGTTTACGAGCGCGATTGAGCAAGAATTGCGTGCGCCGCCGGATTACGGTCACTCGATGCCGTACAAACTCTTGCAACATCTCCTTAATGTTTAGTTCTCGCGGCTTCCCATCGACTAATGCCAGAAAAATGATGGAAAATGAGTCCTGCAATGGCGAAAACTGGTATAGCTGATTCAATACGACATCGGGATCATGCCCTTGCTTGATATCAATGACCAGACGCACAGGCTCTTTGAGATCACTTTCATCGCGGATCCCTGAAATACCTTTGATTTTCTGAGTGCTAACGAGGTTGGCGATCCGTTCGACGACTCGATCGCGAAATTGCTGGAATGGTATCTCGTGAACAATGATTCGATTGCGGTTTCTGACAGTATCGATACTGGTCCGAGCGCGAACTACAATCGTGCTTCGCCCGGTCTTATACCCTTGGCGAATTCCCAAGTGCCCACAAATAATGCCACCAGTCGGAAAGTCCGGTCCGGGAATGATGTCAATAATCTCATCAATCGAAATATCCGGATTATCAATGAGCGCCGTGATTGCCTGGCATACTTCGCGCAAATTATGTGGCGGTATGCTAGTAGCCATTCCAACGGCAATACCGGTAGCTCCATTTACCAATAAATTCGGGAAGCGACTAGGCAAGACAACCGGTTCGGTCCGAGCTTCATCGTAAGTGGGCACAAAGTCAACCGTGTCCAGCTTGAGATCATCAAGCATCATTGCGGCGGCGGAGCTCAGGCGAGCTTCCGTGTAACGCATTGCAGCCGGTGGCAATCCGGCTATAGAACCAAAGTTACCTTGCTTGTCTATTAGTACCTGACGCATGTTCCACTCCTGGGCCATGCGAACAAGCGTTGGATAGATGACTGCTTCACCGTGCGGGTGGTAGTTTCCGCTGGTGTCTCCAGATATTTTAGCGCACTTTACACGTTTTGAGCCTGGCCCCAAACTCAAGTCGTTCATGGCGACTAGGATCCTGCGCTGCGACGGTTTGAGCCCGTCTCGCACGTCAGGTAGCGCACGTGAGACAATAACGCTCATCGCATATGTCAAATAACTGTCTCGTAGCTCATCCTCAATTGGTTGATCTACGATTCGGTCGCCGTCGCCAGCCGCTGTCTTACCTTGGTCGTCAATTGGTGGTTCGTCGGACAAGCCTAGTTTCCTTCCTGGTTGGTATGATAGACAGACAATCAGCCCTCTGGAGCCCGCATACCGTTGCACTCTAAAGTGGCATGATTCTCATGCATTTGAAGCCGCATAAATATGCCGAATCTCAGACGGAGAAAGCACCACTAGAGGAGCTTTCAAGGTGCCCGGGACGGTAACATCTCAAGCAAAGACTCCAGTTTCGCCTATATCCCCATGGGGGTAGTTACATAGCGGCCACTGAAGTCAAAATTGTACCGGCACACCGCATTGTTCACAACCGGGGATTTGCTCTGACTTGCGATTCTAAGTTGTTGTAAAATAGTAATTTACGACAAACCGCATTCCCTATGAAAGGGCCTTCGGAAGACGAATGCTCGATACAATCGGCCTGCTATGCAAATAATTCAGATACAGGCCTCCCAGCTCCGTCCTGCGTGATATAGAAAGGGCGTCCTTCAATCTCAAACCCTGTATTTGGGGGAATCCCAAGCGCTGCGAAGATGGTGGCATGAAGGTCAATGATCGGTAGCGGTTTCTTGACTGCAATCAGGGGTCTCTCGTTAGCAGTTTCGCCATATAGGAATCCTTTCTTCATGCCTCCGCCAAACAACAGCACACTACTGCCGGCAGTGAAGTGCCGATGCAAGCCGTAGTGTTTCATTTCAGCTACGCGATCCACCTTTTCTGTAGCTTGATCTTTGGCGTTAGAACCAGGTTGGCCCTCCATCAAGGCATCGCGAGAGAATTCAGAGGCTATGACGATCAAAGTGCGGTCAAGCAATCCGCGCGACTCTAGGTCAAGTACTAGTTGTGCGATGGGACGGTCAATCTCAGCGTGCATACGTTCCGCGGTTTCATGGCCATTCACATGAGTGTCCCAGTGCAAGAAAGGGACGTACTCGGTAGTCACTTCTACGAAACGTGCCCCAGCTTCGATCAGTCGACGCGCTAGCAAGCATCCCTGGCCAAATCGTCCAGTGTTGTAGCTCTCAAATGAATTCACCGGCTCAAGTGAAATGTCAAATGCTTCACGCTTTGAACTGCTCAGCAATCGATGTGCATTATCTAAAGACCGAATAACGGACTCCTGCTGATAATCACTGGCTAGTTCGCCCAGAGGACTTGCTTGACGTAACTGTTGCAAAAGCTGATTACGATTTGTAAACCGTGAAGAAGTCATTCCGGCAGGTGGTCGAACTGACTGAGCTGCTAACTCCGGGAATGGCAGATTCATCGGACCGAATTCAGAGCCAAAAAAACCGGCCGTCGTGAAAGCTTTCAATTCTTCGCTTTCCCCAACGCCCTCCAATCTTTGACCAATATTTATGAATGCCGGCATGACCGGATCTCTCGGTCCCAATACTTTTGCGATCCATGAACCAATATGCGGGCAAGCAACGGTCTGG
>JAGQOY010000260.1 GCA_020427005.1 Planctomycetales bacterium
GGGTTGGGACGTTTATTCCTGCCGCTCGCCTAAAGACGTTCTGGCACGTTCAGGAATCCAATTTCTCGGTAGAGCTGGGAATGTTTCCATGAAACCAATGCTCACACAACTCGAAGTTTGCGTTGAGAGAGTCGAACATGCAATCCAAGCTACTGAGGCAGGCGCGACGCGTTTAGAATACAATTCGGCTCTGAAGCTTGATGGTTTAACTCCTTCTTTGGCAGCCTGTCGCCACCTCTGTAACGCCGTCAGTGTACCGGTCATTGGCATGTTGCGACCTCACTCCCATTCCTTCTGCTATGATCGCTATGAACAATCGATATTGATTGAAGATTGTCAACAGTTGATCGCTCAGGGGCTAAGTGGAGTTGCCTTTGGATGCCTAACGTCGGATGGCGAAATCGACTGGGCGCTATTGAGAAAAGTGCGATCGACTTGCGACGGGGAACTGGTATTTCACCGCGCCTTGGACTGTCTTCCTCACCCCAGTGTCTGGATTGAAAAATTGATAGACCACGGAGTAAACCGCGTCCTTTCCAGTGGTGGCGCACGAACTGCCTTAGAGGGTGCCGAGGAACTGGCTCGCATGGTCTGTGCCGCCAAAGACAGAATAGAGATATTGGCTGGTGGAGGAGTACGATCCAGTAACGCCAAAGCGTTACTGGAACTTACTGGTTGCGAACAACTTCATGGTTCCTTTAAAAGCGATCAGTCTTGCGAGATCGTGCCCGACTTAGAGGAAATTTATGCCGTGTCCAGGCTAATCCAGTGAAAGGCGAGCACAAAACCCTAATCGTGCCCGTGCGTGAGAAGTTACTCCTATGTATTCAATGATCACTTTGACCTGTTGGGTGGGTACGCTCACGAAACTAGCAATTTGACTTGGGTATGAATCGGCAAGGTTTCCGTAGCATCCTGGCCAATTGGTCGTCCTTCTAGCTGGATGATCGTGACTCATGCACTTGCATCCTTGAGAGATTCCGCATTGGCAAGTATTATTCTTCATTCCAGTTCACGATGTTAGTCCATTTTTCGATCCCGGCGCAGATCGAAAACCACCCTTATTAGCCGGCTGTGTTTCTAAAGAACCACTGAAACACACCCCCTGAAACAGTGGCTTTGATTTGTTTTGAAGAGATTACTTTCCTTGCTCAACAGTGCGTGATGCATTTACAGATGCCCTCAATAATGCTGGGCTGCCAGGAGCCAATTCCAATCAATTTAGAGAAACAATAGGAATACTGACATGCGCCATATCCTATCGGCACTTGTCCAAAACGTTCCTGGAGTATTGTCACATATCTCCGGGATGTTGGCATCAAGAGGATATAACATTGATTCGCTAGCGGTGGGGGCTACGGAAGACCCTCAGCTTTCTCGTATGACCTTTGTGGTTGTTGGAGATGATCGAGTCCTGGATCAAGTACGAAAACAACTTGAGAAAATGGTTACCGTAGTAGAAGTGGAAGACATTAGTGCTCAGGATTTTGTGGAGCGTGATCTAATGCTACTGCGGGTTAATGCAAAGGGCAATGCTCGGAGCGAGATTCGCGAGCTCGTCGAGATTTTTCGGGGCAAGATCGTAGACGTTGGTGCCGAGGAAATCATCATCGAGATCTCTGGTCGCGAAAACAAGGTAGAAGCCTTTATTGAGCGCATGCGCCCATTCGGAATAGCACAACTTGTCCGTACTGGGCGCGTAGCTCTCGTTCGTAGCGGACATTCCTGTGCTGCGGAATCACGCCTGTCAGGTGAGTGCGGCAAGTAGTAGTTTGGAACTTACGACTTGAAGCTGTACGACTTCTTTTGGGCGAGGGTTATTCTTAAGAATCCCAAAACGATTATCAGATCAAACCTATTTACGTTAGAGAAAGAAACTGCTCAATGACCGCCAAGATTTATTATGACAACGACGCCGACTTGTCACATCTAAAAGACAAAACAATCGCTATTTTAGGTTATGGGTCCCAAGGGCATGCTCAAGCACAGAATCTGAGAGATAGTGGTTGTTCGGTAATCATTGGTCAACGCGAAGGCAGCCCCAACTACGACTTGGCGGTGAGCCACAAGTTCCAACCAATGTCCGTAGCGGAGGCGGTCCAAAAAGCAGACATCGTAAACATGCTGCTACCGGATGAAGTGCAAGGGGAGATATATCGTGCGCACGTGCTACCTAACTTGAAACCAGGCAATGTGCTCATGTGCTCGCACGGATTCAACATACACTTCGGTCAGGTTGAACCTCCCAAGGGTGTCGATACGTTGTTGGTGGCCCCTAAAGGCCCTGGGCACCTAGTTCGGAGCGAATATGTCAAGGGTGGCGGAGTGCCAAGTTTGATTGCTCTGGGTGAGGGAGCTGGCGAGAAGACTCGGCAAATCGGTTTGGCCTACGCTAAAGGCATAGGTGGGACCCGAGGGGGTGTAATCGAAACAACAATTGCAGAGGAAACCGAAACGGACTTGTTTGGTGAACAAGTCGTATTGTGCGGTGGTGTCAGCGAGCTGGTGAAAGCCGCGTTTGATACTCTTGTAGAGGCTGGCTACCAGCCAGAGATGGCTTACTTTGAATGCATGCACGAGTTAAAGCTCATCGTGGACTTATTCTATCAAGGTGGCCTGAGCTACATGCGCTACAGCGTAAGCAACACCGCAGAATTCGGTGACTACACACGTGGACCACGAATCATTACGGCGGAAACACGCCAAGTGATGAAGCAGATCTTGACCGAAATTCAGAACGGTCAATTTGCACGTGAGTGGATCCTGGAGAACCGAGCTGGAGCTCCAGCCTTTAAAGCCACACGTCGTCGCGACCGCAATCTTTTGATCGAGCAGGTCGGTCGCCGATTGCGGAAGCTAATGAGCTGGATTGATTCCAAGGAAGTTTAAGACCTTCTTTCAGAATTCATTTCAGATGAGCTCCCTTGCCAAGCGGCCCTGCAGTTTTTTGCTGTTTTGTGACTAGGCATTCGCTTCACTCTCCTTCTGGGCCCTCTGGGAGAGTCGCGAGGTACGTGCGGAAAGAGTATTCTGTGTTTGACTTGATGCCAGGCCTCCCAATACATCGATTGTGTGTCTTGGGAGTACCTTGGTAATCGTAGTGCCATTTAGAAAGAGTGACCTGACAGCCGCACGTCTGGACAGAGCAGAGCCCGGAACGGATTAATCTATTTTTGGCGTTGGACATGAGTTTTCTAAAGCAACTTTCTGCTGGAATCTGTTCGTGGCGACCAATCAGAAACTTGCGATAGACAAGCCATCGCTTAACTCTTCAATTGCGGCAGCCAATGCCATCAGCATCCGAGGCGCTCGGATGCACAATCTGCAGAACCTGAACTTGGATATCCCAAGAGGAAAGTTAATCGCAATTTGCGGTGTCAGCGGTTCTGGCAAAACGTCTCTCGCCCTTGATACGTTATATGCAGAAGGGCAACGCAGGTATATCGAGAGTTTTTCTGCTTACACTCGACAATTTTTGGAGCGAATTGATAAACCAGATTGCGATCGCATTGAAGGTCTCCCTCCCGCAATTGCAGTCATGCGGGCCTCAGCAGTTCGGGGGAATCGAAGTACCGTTGGGACTGCAAGTGAATCGGCAGACTATTTGCGATTGATTTTCGCGAAAATAGCTCATCTACATTGTTTCTCCTGCGGAAAGAGAATCATGTCGCATTCACCGCAAAGTGTTGCACGCATGGTATCTGAGATGCCTGATTCCGCAAAAGTTATGATGGCATTTGAAGCTCAATGGGATGGCATTGCGGAACGAGCGAGTGTCCTGTCAGATTTACAATCAAGCGGCTTTGTACGGCTCGTATGCAATCACAAGCTTCTACATCTTGGGGAACAAGAACGGAGTTCGTTAGCTGATGACCTACCTCCCTCGGGAACAGTTTGGGCAATTGTCGATCGCATAAAAGGAGGCGATTCATCTCAGCGGGTAACAGAAAGTTTGGAAACGTGTTTTCATTTTGGACACGGCACGATACGCATATATTTCCAGACAACTTGCGAAACGAGGGATCGCTTGCAAGCAGATTGGCATTCAGTTGTTAATGAATGGGACGTCGACGGTAAGCTCTGGTATCAGCTCGATCTTTCTTGCAATCAACGTTGCCATGAGTGCGACCTCGATTTTCCTGAGCCACACCCTCAATTATTCAATTTCAATAGCCCATTGGGAGCCTGTCCGCTCTGCGAAGGATTTGGCGACACGATGGATTTGGATATGACTCTGATTGTACCGGACGATCGCAAGACAATACGCGATGGAGCCATTTTGCCTTGGACCACACCGTCTTATAGTCACAATCTTGACGAATTGCTTGACGTGGCAGAACAACTTCGAATTCCCGTCGACAAACCGTTTCGGCAACTAACTGCCAAACAACGGGAGGTCATTATTGATGGCGATGAGCGATTTGGATTCGGCGGGATATCAGGATTTTTCCAGCAACTGGAACGCAAGAAATACAAAATGCACGTACGCGTGTTCCTGAGTCGCTGGCGATCCTACAATCGCTGTCACCAATGCGATGGAAAACGCTTAGGCCCCAAGGCACTTGCCTACCGCATTGAGGGACTGGACTTTGCTCAGCTTTGCCAACTTTCTATCGATCGGCTTATGCAGTTTTGGAGTGAGCTACTGCTTGAAGATCACCATAAAGAGATTGTCAAAGTACCTTTATCGCAGCTCATGCACAGATTGAACTACTTACGAGCAGTTGGGCTGGGCTACTTAACTCTCGATCGTACACTGCGAACTTTGTCGGCAGGAGAGATTCAACGGTCAATTCTGACTACGGCCTTGAGCGGTAGTCTCGTCAATATGCTTTATGTGTTGGACGAACCATCCGTGGGGCTTCATCCCGCCGATGTTGAGCGGTTGGCGACAGCTATTACTGAGCTAGCTGATCGCGGTAATACCGTTGTCATCGTTGAGCACGACGAAGCTCTGTTGCAACGCGCCAACTGGTGCATCGAGATCGGACCGGGAGCGGGCAGTGCCGGAGGGCAGGTTGCATTTGCTGGCGAACCTATCGAATTCATACAACCAGGAGCCAGCTTAACTGGCGAGTACCTTTCTAACCGGAGGAACATTCCTATTCCACCGCAACGGCGTGAGCCCCACCGCGGATCAATCCGCCTTACGCGATGCACGGGCAACAACCTTAAGGAAATTGACGCTGAGTTTCCTTTGGGACTATTTTGCGTTGTCACTGGAGTAAGTGGTAGTGGGAAAAGCAGTTTGGTACAGGACACGCTTTATCCCGCACTCATGAATCGATTTGCAAGCCAACATCTTAAATGCCTGCCATTCGATTCGGTGCTCGGTTGTGGGCAGATCGACGATTGTATTTTAGTTGATCAATCTCCGATTGGTCGATCACCACGAAGCAATCCTGTAACTTACGTCAAGGCGTTTGACGAAATCCGAAATCTATTTGCATCCACACCGGATGCCAAAGCTCGTAATTTTACCTCCAGTCATTTTAGTTTTAATAGTGACTTTGGACGTTGCCCTTCATGTCAGGGTGATGGAAGTTTGCAGATTGACATGCAATTTCTAGCAGACATCACGATCAGCTGTCCGGGCTGCCATGGACAGCGGTATAAAGAAGAAATCTTGCGAGTACGATATCGCGATATGTCGATTGCAGATGTGCTGAATCTGACAGTTCGGGATGCATTGTCAATTTTCAGAGGTGCTCCCAAGATCCAGGCAAAACTTAGAGTACTGGTTGATGTTGGTTTGGATTACCTGCAGCTGGGACAATCTGCACTGACATTATCTTCTGGCGAGGCACAGCGATTGAAACTGGCGGCTTTTCTCGCATCTGCCAGTCGCAAACGCACACTGTTCTTAATGGACGAGCCCACATCAGGCCTGCACATGCAGGATATTATTCAATTACTCGATTGCTTTGATGCGCTGATTGCGGCTGGACACTCGCTGGTTGTTATTGAGCATAACCTGCATTTGATCGCTGCGGCCGACCACGTCATCGACTTGGGGCCTGGCCCTTCGGAACAGGGAGGGCAGATCGTAATTTGCGGGACTCCTGAAGAAGTCTCGAATTGCGAGCATTCTGCGACCGGAAAATATCTAGCCCACCATTTTTCCCGATATGCAGTGTAGGTGAGTCGCACGATAAAGTCGCGCACAGTGGTTTACTGGTGGCCCGTGCGAGCCGCTGTCGCACCCAGGTACCGTGTGTATTTTCAAGGAATCGTTGATCACACGGGCAAAAAACTCGCTACTCCATCGTGCATTCTGCCCTAAGCAGGAACGATCGCATTGTGATAGATCTCTTGCACATCATCACAGTCATTTAGCATGTTCATAAACTTCTCATAGACCGTTAATTCATCGGCAGCGATTTCCACCGTAGTCTGCGGTACGAAAGTGATTTCCTCTACTTCAAAGACCGCACCTGGAAATGCTTCAAGGATGGCCTGTTTGGCCTTGTAGAATTCTGCCGGCGGAGCAAATACAGTTATCTGGCCGTGTTCGCATTCAACATCAGTTACATCGACTTCGCCAACCAACAAGGCTTCTAATACAGGATCCACCTGATTGCCTGGAAAACGTAGAATTGCAAAATGGTCGAACAAGTGCGAGACCGATCCAGGAGCACCCATCTTGGAGTTGGTTTTGGTGAAGCAATTTCGTATGTCAGTAATAGTTCGGTTGTTGTTGTCAGTGAGACAATCGATAATGACACTACAGCCTCCCGGTCCGAAGCCTTCGTAGCGCGCAGGTACAAAATCCTCACCCCCAGCCCCAGACGCCTTTTCCAGCGCTTTTTCAATGACATGCGCTGGAACCTGCTCTCGCTTGGCCCGATCAATTAGACCACGTAGCGACGGGTTGGCAGTTGGGTCAGCCCCTCCGTTTTTTGCACATACGTATAGCTGTTTGCCATACTTGGAGTAGAGCTTGGACTTCTGTCCAGCGGTCTTGGCGATGGATGCCTTGCGAACTTCAAAACTTCTACCCATGGGTGTCTATATCTTACTATGCGTGAACCGACGGTTAACTAACTGAACGAGCTTGCTCGGAACGTCATGGATCTTCTTATCCTACAACGAAGTACTCCATTGTAAGACATCAACACAATCTCGCGCTATTCTAGTAAACGCGCGGAATCCTGTCTTGGGGTGTCGTGTCACGTACAAGTTGCGCAATTCTTCACACTGAACAGGATTGGCCACCTCCCCGTCGCTTGCCCCTCCCAATACTTCCTCGCCTTTCTCGGAAAGGAAGGTGAGATTCATCGGGACAAAGGCTTTATTTGAAACTTTGCGAAACCTTAGATTCACGCAGAGTCAAGCAGACGGACAGTTCAAAACTCACTTCAGGCCGTTACCTGTGCAGGTTCCAGATGTATGTTGACATCAAGAATCTCTTTTGACTACCCGAACGGCATAGCCACAGTCTAGGCAACGACCAGCCAGATCGTACAGTTGTGACCGCTGAACAGCACATACACCTTCTAGGCAGCCAACCAAATTGGATCGGATGTCGTCTGGAGTAGGGTATTCACTGTGACCTGTAATCAAAAGATAAGCAGGTGAATCAGCTAGCAATTGCACACACTGAGCCAACAGTTGTGGCAAGTCATTCTGAATTTCCCAACGCATCCCCCTAGAACCATGTCCAAAGGTTGGAGGGTCCATGACGATTAAATCGTATTGCCGATTTCTCTTAAGTTCGCGTCGTACAAAGTCACGAGCGTCATCGACAATCCAGCGTATCGAAGTGTTTTCGAGTCGACTAAGGCTCGCGTTGGAACGCGCCCAGCGAACAGCGGGTTCGGAGGCGTCACAATGGACAACCTCGGCACCAGCGTCGGCAAGGGCCAAGGTCGCTCCACCCGTATAAGCGAACAAATTGAGAGCTTTTGGACGCGTTGACTTGTTCCAGTTGGCGATCAGGCGGGAAAGCCAACTCCAATTTTCGGCTTGTTCAGGAAACAAACCCACATGCCCAAATGGCGTGGGTTTCAGCCGCAGGACAAGTTTTCGATAGTCCACCGTCCAGTTTGACTCAGTTGAAGAGGTTTGTTTCGTCAACTCGTGCCATTGTCGGTTATCAAAACGCAGTTGAGTTCGCTTCCAGATATCTGGTTGGCTAAACCGGCATTCCGCCGCAGGACAGGGGCGGTCCACTATCATACGACCGAATCGCTCCAGCTTACGCCCTTGTCCAAAGTCCAACAGTTCATACTGCCTTGCATCCCAGGTCGATTCATCGATGGTAACAAATTCAATCGCATCCATGGGGAAAGTGCATGCTCAATACTATCTTATTAATGAAGAACAAGACGCTATCGAGTAGCAACACACCGAATTTCTCGTCTTGACGTAAGTCCTAAGGCGAGCGGCAGGAATAAACGTCCCAACCTGAAACGTAAGTGAGGGATTCTTCTTCGGTCCCTCGCTTACGCT
>JAGQOY010000261.1 GCA_020427005.1 Planctomycetales bacterium
AGCCCGTCGCTGACGCTTCGGGTTACTATTCGTTCACAAAATTTTGCAAATCGACTTTTTCTTCACTCTGCAAGCGCTCGATTCACAAAAAAATACTCTCTAGCGATCGGAATGGATGTCAAAATCCCTGCCAAGTCAACGCCCTAACATAAGAATTTGCGCTGCCGCAGTATTTTTTGACATTACCCTTAATAATTTTAAAGGACCCATCTGCAAAAAACGCTCTGGAGTGCGGTTCGCCAAAGTACCCAAAGTCGATTGTGCCATGGTATTGCAGATTCTAATGGTGCGTTCTGTTCGGCAACTGGATCCGGGCCCTTTGTGCAACTCAAATAGTCTGACCTTCTTAATTATCACAAGGACTTTCGAGCGACCGATGAGACGTTAGAATGCCTGTAGCGGCTTGCTCTCAGAGTTTTTCGCATAACGTTGCTGTTACATAAGTAAGTTGATTCTATGACAAACACTTTTGTTCAATCCAATTCAATCGCCGCATTCCAAAAGGCTCAAAATTATATGCCTGGTGGAGTCAATAGCCCTGCCCGTGCGTTTGGAGCTGTTGGCGGACAACCGTTGTTCATGGCTCGAGCCGAAGGGGCCTACCTTTTCGACATCGATGGCAATCGGTTGATCGACTACATCGGTTCGTGGGGACCAATGATTCTGGGGCATGCTCATCCGCAGGTTGTTTCCGCAATTCAACAGGCGGCAACTAGAAGCTCTAGTTTTGGTGCGCCGACCGAGAAAGAGTCTGAACTTGCCGAGCTGATTACGCAGTGCGTGCCTAGCATCGAGAAGCTCCGCTTAGTGAATAGTGGGACGGAAGCCACCATGAGTGCTATTCGTTTGGCACGGGGCGCAACAGGTAGGGCGAGAATTATCAAGTTTGCAGGCAATTACCACGGACACGTCGATAGCTTGCTAGTCGCCGCAGGAAGCTCAGCTGCAAATCTCGGTGTTCCCGATTCACCTGGAGTCACGGCTGGGACCAGCCAAGATACAGTCATATTGCAGTACAACAATTTGGCTTCGGTTGAAAGAACCTTTGCCGAATTTGGCCACGAAATCGCCTGCGTCATTCTGGAACCGATTGCTGGTAACATGGGTACAGTGCTACCACAACCAGGTTTTTTGCAGGGACTGCGAAAGCTGTGTACGGATTACGGTAGCATCTTAATTTTCGACGAAGTTATGTCCGGATTCCGTGTAGCTTTGGGAGGTGCTCAGGAGATTTACAATGTCCGACCAGATTTGACCACTTTGGGGAAAATAGTTGGCGGGGGGCTACCCGTCGGCTGCTACGGAGGCCGAGCCGATTTGATGGATCAAGTCCTTCCAGCCGGTCGCGTCTTTCAGGCGGGCACTCTTAGTGGCAATCCGCTGGCAACGGCGGCAGGTATCGCGACCCTTCAATTGTTGCGTGATACTCCTCCTTACGCCTATCTAGACCAGTTGGGGAAACAATTATTGGAAGGTCTGTCATCGGCTGCGTCTCGGCACGGCGTCGAGTTCCATATTGCTCGCAGCGGAAGCATGCTAACGTTCTTTTTCAATGACCGCCCCATAATAAACTGGGAAGACGCAGATCGAAGTTCGCGGAGTAGTTTCGCAAAATATTTTTGGGGTTTGATTCACCGCGGAATTTATATGCCTTGCAGTCAATTCGAAGCACTTTTTATTTCGGCCGCTCATACTCCGGCAGACATAGATGCGACGATTGATTCAGCCGAAGAAGTATTTGCAACACTCAAATCAGAGTAACGAACTGGAACGTGCAGCATGAATGAAGCCCCATCCGACTCTCCTGCAGATCTTAATCCGGCTCGCCAAATGTCATGGCGCGCCTATATGGCTGTATTTGTCATGGGAGCCTATTTGGGAATATTGTTTACAAAAACTGAAGTTGCCCGCTGGGAAAGGATCCACCAAATGTTTCTTTTCCGCGAAGTTCGCATGTACTTGATCATTAGCGTTGCAATTGTTGTAGCCATGGCTTCGATGTGGCTCATGCGGCTTCTGCGAGTGCGTACGATGGAGGGACTGCCCATAAGATATGTTCCCAAACCGTTTCATTGGGGTATCACATTCGGAGGACTCATGTTTGGCGCTGGTTGGGCAATAACGGGTTCTTGCCCCGGACCAATTTATGCGCAGATTGGAGCCGGTGAACCACTCGCGTTAATAACTCTTTTGGGCGCTTTGTTGGGTATGTACAGTTATGCTGCCCTCAAACCGCGATTGCCTCACTGATGCCCAAACTACCAACGAGTCGCTCCATTAGCTTTCAATCAGCTCAGATATAAGAGCACGCATTGGTAATGTAGTGTCACTGGTAATGTAGGATAGGCTTCTAGCTGGGATGGCTAAAAGCTGATGCTATTACCATGCTGTTTAGTGGGCCAGGTGACTTTCAGGATGCGATCAACCTGACGTGGTTGTTCAACGACTCTGCACCATTTCAGTTACCCGGTGGTGGAGCATTAATCTCGGGCATATACCAACCTGGACTAGAGCAGTGGGATGATTTCTTTCCTGCACCAGGTCCCGGAGGTAAGCTTAATGATGCGGATCCGGCACCTTGGAGCTATGATTTTTCCAATATGCTCAATCAGAGTCCAAATGGGAATTGGAATCTCTTCGTATTGGATGCTAACAGCGGGGATTCCGGTTCCATTACAGGAGGTTGGTCCCTACAACTGACTACCGCAGTTCCCGAACCTGGAATGGCTAGCTTGTTACTTTTTGGACTGGCATTCTTACGCCCGAGGTCGCGAGTACGCTGAAACCGCTTTAGGCTGAGGCCGGTTCAACTAACACTAGGTTGCCCCGAACTTCAACGACACGGACTGCAACACCCGGATCGATCAGTCCACCAGTGCCAACAACGGCGACAATACTATCACCAAACTGAGCTTTTCCTGCTGGGTTCAGCCGAGTTGTGGTTAGTCCGACCTGACCATCCAAGTGCTCCCAATGCACAATGGCCTCTCGTTGTTCAAGCTCTTCTTGCTCATCTTCTCTAACTGGCCGTAGCGCTACCCAACGAAACATGGGCAGGCGTTCCAATTGCTGGTGCATGAATAAAAGTCCGATCATTCCAACCATTGCTAGGCAAGCGACCCAGAATAGATTCACGGATACTTCGCTAAGTTGAGCCGATGTGGTTGGCCAAACAAAAGTCTGGCTTGCCAGCACCACCGATACCAGCAGCATCACAAGACCACCGATTCCGAATAAGCCAAAGCCTGGAACGACGAAAATCTCAATCGCCAAAGCAATCAAGCCAGCAATAAACAGCAACACTTCAAGCCATTCTACGTTGCCGGCCAACCCCTCGATCCAAAAGAACCCCAAGAAGCACAAGCCGGAGATAAATGCTCCAGCTCCAATCCCTGGATTACTTAATTCGGCCATAAGGGCCATTAGCCCAACCATTAGCAAGATGCGTGGTATCCAGCTTTGAGCGACTAACATCTGAATCGATGCATCCAGCCAGGGAGTTCGCATTTCGCTTGGGGCAGCATCCAAGCCAATTCTACTTAGAGCAAGTCCCTCACTTGCTTCTGCGGCGTCGATCAAACGATATTGAAGAGCCAAATCTGGCGGAATCTCGCCTGCGATGTCGACTGTTTGTTTCGCCAACCAATCGGCAGCGTCAGCGTGTCTATTCAATTCCCAAGGTGCGAACAACTGGTGCTCGCCAGTACCTTGATGAATGAATTCGCGTAATTCGACGTCTCTGTCGACCAGTTTTGCGATCAACGAAACCGGACGCTGACTGCTCTCAGCTAAATTCTCAACGACCAGAGTTCGCTTGCGACTGTTAGTATTTGGTTGGTTTTCCGACGGCGGAGCAAGGCTCGCACCTTGCAACAAGATGGTCTCGTCACAGGCAATTGCAATTAGACCGGCGGGGCCTTGGCAAGGGCTAACAATCAGCCCCATGGTAAAAATGCGGTCCGTTTGCAGTTCGGCTAAGTAACTAGCCAATCGAACTGCATCGTCAAAACTTGCTTCCAATCCATCGATTTTTACGACGATCAAGTTCGTTTCTTGATCTCGAGTGCTCGATTCAATTCCACGCACCAGTTGGTTTACCTTGGCGCTGTTGAGCTTGCCCATCAAAGATATAGTTATTCCCTTCCACTGTTTGGGAAAGGCAATCGGAGTTCGCAAAGAGGCCGCCAAGCCCAATTGCTCTGCCAAGTCCCGAACATCTGTGGCCGTACCAGCAATCCACCGCTGAGCCCTCAACTGTTGCCCGTTAAAACTTGCCATTCCACCTCCGGGCCAAATCATTTCCTCACGCAATACCTTACCCTCATCGCGCAATCCAGCGGCCTGAGCATCCTCGGAAACCAAAGTTGTTCCGTCATCAAGGCTAAGACGTACAATCCGCGTATTTGGCTTGAGCATAGCTGCTACAATTGCTGCCGGCAGGACTCCACGTCGCGACACCACGTCTTCGTAAGCGCCTTCGATCGTGCCATCGACTGGTTCATCCACCGAGGCATTTCCCAATTCTGCATCGGGGGCCACATAGAGATCTTCGCACGCAAGTAACGGCAAAATCGCGTGCCCTTGAACACTGTCGGGTACGTAGCCAATAATTCTGACTCGCGATACGGCAGGACTGGTTAAATAGCGGGCAAGCGCCAAAGCTCGCTCAAATTGCGTGCCTGCAGTCTGGCCTTCCTCCTGACCCGAATTGTCGGTACGAGGACGTTGCAAAAAACGCAGCACGACAACCGGACGGTCGGCTACTGCCTTTTGTTGGCTTGCCACGCGATCAATCTGTTGCCTAACTTGCTCGTCTCTACTGCCTATCAACGGCAGCGTCACGTCTACTAGAAATCCTTGTTTGGTCGGAGCTGAGGCGTTTATGGTCGGCTCTTGGCCGTCAATCTGACTCGCGGACGCTGCTGCGAGTGCGACTGCAAGCAATCCAACCACCGGAGATAGAATCGATAGGGAATCAAAACGCATATCCGAATTTCCGTTTTCGCGAATAGGTAGCAATACCCCTACTGTAGCATTGCTTAGTCCAAGTCATTCGACAGTATTCTAAGCGCATAAAAAACTACTGCTTTATTAATTATAAGATCAATTCGACTCGACTGTCGTTGGGCGTAGTTCACTCACTTCAAGGTTCCAAGACCTCTTGACTTGGCTCGGTTGGCCCCTCTCCGCTCGCCCTGCTCGCGACTCTCCCCGAGGGGAGAGTAAGTTTGAGTAGCCAAGAACCGTTTCATTCACAGGGATGAGCTTGCCTATCCAGGATTTTCACTTCTCCCGTCGCTCTTGCACGCGACTCTCCCTCAGGGGAGAGTAAGTTTGAGTAGCCAAGAACCGTTTCGTTCACAGGGATGAGCTTGCCTATCCAGTGTTTCCTCTCTCCGCTCGTACACGCTCGCGACTCTCCCAGTGGAACAATTTGCCCAGGAGAGAGTAAGTTTGTTGGGTCACGCCCCAAATTTTAAACCGCGAGACTCTAACAGGCTGCTGAAAAAGTCTGGACGATTAGCAACCCGAAGCGTCAGCGAGGGGCTGGGCACCTTCCCTCGCCGACGCATCGGGTTACCTTTTCATCACCCTACTAGGCCGTACACGTGTTTCCTTTCAGGTACGGGTTTCAAGCTTTACCACCGCGACTACCTGAATTGGCTCGAGATGTTCTAGGATATGTCGCGCTTAATCCTGGAACCCCTGACATTTTGTGTAAAATAGTAACAAAATTGACACTCCTAGGTATACGCCAGCAAACTTTAACCGGGACTCACCCTCCCAGGGACTGTGCATGCATCATTCATTGATCCAACTCAGCAATATAGTGGCCATCTGCCTACTTATCAGCTCTGTCGGAAGAAGCGAACCGCTCCCACCGATCAGAGAGTGGATTGAGCAATTTACCGCAGATTTGGAGACTTTGGACCATCGATACCGGGTTCCTCTAGATGTCGTTGCCAAGGATATTCGCCAGGGAGTCCTGCAATCGTGGATTCGAAAGCTCCAGGACCGGGATTTCGAATCCCTCGACCGAGTCGACAAAATCGATTATTTACTTTTGCGCACTGAGATTGAGTACCGATCCAAGAAGCTGCAATTGGATTGGAGTCGAGACTCGGAGGCTCAGCAATCGTTCCTACCATACGCGACGCAGTTGATTCAATTTTGCAAAGCCCGAGAGGACGTGGAGCCCATTGATGCTCAGCAATCAGCAAATGTCCTAGACCAGGTTGCGGCTCAAGTAGAACAGCTCTCTACCCGACTGTCCCAATTGGAAAAACAGGCCGACAGCAAAGAGAAGATACAAAAGCAATTGCAGGGCCTGCGAGCTAGCGAGTTGGCGTCAGCATTAGAATCTCGCATGAACGAAGCGCACCGCTTCTACACAGGCTTCGATCCACTGTATTCATGGTGGGCGGCAAAACCATACGAGCGATTAGAAGCAGCCTTGAAAAACCATCGCCGACTACTGCGCGAAAAAGTTGTCGAGGTCCCTGAGTCGGACAACGATACGATTATTGGACTTCCGATTGGAGCCCACGGACTGCAACTCGAGTTAGAACACGAGTGGATCGCTCATTCGCCAGAAGAGTTGGTGGCCTTGGCCGAACGAGAAATGCAGTGGTGTGAGGCGGAATTGGGTAAGGCAACTGCAGCCTTAGGATTTGAAGATGATTGGCGAGCAGCCACCGAGTTTGTTAAGAGCAAGCATGTGGCTCCAGGCGACCAGCCCCAACTAATTCGTGATTTAGCATGGGAGGCGATACGTTTTCTTCAAGCTCATGACTTGGTTACGATACCGGAATTGGCTGCCAACGGTTGGCGTATGAACATGATGAGTCCGGAACGCCAACGCGTCAGCCCTTATTTCTTGGGAGGTGACACGATCATTGTTAGTTTTCCAACGGACGGCATGACGCACGAAGAAAAACTCATGAGCATGCGTAGTAACAACGAGCATTTTGCGAGGGCCACTGTTCACCACGAGCTAATTCCAGGACACCATCTTCAACACTACATGACACCTCGATATCGACCGTATCGGCAATTGTTTGCGACCCCATTTTGGATCGAGGGATGGGCCTTGTATTGGGAAATGTTGTTGTGGGATCTAAATTTTGCGCACGGCCCGGAAGATCGAGTGGGCATGTTATTTTGGCGAAAGCATCGCTGCGCCAGAATCATTTTTTCGCTTAGTTATCACCTTGGCACGATGTCACCAGAGGAATGCATTCAGTATTTGGTTGATAAAGTTGGCCACGAACGATCAGCGGCGACGGCAGAGGTTCGGAGGTCGATTATGGGGGGGTATAGTCCACTATATCAGGCAGCATATATGCTAGGCGGATTACAGCTCCGAGCCATGCACAAGGAACTTGTGCAATCTGGACTACGTACAAACCGTGAATACCATGACGCTGTGCTGCATGAAAACTCCATTCCGATTGAAGTACTACGGCTTTACCTTGTCGACCAGCCGTTGCGACCAGATCAAAAACCTAGTTGGCGTTTTGCAGAGTTGTCGGAGTAGATTGACATCGGCACGTTTGTCGTGCGACCCCACCGGCTCGTTTCACTCGCCACCTCCCCAACGGTCCCAACGGGGAGGTAAGTTAACTACAGCCCTGCTCTACCAAGGGCGCGTGCCAAGGAACCAAGCGGGGAGGAAATTGAACTAATATCACCAATCCTACTCTCATCAATCCTCTGCTTGATGAAACAAGCTATTGGACTAAGCGGCTCGCACTAAGAACTGCGGCTTTCCGATTGTGGACCGTTGCTTTGCCGCAACAAAAGCCGAACATCATCAAGACTGTAGCCGATGGATGTAGCGATCTTCTCAACCGACCATCCCGCGGCAGCCAGTTCATGGGCTTTTACCAACGCTACATCATTTGATACTGACGATTGTTTGGTTGCTGCATCCATGCGAACACTTTCCGCTTGTCGAATGAGTTCGGATAACCGAACAGCCGCCTGATTGTATGCTCGAGTAATCGATTGGACGGCCAACATTTTCGAGTCCAATTCACCCTTAAGCTGCCTGGCCAAATCGGACAATTCGAGTTGCCAGCGCAAAACCTCCGGAGGAGCTCCCAAGGATTCGGTTCCCCGGAATACAATTGGCTTAGAATTTACATTCCCGTTATGTCGCAATGACTGACTCAACTGTTGTTGGCTACGCAGAGCTCGTCCACGCAGCATTTTGCCCCGAAAAAATAACCAACACATAATGCCGATGCCGGTAAGCAGCATGAGAAATTGCGTGTTTTCAGGTTTCAGTAGCATTTGATACTGCGCGATCACAAGAAGGAACCAAGCTTATGAAGGTGCACTAAATCGGAAGTTCAGCGCAATCAGTCTTTGCGAGGGAATGAAACTCACCATGTGTCTCTTCTTTGACTTTCAGAAATTGTA